>NZ_WWJX01001287.1 GCF_009865215.1 Streptomyces sp. SID3343 | reverse complement strand
GGTGCACCGCGGCCCCGGCCCCGCACGCCACGGCGAGCGCGCCGGCCGCGCCCAGGATCACCAGCGGAATGTCGTCGCGCACCAGGGCGTCGATCCGGTGCTCGGTCACTCCGACCGAGACGAGTGCGATCGGACGGGCACCCGGGGCGCCGAGGACGGGGACGACCGCGCGCACCGACGGGCCGAGGGAGCCGGCGTAGGTCTCCGTCGAGACCTCGCCGCGCACGGCGGACTCGATGTGGCCGCGGAAGTGCTGCCCGATCAGGGTCGGGTCGGGGTGGGTGAATCGAATTCCGTCCGCCGACATGAAGACCACGAAGTCGACGTCGTTCTCCCGGCGCACCGCCTCGGCGATCGGTTGGAGGCGGGCGGTGGCGTCCGGCGCCGTCGTCGCCTCGCCGATGCCGGGGGCGCGGGCGAGGGTGCGCGCGACGTCGAGGGCGC
>NZ_WWJX01001286.1 GCF_009865215.1 Streptomyces sp. SID3343 | reverse complement strand
CTGCGGGCAGCGTGGCGAGGGCGGCGCGTTGCCCAGCCGGCGTCAGGCGCCCGATCTTGCGGTACTCGGCCCCCTCGCGGCCCTCCGAGGTGGCGAGCCGGTGCCGGGCGAGGTCGTTCAGCGCGTTGCGCACCGCCTTGTCGCCGCGCTCGGTGGGCAACAGCAGGCGCAGTTGCGCGGGGGTGGTGAGCTTGACGACCGCGAGTGCGGCGAGCACCTCGCCCCTGGACCGCGCGGTGGACCTGCGCGGATACGGGGAGGAGGGGTTGTAGGCACGCTTGGA
The DNA here is from genome assembly GCF_009865215.1 of Streptomyces sp. SID3343. Taxonomy (GTDB): domain Bacteria; phylum Actinomycetota; class Actinomycetes; order Streptomycetales; family Streptomycetaceae; genus Embleya. The sequence continues at coordinate 637 of NZ_WWJX01001286.1, read as the reverse complement.
GGACCCCTTGTCCGGGATGTGACCTGGGGAAACGCCCTGTGTGTCGTGGTCGGTCGCGGAAGCGACGGTGGAAGCGGGCACGGAAGCGGACACGGATCGCCCCGCGGACGGGCGGCGCGGGCCTGGATCTCGCGGCGCGGCGAGGTGAACACCAAGAGGACGAAGGGGTGTTCGGGGCCGAACAGGTCTTGTGCCACGAGATCCACCGCCTCCACCACCCGCGTACCACCACCGGCGCCGAGACCGCCGACCTGTTGAAAGACCTCACCGAACGCATCGGGGCGACGTTCGTGTGCGCGGGCATCGACGTGGTCGCCACCTTGTTGTCCGGTAGGGTACGCGGCGCGCAACTCGCCGGGCGGCCCTCCCTGGTCGAGTGCGGCGCGTTCGCGGCACGGCTCGGGAAACGCGAACCGTTCACCGAGTTGATCGCCGGCGTGGAAGCCGCCCTGGACCTCCTCCCTCAGCGCACCGTCGGCGGGATCGACAGCCTGGCCCGCCTGATCCGCCAAGCCGCGATCACCGCCATCCTCGACGGCACCGAACGCACCACCTCGACCAGCCTCGACGCGGTCCGCCTCGACCACCTCGCCGAAACACACCACCACCCCGGCACCCCGGCACCCCGGCACCCCGG
>NZ_WWJX01000135.1 GCF_009865215.1 Streptomyces sp. SID3343 | reverse complement strand
ACCGCCGTCCGCGACACCAAAGCCCGCACCCGAGGCCGCCTCGAAGTCGGCCCGACCCCATGGGCAGCCTTCCTGGCCAGCCTCAAGCGGGCCTGAAACCCACCCGCGGGTCCCGCGTTCGGGGCCGTGATCGCAGCGAGGATGCTCGACCATGACTGCCCGACAATACGCGTGGCGAAAGTCCACCCACTCCGGCCAGGAAGGCGACTGCGTCGAAGTCGCCGCCGTCGCCGCGCACACCGCCGTCCGCGACACCAAAGCCCGCACCCGCGGCCGACTCGAACTCGGCCCGACCCCGTGGCGACCTTCCTGACCGGCCTCAAGCGCGCCTGAATCACAGCCACATCGGACGGGCATGCTGCTCGGCTCCGATGGAGGAACCTGTGCAGGCCGAGACGACCCGGCCCGACGCGAAGTCCCTCCTCAAGCCGGCACCGCTGAGTCGCCGCGCCCCGCGCTCTCCTCGTACGCGGGGCCCGGTCGGATGGCAACGGCCGCGGCTCGCCCGCCCCTTGACGCGGCCCGCTCTGGCCGGTGGTCTACCCGGACCGGATACGGAACGGGGGCCGGACGTGCAGGATCCTGGCCAGGCACGGCAGTTCGGGTACGAGGTCTCGCCGCGTCCCGCCTGCGAGACGTCTGGCGCCCAGGACTACGCGCACCGGCTCGACGGCGGTGTCGCGCCGGTACGCGGGCAGCGCGACCGGGCCAGGACCGTCCTGCCGGTCGTCGTGGCCGCCGCTGTCGGCGCGGTCGCCGCCTGGAGCGCGGTGCCCCCGCATCTGCGGGCGGGCCTCTTCATGCCCCCGGTGATCGCGGTCGGCGTGCTGCTGGTCCACTCGGCGTTTCACACGGCCCTGGACACGGCGTTCCGCACGGCCGCCCGGCAACAGCAGGTACTGCGCGAGCAACGTGGCAGGTCTGGCCGTGCCGCGTCGAGCCGGCCGCCGCCGAGGACATCGTCGCCGCCGTCCGGGGCACGCAACTCGTGGTCCCGCAACGGCACCCCGTCCCGGCCCGGATCTGCCGCATCCATCTGCTCGCACCGGTCGGCACCGCCGCACGCACCTGCATCGGGGCGGTGCCGCTGACCGTGTGGGACGCCATGACCGACGGGCTGGGCGCCGTGTGGGTCTGCGGCGACCTGCGCAACCCGCTGGTCATGGCCGCACCCGGCGGCACCCCGTGTTGGCAGGCCCTCCCCGCCGGCGTGCCGGCGGCCCAGTCCCCGACGCACCGCACCGCACCGAAGCCTCCGCGGTCGAGGACATCCCCCGCCAGGCCGGCCTCGACGCCCTGCGCACCTGGCTGACCTGAACATCACCGCCGGTGTGCGCTCTTCACGCACACGGCAGCGGCGGGCGTCGTCACCTCGTCAACGGATCATGCCGCCGGCGCGATGCGGACCATGCCGTTGATGATGCGGTCCATGGCGTCGCCGCCTCGCGGGTCGGTGAGGTTGGCGAGCATCTTCAGGACGAACTTCATCAGCATCGGGTGCGGCAGGCCGTGCTTGGTGGCGAAGCTCATCACCCGCGGGTCGCCGATCAGCTTCACGAAGACGCGGCCGAGCGTGTAGTAGCCGCCGTAGGTCTGCTTGAGGATGCGCGGGTAGTCGTGCAGGGCACGCTCGCGGCCCTCGGGGGTGAGCCGGCCCACGGCCTGGGTGATCACCTGGGCCGCGATCTCGCCCGACTCCATCGCGTACGCGATGCCCTCGCCGTTGAACGGGTTGACCATGCCGCCCGCGTCGCCGACCAGGAGCAGGCCCTTGGTGTAGTGCGGCTGGCGGTTGAAGCCCATCGGCAGCGCGGCGCCGCGGATCGGGCCCTCCTGGTTCTCGTCGGTGTAGCCCCACTCCTCGGGCATCCCGGAGACCCAGCCCTTGAGCAGGTCGCGGTAGTCGATGTCCTTGAACGCCGCCGACGTGTTCAGCAGGCCCAGGCCCACGTTCGACGTGCCGTCGCCCATGCCGAACACCCAGCCGTAGCCCGGGAGCAGCTTCTCCTGACCGTCGCGGCGGTCCCACAGCTCCAGCCACGACTCCAGGTAGTCGTCGTCGCTGCGCGGGGACTTGAAGTAGGTCCGGACCGCGACGCCCATCGGGCGGTCCTCGCGCCGGTGCAGGCCCATCGCGAGGGACAGCCGGGTCGAGTTGCCGTCGGCGGCGACCACGATCGGGGCGCGGAAGACGGTCTCCTCCTTGGAACCGTTCATCCGCACGTTGACCCCGACGATGCGGCCGGTGCGGTCGTCCAGGATCGGGCTCGTGACGTTGGCCCGCTCGTACAGCTTCGCGCCGGCCGACACCGCCTGGCGGGCCAGGATCTCGTCGAAGTCGGCGCGCTTGCGGACCAGTCCGTGCGCCGGGTAGGCGGCGAGGTCGGGCCAGTCGAGTTCCAGGCGCATGCCGCCGCCGAGGATCCGCAACCCCCGGTTGGGCAGCCAGCCGGCCTCGACCGAGGTGTCCACACCCATGTTGATCAACTGCTTGGTCGCGCGCGGGGTGAGCCCGTCGCCGCAGACCTTCTCGCGCGGGAACGCGGTCTTCTCCAGCAGGATCACGCTCACGCCGGACTTGGCCAGGTGATACGCCGTGGTCGATCCGGCCGGACCGGCCCCGACCACGATGACGTCGGCCTCGTGCGTCGAGTCGGCGCGCTTGGTGGTTGTGACGGGCGCTGCGTCGGTCACGACGACTCCCCTGGAAGTCTTTGGCGGCGGCACCGAAACCGGGACGGTTCCGGCCGGACGATTCTACGAGGAGCGAGGAACGGCTCCGCCCTCGGTGACATGCTCGGCGCGACGGTGAGTCGTGCGGCCGCGAGCCGCCCGAGGGCAGGCCGCTCACCCCCACACCGACCCGCCGCCTCGAATCACCCCACCGGTCGGAAGCCCCGGTGCAGCGCGACGATCCCGCCGGTCAGGTTGCGCCACGCGGGGCGCTCCCAGCCGGCCTTGGCCACCAGCGCCGCGAGCCCCGCCTGGTCGGGCCATGCGCGGATGGACTCGGCGAGGTAGACGTACGCGTCCGGATTGCTGCTGATCGCCTCCGCGACCTGCGGCAGCGCACGCATCAGGTATTCGACGTACACGGTCTCGAACGGCGCCCACGTCGGCCGACTGAACTCGCACACCACGAGCCGCCCGCCCGGGCGCGTCACCCGCAGCATCTCGCGCAGCGCGGCCTCGGTGTTGTTGACGTTGCGCAGGCCGAACGAGATCGTCACCGCGTCGAACGTGGCGTCCTTGAACGGCAACTGCGTCGCGTCGCCCGCCGTGAACGGCAGTTCGGGGTGCTTGCGCTTGCCCTCGCGCAGCATGCCGACGGAGAAGTCACACGGCACGACCTCCGCGCCCGCGTCCCGAAACGGCAGCGACGACGTACCGGTGCCGGCGGCCAGATCGAGGACGCGTTCCCCGGGGCGGGCGTCCACGGCGCGGGCCACCGCCTTGCGCCAGGACCGGTCCTGGCCCATGGACAACACCGTGTTGGTCAGGTCGTAACGCGCCGCGACCGCGTCGAACATCGAGGCGACTTCACGCGGCTGCTTGTCGAGAGAGGCTCGGGTCACCCGGCCATCATCTCGCGCCGCCGCCCTCCATCGTGCCCAGGGGCCACGCGAGAGCTCACGCGGGACCCGTACAGGAACCTCACGCGGGTCGCCCACAAGCACCGCACGGGGACGGGCACCCACGAGCCTTGCCTGGTCCCACGCAAGCCTTACCCGGGTCCCACGCAAGCCGCCGGGCGGACCGCACATGCACGCGGTCCGCCCGGCGGATGTCGAAACGCTTCGTCGAGGGTCACCGGCGGCCGACGCCGCCACCGACGCCACGCTTGTTGGCGCCGACGCCACCACCGACCCTGCCGATGCGGGCGCCGATGCCGACACCACCGCCTCCACCCCCGCTGCGACGACCCTTGCGGCGCGGGGTAACGGCGTGGACGAGCGAACGGATACGGGTGCTGACAGACATGGTGTGCCTTCCCTTCCCAAGCGGACAGAGCTCGGGTCGTTTCATGGCTTTTGCCGGAACCATCTCGTTCTGCTCAAGCGCCTGCCCGGGGTCCGCCCAGGTATGCACACCACTCGCCCGCACCGTTCAGCGGCGGTGCACCAACCGCCCACCCAGCACCGTCGCCACGCACGAGCCCGTGCCGTGCGCCACCAGCGCCGCGTACGGATCGCCGTCGGTCGGTACGTCGAAAACGGCCAGGTCGGCGAGTCCGCCGGCCCCCAGCGTGCCCGCGCCCGCGAGGCCACCCATCGCCGCCGCGCCGCCCACCGTGACCGCCTCGACCAGCCGCCGGTCCAGATCCGCGCCCGCGTAGCCCTGCCGAACCGCCAACTCCCGAGCCGCCGCCGCCTCTTCCCACATGTCCAGGGACGGTGACGAGGCCAACGAGTCGGTGCCGAGCGCGATCGGCGAGCCCTCCGCCAGGTAGTCGGCGATCGGCGGCTCGCCGGCCGCCAGGATCGCGTTCGAGCGCACACACAACGCGACCGCGGTACCGCGCTCGCGCAGCAATGCCCGGTCGTCCGCGGCCAGATGCACGCCGTGCGCGACGTGCACGTCGGAGCCGAGCCCCTCGAACCCGTCCAGGTACGCCGCGGGTCCGCCCCCGCTGCCGCCGTCGAGCAGTTCCAGGGCCATCCCGAACGCGCGGTTCAACTCCGCGAATCGGCCGGTGCCGTATCGGATGAACTCGGCCTCGTGCGCGGTTTCGGCCAGGTGTGGGTGCAGCCGCAGCCCCCGCTCGCGCGCGATGGCCGCGCACTCCTCGAACACGGCCGTGCCGACCGTGTACGGCGTGTGCGGCGAGACGCCCAACTCCCGCCCACCGCTCGCCCCCCGCAACGTCGACAGGAACGCCTCGCGCCGCCCGCCGGCCGCCCACATCGCGTCGTCCGCGATCACCTCGACGTAGCTGATCCCGCGCAGCCCCGACCGCCCGACCGGCACCAGCACACACGGATCGGTGACCACGTCGGCGGCGGCCGTCGTCCCCGAGCGCAGCATGTGGTGCACGCCGCGGCGCGCGCTCTCCTGCCACATGACCTCGGAGAACGTGGACCGTCGCTCGGTGAGGGTCCGGATCCACTCCGGGAAGGCGAGCCCGGACAGCGCGAGATCGCCGAAGTCGGTGTACTGGAGATGCGCGTGGGCGTTCACCAGTCCGGGCGTCAGGACACCGCGCCAGACCCGCTCGCGGGCCCCGGCGGACGCCAGTTCGGCCCGCGGCCCCACCGCGACGATCCGATCGTCCTCGACCAGGACGGCCCCGTCGCGGATGGGCTCCGCGGCCATGGGCAGGACAACGGACGCGCTGTGCAGGGTGGACGGCATGCGTCCATCATCCCAACCGTCCCGCGAACCCGACGAACCACCGTCAGGCCGGGCCCGACAAACCGCCGACCCGGCGCGTCTTCGCGCGCCCGCTCCGCCCGTCCGCCCGCCGTCCACCCGCCCGCAGCGCGCGAACCGTACAGCGCTTACTGCGTAGCGTCGTTCCACACCTCACGCAGAGTGGGAGGTCGCGTGCCGGCGGGAGGTACGGGCTGCGAAACCCTCCGAGAGGCGTCGGGGTCGTCGGCGCGGATGTCGATCCACGGGTAACGCGGGTGTCGGCCGTGGAAGATCGTGTCCACGGCGTCGTACTCCGCCTCGCCCAGCGTCGTCTTGTACGCGCACACGTTGTCGACCGGGAGCCGGACCAGTGCGGCGGGGTCGAGCGGTGTGTCCAGGACACCCCGCACGACCGGCAGCACCAGGATCCAGTCGTTGCCGTACGGGTCGGTCGCCGACCAGGACGACACCCGCAGGACCGGCTTCTGGATGCCGAAGCGAACGCTCACCCGGCGCCGGCCCCACGGCTTCTTCTTGACGAACGCGTAGACGACGTCCCCAGGCGACGGATGCATCGGCCCCCCGACCACTCCGGCAGGCTCGACAGCCCGCTACGGCCCATCGTCCAACACACGCCGCCCCACCGGAAGTTCCGGAGCTCCGAAGTTCCGGAGCTCCGAAGTTCCGGAGCTCCGAAGTTCCGGAGCTCCAGAGTTCCGGCGTTCCGGCGTCCCGGCGTCCCGGCGTTCCGGCGTTCCGGCGTTCCGGCGTTCCGGCGTTCCGAAATTCCGGCCAGGCTGTTCTCGTCCCCCGCGTCGGCTTCGCAGTCGGTCGGGGTGGCCTCGGGTGCGCAGGCGCCTACCGCGCGTCGACGACCTTCAGTTCGGTGCGCTTGGGCGCACCGTCGAGGGCGGTCGACGAGAAGTGCGAGACGACCTTGTCGTCGACCGGGTCGTCCGCCGGGTCGGTGTGTACGACCAGGTGGTTGTAGGTCGTGTCGCGCTGCGCGGGGACGCGGCCCGCCGTGCGGATCAGGTGCAGGAGTTCCATCCGGTTCGAGCGGTGTTTGGCGCCCGCCGACGAGACGACGTTCTCCTCCAGCATCACCGAGCCCAGGTCGTCGGCGCCGTAGTGCAGCGTGAGCTGCCCGGCCTCCTTGCCCGTGGTCAGCCACGAGCCCTGGATGTGCGCGACGTTGTGCAGGAACAGGCGGGCGACCGCGATCAGGCGCAGGTATTCGAGCAGGGTCGCCTGCGTCTGCCCCTTCAGGTGGTTGTTCTCGGGCTGGTAGGTGTACGGGATGAACGCGCGGAAGCCGCCCGTGCGGTCCTGCACGTCGCGGATCATCCGCAGGTGCTCGATCCGCTCGGCGTTGGTCTCGCCGGTGCCCATGAGCATCGTCGAGGTCGACTCGACGCCCAGCCCGTGCGCGGTCTCCATGATCTCCAGCCACCGCTCGCCGGACTCCTTGAGCGGCGCGATGGCCTTGCGCGGCCGCTCCGGCAGCAGTTCGGCGCCCGCGCCGGCGAACGAGTCCAGGCCCGCCGCGTGGATCCGCGCGATGGCCTCCTCGATGCCCACGCCGGAGACCTTCGCCATGTGCTCGACCTCGGACGCCCCGAGCGAGTGGATGACCAGTTGCGGGAATTCGGCCTTGATCGCGGCGAACGAGCGTTCGTAGTACTCGACACCGAAGTCCGGGTGGTGCCCGCCCTGGAACATGATCTGCGTACCGCCGAGTTCGACCGTCTCCGCGCAACGGCGCAGGATGTCGTCGATCTCGCGGACCCAGCCCTTCTCGCTCTTGGGCGGGGCGTAGAACGCGCAGAACTTGCACGCCGTGACGCACACGTTCGTGTAGTTGATGTTGCGCTCGATGATGTACGTCGCGATGTCGACCGTGTCCGCGTAGCGGGCCCGGCGCGCGGCGTCGGCCGCGCGGCCGAGCGCGTGCAGCGGCGCGTGGACGTACAGGGCGAGCGCCTCGTCGGGCGAGATGCGCCCACCGCCGGCGGCCCGGTCCAGGACCGGCTGGAGATCGCTGATCACGGGGAAGCCTCCGAATAGGACGAACACGACGTCACAAAAACCCCGGCGAGCCTATCTCGCGCGGTCACCGGTCAGCCCCGGTGGTCGAGCAGGTGTACGCGCACATCGGCCGGATACCCGGTGTCGTGCGCCGTGCGGCGGGCGAACTCGGCCATGCCGGCGAGTTGGCGTTCACCGAGCGAGTAGTCGAGCGCCTCGGTGTAGTAGCGCTCCAGGGTGGCGGCGTCGAACGCCTCCCACCGGGCCACGTGCTCGCACACCTTCCCCACTTCCCGCATGCACAGGTCGCGTGATTCGAGGAAGGCCCGGTGCACCTCGCGCACCGCCTCCGGGTGTGCGGCGAAGAAGTCGCGGCGCGCGGCCCACACGGCGAAGACGAACGGCAGGCCCGTCCAGTCCTTCCACTCCTGAGCGAGGTCGTAGACCTTCAATCCGAGCCGGGGCGCGTCGTAGAGCGTCGCGCGCAGGGCGACGTCGCCGATCACGACCGCGGCCTCCGCCTCCTGCATCATCAGGCCGAGGTCGGGCGCCGACGTGAAGAACTTCGGCGCGACGCCGTACTTCTCCTCCAACAGCAGCCGCGCGAGCCGCACCCCCGTACGGCTTTGCGAGCCGAGCGCCACGTGCGCGCCGTCCAGCTCCTCCAGCGGTACCTGGCTGACCAACATGACCGACATCACCGGCCCGTCGGCGCCCACCGCGATGTCGGGGAGCACGACCAGGTCGTCCGCGTGGCGCAGGAACTCGACGACGCTGATCGGAGCGATGTCGAGGTCGCCGCGCACGAGCGCGTCGTTGAGGTTGTCCGGCGTGTCCTTGGTGAGATCCAGGTCCACCAACGAGCCCGTACGGGCCAGGCCCCAGTAGATGGGCAGGCAGTTGAGGTACTGGATGTGGCCTACTCGGGGTCGCCGGCGGCCGTCTTGCGGGACGTTGTCCACAGTGTCCATCCATGCAGGCTATGCCTGTGGACGCGCATCCCCCGTACCGCCCCGGGCAGACGTCGTCCGAAGAGCGCGCACGATACGGGCGTGCAACAGCGCTGCCACAACCGACCACAACCCACGCCGCCTGCCGGTGGCAGCGTCGGGCAGCCGGCATTGTCGTGGCCCGGACCGACTTCGCAGGAGTCACCACTTTCCACCCACGGAGGAAGCGATGCACTCGTCCCCGGGCTCGTACCCGCCGGGTCAAGGCGGTGGCGGGTACCCTCCGCCTCCGTCGCCCTACGCGTCCACACCCGCGCCGCCCCCGCCCTATCCCCCGGGCGTCCCGGGCCCCGGCCCGGGCGGTCACGGCGGCTACGGCCCGCCGCCGAGGCGCCCCGCGAAGCCCCCGTACAGCGCCCTGCGCGGCACGGTCGCCGGGCTCAGCCTGGTGCTGGCCGTGCTGCTGTCGATACCGGCGCTGTCGGCGATGTGGGTTCGCTGGGAGGTGGTGTCGTCCGAGGGCTTCACCGACAACATGGTCGAACTCATCGACGAGCCCGCGGTCCGCAGCGAGGTCGCCCGGTTGATGACGGACGAACTGATCCGGCAACTCCCGGCGAACCTGCGCGGCCAGGTGCAGCCGGCGCTGTTCACGGCCGCCGTGAACGCCGCCATCGCGCGGCCCGACTTCAAGCCTGTCTGGCGCGACGGCGTCTCGACCGCGCACGACGTGGTGATGTCCACGCTGCTCGGCCGGGACAGCAAGAACGTGAAGGTCGACGGCGACAAGGTGGTCGTCACCCTCAAGACGCCGATGGACACGATCGTGCGCGAACTGGGCGCGGCGGGGGTGCCCGTGTCGACCGCAGGGCTGCCGACGACGATCCCGATCGACCTGGCGCAGCTGCCGGACACCACCGAGGAGCAACAGGGCCGGGACGCGCTGCGGGCCGTCGACGACGCGGGCGTGTGGCTGCCGATCCTGGCCATGGCGTTGCTGGTGATCGGCGTGGCGGTCGCGGTGAACCGGTTCCGCGCCCTGGTCATGACGGGCATCGGCCTGGCGCTGACGAGCGGCCTGCTGCTGCTCATGGTGTCCGCGGTCAAGGGGCCGGTCGCCGACGAACTGGCCACCAGGGAGACCCTGAACCGAGACGGCGTGGAAGCGGTCTACACCATCTTCACCGACTCGCTCACCACGATGTCGTGGTCGGTCTTCGCCGCCGCGATCGTCGCGGTGGCGGTCGGCACGATCGGCCTGACCGTGGGGGCCCGGCGCCGCTAGTACCGCCGGCACCGCAACTGCGGGGCGCCGTGACCGGAGCACGCGGTGGGGGCACTACTGCTCACCACTTGTGACAGCCCGGGACCGGCATACGACATCGTCACCGGTGTCGTGCCGACCACGTGCGAGAGATCTTGGCCGGACCACGTGCGAGAGATCTTGGAGTCGGAGGGGTCTCGGCCCCGATTCGAGCCCCTCGACTCCAAGATCTTTGCATCCGGGGCTCGGCTACTCCAGGTTGCGCGAGGACGTGTCGTCGTCGTCGCCCTGGTCGATGTGGATGTCGTCGACCGAGATGTCGACCTCGACCACCTCCAGCCCGGTCATCCGCTCGATCGACTCGATCACGTGGTCACGGACGGCCGCCGCCACCTCGGCGATCGGCGCGCCGTACTCGACGACGATGCTCAGGTCCACGGCGCACTGCTTCTCGCCGACCTCGACACTGACGCCGCGCGCGACGTCGGGACGACCGCCGGGGACCGCCTTGCGCATCGCCGCGAAGGCCCGCGACACACCGGTTCCGAGCGCGTACACCCCCGGGATCTCGCGGGCCGCGAGGCCGGCCACCTTGGCCACGACGCCGTCCGCGATCGAGGTGCGCCCCCGATCCGTCGCGAGCGCGGTCACCTCCGTGAGGTGTGCGGACGATCCGGAGCGCTCGACGCGCTCCGGCCGCCCGGTGGTCGTGTGCTGGTCTGCGCGGGCGGGAGTGTCTGCCATGGCTGGAACCTCTGCTTTCGGCGCTTTGTGAGGGGTGGGGGCTCCCCTGCATGAGGTGTGACCCCTTCCCCGACGGTTCCTCACGCAATCCGGGCGAATTAATCCGATCGGCCGTGAAAGTGAACTGGAACATGTTTCATTTCACTGTCCTCCAACCGTTCAGGAGGGTTGCTCCCGCACACGTCCACGGCTTGTGATGGGTGCCGCATACCTGTCCAAGGAGGAAACTGTGGAGCGGTTCCAGGATCGGCGCATCATCGTCACCGGTGGCGGCTCGGGCATCGGCCAGGCCACCGTGCTCCGGCTGTTGAGCGAGGCGGGCACCGTACACGCGATCGACGTGAACGCGGACGGCCTCGACAAGACCCGGGCGATGGCGGCCGAAAAGGGTCTCGAAGCCCGGCTGAGCACCGGCGTCCTCGACGTCTCGAACGAGGACGCGGTGGGCACCGACGTGGCTGCGGCGATCGAGCGCCTGGGCGGCCTGGACGTGCTCGTCAACGCGGCCGGCATCCTGCGGGCGGGGCACACCCACACGTTCCCGCTGGAGACGTGGAACAAGATCATCACGATCAACCTGACCGGCACGTTCCTGATGACGCGCGCCGCGCTGCCCGCGCTCCTGGAGACCGGCAACGGCGTGGTGATCAACTTCAGCTCGACCTCGGCGAGCTTCGCGCACCCGTACATGGCGGCGTACGCGGCGAGCAAGGGCGCGATCGACGCGTTCACGCACGCGATCGCGCTGGAGTACAGCCGTCAGGGCCTGCGCGCGGTCAACGTGGCCCCCGGCAGCATCTCCAGCGGCATCGTGGACGACACCCCCAACCAGGTGCCGGACGACGCCGACTGGGAACTGTTCGGCAAGCTCATGCCGATCATCGGCGAGGGCATGGCCCACCCCGACGTGATCGCCGGCATGATCGCCGCCCTCGCGTCGGACGACGGCCGCTTCGTGACCGGCACGTCACTGCGCATAGACGGCGGCACGCACGCGTGACTCGCCCGACGCGGTAGTACGTACCACCGGCGGCGCGGGGTCGCCCGACGCCGAACAGGCGCCGTACCGGGACGAGATGTCCCGTACGGCGCCTGCCGGAAGTCACACCTGCGGCGTGGTCAGCCGATGTTGTAGCAAACGTTGCCGAACGCCGGGTTGATCAGCCCGACCACGTTGACGCTGTTCCCGCAGATGTTGACCGGGACGTGGACCGGGACCGCGATGTTGTTGCCCGACGCGACGCCGGGCGAGTTGACGGCAGCGCCGTCGGCGCCCGCGCTCGCGCTGGCGGCACCCATGCCCGCGGCGAGGATGCCACCGGCTGCGGCGGTGATGAAGGCCGCCTTCTTGACCGTGTTCATTCTTCCTCCATGTCACAGTGCCGCACGAACGGTTGCGGCACGTGGGACAACGAAGGGAACGGCGAAGGGCAACGCCCCCGACGCCGGTCGGCCGCCGATTCACCCCTACGTGAACGCGTGCTTGCGCCGTACGCCGGTGACCCGCGCGGGCGCACGGCCCCGCGCCCGGTGCGAGCGCCCGCGGGGAGCGCCCGGCACGACGGCGCCCCGCGGAGCCGGGGCTTCGCGGGGCGCGATGGGGACGTGGTGACGAGCTGTGGGCGTGCTGCGAACGCACTGTGGGGGCGCTGCGGACGGGCTGTGGACGGTTTCCGGTGTCGCGGGCGAACCCCCGTCGGGGGCACCCGATCCGACCCGACGTCAGGCGTCCTCGTCGTCCTCTTCGTCTTCGCCCTCGGGCTGCTCGGCGCCCTCGGACTGCCAGCCGGCCTCGCTCAGTTCGGTGCCGGCGATGTCCTCGACGAGGCCGAACGGGTCGATCAGGTAGGAGACCGACTCGGCGAGGTCCGCCTCGATCGCGGCGATCGCGTCCGTGCGGTCGCCGGCGGAGAGTTCCTCGTCGGCCTTGACGGTCTCGAGCGCAGCGGCTCGCAGCGCGTCCGCGTCGGTGACCTCGAGGACGATCTCGAGGTTCAGCCGAATGTACTGAGTGGTGGAGTCGGAGGTAGTCGCGTTGTCCATGACCGCGAGCCTACGGGCCGGCGGCGAACCCGTGTCGCGCTGACGCGATGACGCGCCGCACGGCCGCTCGGCGGCGTCAGCGGTGGCCGTACGTCACCGCGGTCACCATCAACGCACCGAAGACGACGGAGAACCCGAGGATGTAGATCGCGATCCGGATCCACATGCCCATGGCCCGGCTCTTCTCGCTCTCGATCATGGCGAACTCCTTCTCCGTGACATGCGTGACACGCGTGACATGCGGCATACGTGCGATCTGTGCAGGGCGTGCAGGGCGTGCAGTGCCGGCGCGGTACCTGCTCTGCGGGCCGGCGGTCCGTGCGGCGACTTACGCGTGGGAGGGAAGGCACGCCGAGAACGCCACGAGCGACGGCGCCGCGTGCACCATCAAAAACTCGACCGGCAAGTGAGCGTCGGCCGACTCCATCCGGTGCGCGAGCCCCGAGTCGAAGTGCGCGACGTCCCCCGGCCCGAGCAGATGGGGAGTCCCGTCCAGGGTCAACCGCAGCTGGCCGGACGTGACGTACAGCCATTCCTCGCCGGGGTGCACCCGGCCCGGGCCGTCCGCCCGCCCCGGAGGAACCCGTACCCGCAGTGCCTGCATGCCGCGGCGGGTGCTGCCTGCGCGCCAGTACGTCCAGCCGTGCGCGTGCACCGGTTCGGCGGTCGCGGCCCGCACCACCGGCTCGGCCGCGGCGATGTCCTCGCCGAGCAGTTCGGACACGGTGGTGTTGTACGCGCGAGCCAGGGTCAGCAACGCCGGCAACGACGGTTGGCGGCGCTCGTGTTCGAGCCGGGAGAGGTAGGCGACGGAGAGCTTGGTGAGCTGCGCGGCCTCTTCGAGCTTGAGTCCGTTGGCCCGACGGGCCACACGCAGGCGGTCGCCGAGGCCGGTCGGTACGGGACCGGGCTCGTCGGTGTCGTAGCTTGGGGGTACGGCCATGCTTCGAGGTTAGGCAGGGCATGACCACACAGGCAATTAACTTGCCTCTGAGGCAAACGGCACCGCAGTCGGCGGTCGCCCCGCGCCCGTCCCGCGCCCCCCATCGGCCCCCCGCCCCGTCTCACTCCGCTACGCGCAGCGCCCCGCCGCCGAGTCGCTCCGCGGCACCGTGGCCTGAACGAGCACCACGCCGTCCTCGTAGCTGCGCCGACCGACCAGCCCGGCCCGCTCGAAAAGCGCCAACATCCGGCGATTCCACGGCAGCACGTGCGCGCGCAGGTCGGTGAGCCCGCGCTCCGCCGCGATCTCGACGAGCGCGCACAGCAGCGCGGTGCCCAGGCCCCGGCCCTGCCACGCGTCCTCCACGAGCAGCCCCACCTCACCCGTGGCACCGCCCGCCGGGTGGAAGAGCGTGGCCATCGCGCCGATCGTGCCGTCCGGGGCGGCCGCGACCAGGCTCACCCCGTCCCGCGGCTCCAGCAGGCGGGTCAGTGCGCTCTCCGGCAGCCGCGGCGCGGACGTGAAATAGCGCAATCGGCGGGTCTCCGCCGAGCAACGCTCGTGCATCTCGCGGACCCCGGCGGCGTCCTGGAGCCGGGCGACGCGCACCCGTACGTACGAGGGCCACTCGCCCCCGTCGGCGTCGCCGCCGACCATGGTGAGTCGGGCTCGACCGATCACTCGTGCAGCCGTCATGTCCGGGTCGCCTTTCGCCGCCGGGACGGGGTCCTTGTGGGTCCGTCCCTGTCGAACCCCCACGGTGTCGATGCGGTGTTACGCGTCGACTACGTGGGCGTGTCCGGCGTGGACCGTTCCGATGACGACCCTCGTCCCGGCGGCGGCGCTACCCGCGTCAACTCGCGAGATGCCCCAGCAGGTCCTGCCTGGTGACGACGCCCTGCGGCTTGCCGTGCACGAGTACGAGCGCCGCGTCGGCCTTTTCGAGCACCGCCGCGAGCCGGGTGATCGGCTCGCCCGAACCGATCACCGGCATCGGCGCCGACATGAACTTCTCCAGCGCGTCTCCCGCGGCCGCGCGGCCGGCGACGAGCGCGTCCAGCAGATCGCGCTCGGCGATCGACCCGACGACCTCGGCCGCCATCACGTCGGGGTGACCCGCGCCCGGCTTGACCACGGGCATCTGGCTGACGCCGAACTCGCGCAGGATCGCGATCGAGTCGCCGACCGTCTCCTCCGGGTGCACGTGCACCAGGGCTGGCAGGTCGCCCTGCTTGCGGGCGAGGATGTCGGCGACCGTGGCCACGTTCGGATCGGCGTCCAGGAAGCCGTAGTCGGCCATCCACTCGTCGTTGAAGATCTTCGAGAGGTAGCCGCGGCCGGAGTCCGGCAGCAGCACCACGACCACGTCGTCGGGCCCGAGACGCTCCGCCGCACGCAGCGCCGCGACCACGGCCATACCGCACGAACCGCCGACCAACAGGCCCTCCTCGCGGGCGAGCCGGCGAGTCATCAGGAACGAGTCCCGGTCGGACACCGCGATGATCTCGTCGGGCACCGCTGCGTCGTACGCGGTCGGCCAGAAGTCCTCACCGACGCCCTCGACGAGATACGGCCGGCCACTGCCGCCGGAGTACACCGAGCCCTCCGGGTCGGCGCCCACCACGCGGACCCCGCCGTTGGACACCTCCTTGAGGAAGCGCCCGGTCCCGGTGATCGTGCCGCCCGTGCCGACACCGGCCACGAAGCACGTGATCCGCCCGTCGGTCTGCTCCCACAGCTCGGGGCCGGTGGACAGGTAGTGCGACTCGGGGTTCTGCGGGTTCGAGTACTGGTCGGGCTTCCACGCACCGGGCGTCTCGCGCACGAGCCGGTCCGACACGTTGTAGTACGAGTCGGGGTGCTCGGGGTCGACGGCGGTCGGGCACACCACGACCTCGGCCCCGTAGGCGCGCATGACATTGATCTTGTCCATGCTGACCTTGTCGGGGCACACGAAGATGCACTTGTAGCCGCGCCGCTGCGCGACCATCGCGAGCCCGACACCGGTGTTGCCGGACGTCGGCTCGACGATCGTGCCGCCGGGCCGCAGCGCGCCCGACTGCTCGGCCGCGTCGATCATCCGCACGGCGATCCGGTCCTTCACGGACCCGCCGGGATTGAAGTATTCGACCTTGGCGAGCACCGTCGCGGACAACCCGGTGGTGACGGAGCCGAGCTTGACGAGGGGGGTGTCGCCGATCAGGTCGAGCATTGATTCGTGGTACCGCACGGAACCTCCGCCATGAGTGCGCAACAACCGGGGCCGGATGGCCGAAAATCTTCGAAATGCACTAGCTTCGCCCAGCCTATCGGCGCATTTCACCGAGTCCCCCAAAGCCGAAACACACCAGCCCGGCGGAGGCCGAGGGGCCGGCTGCGCCCACCGACGGCCCGAATCCCGCAGCGCCCCTCGGGACGCAACCGGTGGGCGGGCGGAAACCCTCCCGACCCGACCGGGACGCGACCGGTGGGCGGGCGGAAACCCTCCCGACCCGACCGGGACGCGACCGGTGGGCGGACGGGAACCCTCCCGACCCGCCCGGGACGCCGCGCAACCGAACCCGACCCGCCCCCGGCGACCACAGGAGAGACAGACGGTCGGTTAGGGTCGGCGTGAAGGTATCCGACGGGGAGGAGCCCGGGGTCTTGTACACGACGGGTGGCACCGAGGCCCGCCGATGATGCGCACCCGCATGGCCCGCCGAGTGGCTGCCGCGGCCGCGTTCGGCGGTGGCGGCGTGGGCGTTCTGACCGGCGCGATGTTCGCCGTACTGTTCGCCGAGGCGAAGATGGCCCGCCGTACGGTCGGCGAGCCCGACAGCGCACCTCCCACGGCCGACGGGATGTACGGCGACCTGCCGGGCGATCCGATCATGTTCGCGGTGTTGGGCGACTCCACCGCCGCCGGCCAGGGCGTCGAGAACCCGCTCCAGACCCCCGGCGCGCTGCTCGCCTCCGGCCTGGCCGCCGTCGCCGAGGTCCCCGTACAGCTCGTCAACGTCGCCTTGACCGGCGCGCAGTCCTCCGACCTGGAGCGCCAGGTCACGCTCGCGCTCCGGCACGAGCTCGACGTCGCGATGATCATGATCGGCGCGAACGACGTCACCCACCGGATGCGCCCCGCGGAATCGGTGCGCCACCTCGAACACGCGACGCGCCGGCTGATCGCCTCCGGCGTCGAGGTGGTCGTCGCGACGTGCCCCGACCTGGGCACGATCGAGCCGATCGCGCAGCCGCTGCGCTACGTGGCCCGCCAGTGGAGTCGCAATCTCGCCGCGGCGCAGACGATCGCCGTGGTCGAGGCCGGCGGCCGTACCGTCTCGCTCGGTTCGTTGCTCGGCCCCGAGTTCCTGGCCCGTCCCAAGGACCTGTTCGGCCCGGATCGCTTCCACCCCTCCATCGAGGGCTACGCGACTGCGGCGATGGCCTCGCTGCCGTCACTGTGCGCGGCCCTGGACCTGTGGCCGCTGGACGAGGTGACGCCCGACAGCTTCCGCGGCGAGGGCGTCCTGCCCATCGCCCAGGCCGCGATCGAGGCGGCCTGCGAGGGCGGTACCGAGGTGGCCGGCACCGATGTCGGCGGCCGTGAGCGCGGCCCGCGCGGCCGCTGGGCCCTGCTGCGCCACCGCAGGCGGCAGCAGATCCCCACGCCGGCGACGGTGGCCGCGGACGGCGCCGCGGCCACCGACCCGGAGGCCGCGTCGCAGGTCGACCCCGGTGCGGCACCCACACCCCGGGGCGACCGGGGTAATGTGGCGGAAGAAATCTGACTGGTCGTCAGTTACCGCGTGGGGCAGGTCGCATCCGTTGCCCCTCCCGATTTCGGCTACCAGGCAGTAACTTCAGCGTCAGTTGCGCCCCCGCATCGACGAGAGTCCCTCCGGGTCCTCGTACCGACGGCCGCAAAGACCAACAAGGAGTCCCGATGCCCGAAGCAGTCATCGTCGCCACCGCCCGCTCCCCGATCGGTCGCGCCTTCAAGGGTTCCCTGAAGGACCTGCGGTCGGACGACCTGACCGCCCTCATGGTCAAGGCGGCCCTGGACAAGGTCCCGTCGCTCGACCCCAAGGACATCGACGACCTCATGCTGGGTTGTGGTCTGCCCGGTGGTGAGCAGGGCTTCAACATGGGCCGCAACGTCGCCGTACTGCTCGGCTACGACCACCTGCCCGGCACCACGATCACCCGCTACTGCTCGTCGTCGCTGCAGACCACGCGCATGGCGATGCACGCGATCAAGGCCGGCGAGGGCGACGCGTTCATCTCCGCGGGCGTCGAGATGGTCACCAGCACGCGTGGCAAGGGCAGTAGCGACTCGATCCCCGACACCAAGAACCCGATCTTCGCCGAGGGCGCGGCGCGTACCGCCGAGGCCGTGGAGAAGGGTTCCACGTGGACCGACCCGCGCGACGCGGGCCTGCTCCCCGACGTGTACATCGGCATGGGCTTCACCGCCGAGAACCTGGCCCAGCACAAGGGCATCTCGCGCGCGCAGCAGGACGAGTTCGCGGTCCGGTCGCAAAACCTCACCGAGAAGGCGATCGCCGACGGCTTCTGGGCCAAGGACATCACGCCGGTCACCCTGGCCGACGGCACCGTGGTGGCCAAGGACGACGGCCCGCGCGCCGGCACCACCCTCGAAGGCATCTCCGGCCTGAAGCCGGTCTTCCGCCCCGACGGCACCGTCACCGCGGGCAACGCGTGCCCGCTCAACGACGGCGCCGCCGCAGTCGTCGTCATGTCGGACACCAAGGCCCGCGAACTCGGTCTGACCCCGCTCGCGCGGATCGTCTCCACCGCCGTGTCGGGCCTGTCCCCCGAGATCATGGGCTACGGCCCGGTCGAGGCGTCGCGCATCGCGCTCTCGCGCGCCGGCCTGACCACGTCCGACATCGACCTGGTCGAGATCAACGAGGCGTTCGCCGCCCAGGTGATCCCCTCCTACCAGGACCTGGGCTTCGACCTGGACAAGGTCAACGTCAACGGCGGCGCGATCGCG
>NZ_WWJX01001285.1 GCF_009865215.1 Streptomyces sp. SID3343 | reverse complement strand
GCGTCGGTGTCGGCCTGTTCCAGGACCGATGCGGCGCGGGCGGTGCTCTCCTCGCGCAGCGTCTTCGCCTCGGCCTCGGCCGCCTCGCGGACCGCCCGCGCGGTCGCCTCGGTCTGCTCGCGCAGGGCTCGGGTGTCGGCGTCCGCTTCCTCGCGCAGCGAGGTCGCGTCGCTGCGGGCCGCGGAGCGCATGCCGTCGGCTTCCTCGCGCGAGTCCACGAGGACCTTCTCGGCCTCCTCGCGCGCCTTGCCGATCAGCTCGTCGGCCTTGACCGCGGCCGACTGGGTGCGCGCACCGGCGTCGGCGCGGGCCTGTTCCATGGTCGCCTGGGCGTCGGCGCGGGCCCGGTCGAGCTCGGCCTCTGCTTCGGCCGCGAGTTGCTCGGCCTTGGCCCGCATCTCCTCGGTGCGCGCGCGCAGTTCCGCCGCTTGCCGTTCCGCGTCGGAGCGTACGGCGTCGACCTGGGCCCGGGTCTGCTCGCGCAGTTCGCCCGCCGCCTGCTCGGCCGAGCGGATCAGCTCGTCCGCCGCCCGCGACGCGTCGGCGCCG
>NZ_WWJX01001284.1 GCF_009865215.1 Streptomyces sp. SID3343 | reverse complement strand
ACGAGCAGCGCCCGGGCCGCCGCCGGCGCGCCCCGCGCAGCGCGTGGGAACTGCTGCCCAGGGTGGCCCCCGAACTGACCGAGTGGGCGGCCTTCTTCGCGTCGGGAGCCCGCAAGCGCGCCGCCGCCGAGGCCGGCCTGCCCGGCGCGGCCACCGGCCGTGAGGCCGACGACCTGCTCCGCGACGTGGAGACCTTCTTCCGCCTGGTGGTGCAACTGCTGGCACTGCCGCCCCGTATCGCCCAACCACAACTCGCCCCACCCGCACCGACCGATTGAACGCACCACCCATGAACCGACCGTTCGCCCACCTGCACGTCGCCTCGGGCCACTCCATGCAATACGGCGTCGCGCACCCGCGCACCCTGATCGAGCGCGCGGTCGAACACGGCCTGGACACGCTCGCGCTGACCGACCGGGACGGGGTGTACGGAGCGGTCGTCTTCGCGCGGGGCTGTGCCAAAGCGGGCATCAAGCCGATCCTGGGCGCCGACCTCGCGGTGCTGCCCGTCGAGCCGGCCGCGGCGTCGGGCGCGGACAAGGTACGCCGCACCCCCGCCCGCGGCGGCGCCTTCACCGA
>NZ_WWJX01001283.1 GCF_009865215.1 Streptomyces sp. SID3343 | reverse complement strand
CAAGAACGAACCCGACGCCGCCGACTTCTACTACGGCGAGTGCGAGATGCACCGCCACGACCACAAACGTCCCGCCGGTGAACGCGCCCTGATCACGGCCTACTGGGCCCTGTCCGGCTACGGCCTCCGCGCTACCCGCGCCCTGACCTGGCTCGGTCTCGCCATGACCGCCACGGTGCTCGCGATGATGCTCTGGGGGCTGCCCACCGACGACCCCAAACCCCAGGTCGTCGGGAAACAGGTCACCCCCGGACAGGACGTACGCCTCACCGTCGACACCCCCGACCCGGAGCTGACCGGCCCACCCCACGAACGGCTGACCGGCAAGCGCGCCGAGAAGGCAACCCGGGTCGTCCTGAACTCCCTGGTCTTCCGCTCCAGCGGCCAGAACCTCACCACCGCGGGCACCTACATCGAGATGACGTCCCGCTTCCTCGAACCCGTCCTCCTGGGCCTCGCAGCCCTCGCCATCCGAGGCCGCATCAAACGCTGAACCCACTGACATTTGGTCATGGCGAGATCCGCTGGCGAGTTCACGTCCGAAAACATCTTTCAGGCGGGCGCGTTCGCATCTTTTGGGTGAAGTCCCCGCGCGCCGGGCGGG
>NZ_WWJX01001282.1 GCF_009865215.1 Streptomyces sp. SID3343 | reverse complement strand
CGGCCTCGGCGCGGTCGGCGGCGGCCCGCACGCCGACCACGAACACGTCGTCGTGAGCGAGATGGCTCCTCGCGCCCGCCTGGTCGCCGCCCTGATCGAGGAGGTCCTGCGCACCTCGCGGTGATCCTTCGGTCCCTCCGCCCGCCCGCCGGCCCTGCTCCCACGGCGAAGGCGTACCCACGGCGAAGGCGTACCCGAAGCAAAAGGCGTACCCGAAGGCGAAGGCGGTGCCACGACGACGCGATGGCGATGGCAACTGCGGCTGCAACAGCGGCGGTTCAGTACCAGCGGATGTGTTTGACGCCCGTCCACGCCCGGCGCAACCGACCGCGCGTGACGCCGTCCGTGTTCGGCGCCAGGGTCACCCCGACGGAGGCGGCGATGTGCTCGGCGACCTGTGCCACGCTGATCCGGTCGGTGCGTACGTGCTCCGCGAACTCCGGCGCGGACAGCCGCTCCAGGCACAGATCCAGCTTCGAGACCGCGAAGCTCTCCCGCCGCAACGAGGCCTCCTTGCCGCCGACCACGCGCACGGCACGCCCCAGACCACGCTCGCCGAGCCGACCCAGAACCGTCGCCCGGTCGGCGAGCAGGGCGAAGTGCCGGACGTCGTGCCCGCGTTGCCGCAGCCGGCCGACGGTCTCCGCGAAGTAGGCCGGTTCCACCACTGTCATCGGCACGATCACCGTCCCCTCGGATCGGCTCGACACCAGGTCCAGTACCTCGTACACGCCCTGCCGCCACGCACCGAAATCCTGAAAGTCCCCGCGCAGGGCCG
>NZ_WWJX01001281.1 GCF_009865215.1 Streptomyces sp. SID3343 | reverse complement strand
TGGCGCAGCTCACGCCCCGGAACGTCGGCGTTGACCGCCCACCCCGTCCCCGCCAGGCGCCGCGCCGCCCGCTCCCGGGCCACCCGAACCCGCCCGGCCACCACCGCGGACGCCTCCCCCGACCCCTCCGGCGCGAGCAGCTCGGCCCGCGACACGGCGTCCACCGTGACCCGCACGTCGATCCGATCCATCAGCGGCCCCGACAACCGCGACAGATACTTGCCGCGCATCAACGACGAGCACGTGCAGTCCAGCCCACGCCCCGAGAATCGCCCGCACGGGCACGGATTCGCCGCCATCACCAACAAAAATCGCGCGGGAAAGCACAGCATCCCGCCGCTGCGCGCGACCGTGACCGTGCCGGACTCCAACGGCTGCCGCAACGCGTCGAGGACCCGGCCGCTGAACTCCGGACTCTCGTCCAAGAAGAGCACCCCGCGATGGGCGAGCGAGACCGCGCCCGGGCGCGGCATGCCGTTGCCGCCGCCCACGATCGCGGGCATCGTCGCGCTGTGGTGCGGCGCGCAAAACGGCGGCACGGTCACCAACGGCAGGTCGGGGCGCAGTGTCCCGGCGATCGAGTGCACCGCGCTGACCTCGAGGCAGGCCGTGCCGTCGAGTGGCGGCAGAATCCCCGGCAGCCGCTCGGCGAGCATGGTCTTGCCCGCGCCCGGGCTGCCCAGCAGGAACAGGTGGTGCCCGCCCGCGGCGCACACCTCCAAGGCTCGCCTGGCCCGGCCCTGCCCCGCGACATCCGCGAGGTCCGCGACCGGCGCGCCCGCGGGCGCCGGG
>NZ_WWJX01001280.1 GCF_009865215.1 Streptomyces sp. SID3343 | reverse complement strand
GCCGCGCCGATGCCGCGCGCGGCTCCGGTCACGATGGCCACACGGGGCGCGGGCGCGGGCGTGTTCTCGGTCATGGGTACGCGGTCCTTTGGGGTCGGGACTGGTGACGGAAGTGCTTACGGGGCGGACTCCGGGCCCGTCGCGCCGACGGGGTGCGCGGCGCTTCCGGGAGTGGGTGCCGACCGGTCGGTATGCACGTGCCTCGGGAGTGGCGGAACGGGGTTCGCCCTACGTCAGTCACGGTACCGACCGGTCGGTATCAAGGCTAGGGCGCCACGCGAACTCCTTGACGTGATACGGAATTCAGCACTGTGAAGGATTCCCTTGACAGCTGGAGGCGGGCCTCGACAACCTTGAAAAGCATCTGAAGTACAAACTTCAGAGTTGCTTTTCACGGTCTTTTCACGGTAGGCGGGGAGCGGCGGATGACGACCGAATCGCGCAGGCGGATCACCGACGTGGGCGCGCTGCGCGTCCTGGCCGATCCGGTCAGATATCGGTTGTTGGGGCACCTGATGACCGTCGGCCCGCAGACCGCGACCCAGTGCGCGCGGGTGGTCGACGCGACCCCGTCCAACTGCAGTTATCACCTGCGCGAACTCGCCAAATACGACCTGATCGAGCGCACCGAGCGCCGCGCGGGCGTCGGGGGCGGCACGGGCCGGAAGGGCGCAAGG
>NZ_WWJX01001279.1 GCF_009865215.1 Streptomyces sp. SID3343 | reverse complement strand
ACCCTTGCACGCGGCCCTGCGCCGCCGCCCGATCGAACTGGTCGCGGCTCCCGAATGACGGATGGATGCGTCACGTGGGGGGCTCAGGGGCCGACGTATTCGTAGACGCCGCCGTGGGGGTGTCGCAGCACGGCGCGACGACCGTTCGGGGTGGGTTGGGCGGGCATCACCACCGTGGCGCCCGCCGCCACCGCCTCCTCGACGGCGGTGGGCAGGTCGGCGACCGCCAACGTGGCGACCACGCCCGCGACGCGCTGCACCGCCTCGTCCGGACCGCTGAACAGGAGAAAGGGGCCCACGCTCGCCAGGCTGACGCCTGCGAACGCGAAGCGGGCGGCGGTTCGACCGGTCAGCTTCTCGTAGAACGGGACGGCCGCCTCCACGTCGTCCACCCGCTGCCGTGCGGTCACCGAGTCGATCTGCATCGTCGTCGTTCCTTACGTCGTAGCGGCACAAGCAAGGTGGGCGCATGGGTGGGCACACGGGTCGGCACGACGGTCGGTACGAGGGTCGGTCGCAAACCTGACGAGGCCGGCCGGCACCGGAACCGCATCGGGCCCGCGCGACCGAGAACGACCGTATCTCGTACCCGACATCCGACCGTGCGGCGCGTCCACGTCCGTGTCTGCATCCGCGTCCGCGTCCGCGTCCGGCACAGCGTCGACGAGGTCGGGCACGGATCCGCCCGACGTCGTCCTGATCGGGCACGGCCGCGGCGACGAACCACGCGGGGATGACGCCGAGTTGGTGCGGGGCGAGCACCGGCGACCGGTATGGAAGAGCAGGACCGCAGCCGACACGATTTCGCACCGGGACGAAGCATCCCGAGATATCCGACTTTTCCGTGATCCCCTGGAGGTGTAAGCCTTCGAACGGGACGGACTCGACATGGCCGACGGGGCACACACCGATGCCGGACCCCCCGAACAACCCTGGGCGCGGGCCGGTTCGTCCCGCCTACGCCGAGTCGGCGCCGGACCGGGCGCCGGTCCGGCGCGGCGCTT
>NZ_WWJX01001278.1 GCF_009865215.1 Streptomyces sp. SID3343 | reverse complement strand
TCGCCGCCGCTGAAGTTGTCGTACAGGTCGGGCAGACCGAGGTCGTGGCCGAACTCGTGGGCGAACACGCCCACTCCGGAATCCTCGGGCTGCACGATGTAGTTGGCCACCTTGAGGTCGGTGCCGGGGACGACGTGCCCGCGCAGCACGGTGCTCGCGTGCGCCCAGATCGCGTAGGTGCCCTCGGCGCCGCCGCCGGCCGACTTGTCCTTGCCGGCGTGGACGAGGACCAGGTGGTCGACGACGCCGTCCGGCTCCTGCGTGTTGTCGTCGTGGTCGGCGTCGCCCGGGTCTTCCTTGTCGTAGTCCGACCACGGGAAGTCGGGCTGTGCGGCGGCCAGTGCGTCCACCGCGTCGGTCACGAACTGCCGTACACCGCGCGGGTTTTGCGGGCTGCCGCTGTTGTCCTGACGGGGCGCGCCGCACGCGGCGGCGGCGTACCACGCCTCGGAGTGCGGTACGCCGACCCAACCGGCGCTGTGGCCGCCGACGTTGTAGGCGCCGTGCGACATCTCCTGGTACATGTTGCGCATGGTCAGCCCGGCGAGACTGATCCCGGGCTTGCCGTCGGGGCCGGTGAGGTCGGGGCGGACGCGCTCGGTGATGCCCTTCTCGGAGTAGAGCATGTCGTCGAAGTGGGCCTTGTCGAAATCCTTCACCCACAGCGTGTTGTCGTCCTTGCCGGCGACTGCCGGGTCGGGCAAGTGGTTGTGCCGGGGGCCGTTCTCGACCGTGCCGGGCGGCTCGGTGACGCACGTGGGATCGGCGACGCTCGTGGGGCGCGCGAAGCCCGAGAAGTCGTCGTCGGCCCGGTCGTTGAACTCGACCAGGATCGTCAGCAGCTTCGCGTCGCGCGTGGCCTCGCCGGCTTGCGCGCGCGGGCTCTTGCCGGTGCGGGCGGCCTCCGCCTCGGCACGGGCGAGCCGGCGGGCGGTGACGGGGTTGCCCGCACTGTACTTGCGGTCGTAGGCGCGGGCCCGCCGGTCGGCGGCGAGCATGCGGTCGTGCAGGTCGGGCGACGCGGCGGGCGGGGCTTCGGGCGGCAGCGGATCACGCGGCGCCACGTAGTTCAGATAGGAGTCGGCGGCGGACGGGTTCCACCGCGCGGGCGAGTCGCGGTCGGCGGCGGCCACGGAAGACGTGACGACGCCGGCGAGCAACAACACGGACGCGGCGAGCAGGGAACGCAAAGGACGCAACACACCCGCAAACTAAGCCGATATGCCCCTCATCCCCCCGAGACATGACCCCTTGTCCTACGAATGGTCCAACCCCA
>NZ_WWJX01001277.1 GCF_009865215.1 Streptomyces sp. SID3343 | reverse complement strand
CTGTTCGGGGTCCTGGCCCGGGTGGCAGCGCATGTTGATCTTCGCCCGGGCGGACGGCACGACGGCGGACGCCGCGTGCTCGACGGACGGCGCGTCCAGGCCGATCACGGTGATCGCCGGTCCCGACCACAGCCGCGAGCCCAGGCTGCCGGAGCCGATCAGCGGCACGCCCTCGCGGACCCCGGCGAGCCGGCGGAACTCCTCCTCGTTCCAACCGCCACCGGTCCACTCCTCGCGGCGCAGGCCGGGCACCGCGACGTCGCCGCGGGCGTCGTGCAGGCCGGCCAGGGCGTGCAGCAGGACCAGCAGCGCGTCGGGGGCCGCGCCGCCGAAGTTGCCGCTGTGCTTGGCCTCTTCGAGCGTGCGGACCTCGACGACGACCTCGACCACACCGCGCAGCGCGACCGTGAGCGTGCCGGTGCCCGGGCGGATGTTGCCCATGTCGGCGATCACCATCGCGTCGCACGTGAACTCGTCGGGGTGGGCCTGCGGATAGTCGTCGAAGTCGCTGCCGTACTCCTCCTGCCCCTCGAAGACGATCCGGATCCCCACCGGCGGGCGACCCCCGAACGCGCGCAGCGCGCCCACGTGCACGATCAGGTTCGACTTGTCGTCCGCGACCCCGCGCCCGTGGATCGCGCCGTCGACGTCGGTCGGCTCGAACGGCGCGGTCGTCCACAGCGATTCGTCGCCGGCGGGTTGCACGTCGTAGTGGCCGTACAGGAGTACGGTCGGCGCGTCGGGGTGCGGCGGTGGGATGTGTCCGGTGATCACGGGCGCGGTGTCGGGCAGCCGCAGCGCCGCGATGTCCCGGACGCCGGCGTCGCGAAGCAGGTCGACCAGCAGGTCGTGGGCCTGTTGTACGGGTTCGTGCGGATAGCCGGGAAACGCGATCGAGGGGATGCGGGAGAGCCGCCGCAGGTCGTCGCACAGATCGTCGAGCAGGCCGTCGACTCGCGTCGTCAGCTCGTCCATCGTCGTACTCCTTAACCACGCCGGTCCGGCGTGCTGATCGCGCCGTCGCGCCCATGCTCACGCGCCGGGGCCGATCCGCCGCGCAGCACCGCCGGGCCTCACTCGGGTGGACGCGTCGATCCATGGTCCGAACGGGTGAGTGTCGGCCGGTCGAGCACCGGCATCCCCCGGCGATGGCGCGCAGGCGGACCGGCAACCGTTCTTTGGTCTAGACCTTTGGGGGGCCCATGCCGCACCCTTGAGGCCACGCGCCACACGCCACACGCCATGCCCGGAAGCGGACCCCCGGACCGTCCCGCCCTGCCCCGCCCCCGCATCGTCGGAAGGCCCTCCCATGCGCATCCGCACCCTGCCGCCCGCCCTCGTCACCGCCGTCGTCGCCGCGCTCACGTA
>NZ_WWJX01001276.1 GCF_009865215.1 Streptomyces sp. SID3343 | reverse complement strand
CGGTGGGTCGCCCGGCAGCGGTCCGGCTGGGACGGGCTCAACGAGGCCCAGCGTGGGCGGCTGCTGGTGTTGGGGCTTGACCGCGCCCGGCATCGCCGACACGGCGGCCGAGGCCGAAGCGGCGGTGCCCGTGCCGGACGAGCCCCGGCCCAAACGGACGCGGGAGCAGGCATTCGAGATCGCGTTGAGCGCGGCGGCGTACCGGGCGCGGGTAGGGAGCCTGGAAGTCCCGCGCGCACACGTCGAGACCGTGGTGGCGTTCGACGGACGGCCCGAGGACTTGCGTCTGGGGGTGTGGGTCACCACCACCAGGTCCCGGCGACCGAAGCTCCCCGCTGAGCGGGTCGCCGCGTTGGACGCGCTCGGCATGCGGTGGTGAAGGGGTGAGATCCGGTGTGAGGTTCGGTACGAGGCGTCGATCGGTATCCGGTCGACGCCTTGTGCGTGCCCGGGCGCGGCCACGCGGCGCTGCGACCGGAGGTCGTTCGGGCCTGCGGCCGCCGCGGCTTTCACATCTCGGCCCGGGCTTGAGGTGCCCCGTCGGCGGGCCTCCGTCTCGGCACCGGCGGGGCAGACCGGTGTCGAGGCCCCCGGAACACCGTGCCGCGCCGCGGTGGCGTACGGCCCGATCTTCTGCCCGGGCACAGGAGAATCCATGAGGATTCCGGCGATACAGCCGGCATTCCAGCCGAATCACGGAACCACGGGCCGCCACGCCACAGGCCCCCGACCGGAACCGGACACCCCGCGATCCCCGCAGGCCAATAACACAACGGGACAACACGGATCCGTCCAGCCGAACCCCGGGACCACGACCCGGGACCACAAAGAAACCCGAGAACTTACACAAGGAAGGGCTCCGACCACGCGTGTGGTCGGAGCCCTTGTTCGTCTCACGGGTACCGGCCGGGGGTGGGGGGCCGGTGTCTCGTGGACGCATCATTCCGCCTCGCCCCGGCGGTTCGGGCGGCGAGTTCGTGGACTTCCCGGCCGAACAGGCGGTCGATCTTCGATCAACTGTGGGTCCAGTCCGAATGCAGGAGCCCGGGACCAGGTCGTTGAGTCCGATGTGTCGACCTCAGGTTCGGCCGAGTTCGTCCTCTCGACTGGTGAGCGGCCGCGATCATCATGGTGTTTGCCAAGGATCAACGGTCGTCTTGTTGCCTGCCCTTCGACGCGCGACGGTTTCTACGGTCACGTTGTTTCCGAGCCATCCACAGGCCCGCGATCGGGATGGCGAATGCGGGTATGGACTTGAGCCACGGTGTCGCTCCGCTCGTACCGCTGACGTACCAGGCGACGACGAGTACCGCATAGAGGGCTGCGCCCGTCAGGACGCCGACGAGTGGGGAGGCGTGACGCCATCCGTCGTCGGTTCTGTCGCTCATGGCGGTCTCAGTTCTTCTTGCCGCGGCGGGCCCAGAACCAGACGACCCAGACGAGGATCACCACCACCAGCCCCCCGATCGTCCCGACCGGTCCCCCAGGTATGAAGCCGGCGGCGAGGTTGTCGATCTGACCTTCCATGGTGTCCTGCCTTCTCGAGGGGACAGGGGCGGGATCGGGCGCAACCTCGACCCCACCCCGGGTTCCTAGGACGTGTACTTGTCGAATGCTTCGGTTGCCTGGTCGCCGGCCCATGTTCCGGTCACCGCGCAGGGAACGGCCCCCGCACCCCCGGTGATGCTGGTGCAGACGCTGGTCGTGACGGTTCCGGCCAGGAAGCCCACCGAGACACCCGCCGCACCGCGTAGGTCTCCTTGTACGAGTTGCTCCCCGAATTGCCATCCGGTCGCAATGTTTCCCGCAGAACCCAACTTCTTGGTCGCCTTCGAGGCGACGCTCTTGAGGGACCACGTCCCCGTCGGATCGGCCCGGTTGATCGGGTCGCCGGCCGCGTA
>NZ_WWJX01000134.1 GCF_009865215.1 Streptomyces sp. SID3343 | reverse complement strand
CCAGGCCCGCGACGTCCTCGGCGGGGTCGCCGATCGCGGCATCCGTCCAGTCGAGGACCCCGCACACACCTCCGGTGTCGGCGACCAGGACGTGCTCGCCCTTGAGGTCGTTGTGCAGGACCACGTCGGCGGGCGACCGGGCGGGCGCCGACGGCCCGAGCGCGGCCCACCGGGCGGCATCGAACTCGCCGCCCGTGTGCAGGAGTTCGACTGCCGACTCGGCCGCCTGTCGCAGCGCCTCGAGGGCGCGCGGCTGCGCCGCCGGTACGCCCAGCGCGGCGGCCGAAGCCGCGGGCAGCGACCGGAGCCCGATCAGCATCCGGGCCAGGTCCGCCTCTCCGACCGCGGCGACCGTGCGCACCTCGGCCGAAACGCCGGGCAGCCGGGTGTCGAAGGTGGCGGTGAGGCCGCCGGCCCACGCGACCAGGCCCACGCTCGCCGGTATCTCGACGCCGACGACCGGCCGAAGCAGATCGCGCAGCGCGATCTCGCGTCGTTGCCGGTCCGCGCCGTCCGCGTCGAGCGCGAAGCGCACCACGTGATCGGCGTCGACCCACCACGACGCGTGTTCGCCGCCCTCGTCGATGGGCCGCACCGAGCGGCCGGCCCCGGGGCCGAGCACCCGACGGGCGAGGTGTTCGACGGTGTCGGCGGTGGGAGGCCGCTGCGAAGACATGTGATGCACCGATCCGAGCTCGTCGGCGGGCCGACCGGCCCCC
>NZ_WWJX01001275.1 GCF_009865215.1 Streptomyces sp. SID3343 | reverse complement strand
AGCGGCAGGTCGGCCGCCGCGCCGGCCAGGGCGAGCGCCGCGGCGAGGTCGGCGGCGGGCTCGGTGAGCTTCACGCCGCCCACGGTCGCCGTGTAGATCTCGGTCTTCTCCAGGCGAACGCCGCCACGACGCTCCAGGACGGCCAGCACCATGCCCATGCGGGCGGAGTCCAGGCCGGACGTCGCGCGGCGCGGGGTGGGCATCTGGGAGGGCGCCACGAGGGCCTGTACCTCGGCGACCAACGGGCGCTTGCCCTCCAGGGTCACCGTGACGCACGTGCCGGACACCGGCTCCTGACGCTGGGTCAGGAACAGGCCGCTCGGGTCGGTCAGGCCGGTGATGCCCTCGTCGTGCAGTTCGAAGCAGCCGACCTCGTCGGCCGTGCCGTAGCGGTTCTTGATCGCGCGGACCAGACGCAGGCGCGCGTGCCGGTCGCCCTCGAAGTGCAGTACGACGTCGACCAGGTGCTCCAGCAGGCGCGGTCCCGCGATCGAGCCGTCCTTGGTGACATGGCCGACGAGCACGGTGGCGATGCCGCGCTCCTTGGCGACGCGGATCAGCGCGCCGGTGACCTCGCGGACCTGGGACACGCCGCCGGGCGCGCCGTCGATCGTGGGGGAGGCGACGGTCTGCACCGAGTCGACCACGAGCAGCGCGGGCTTGACCGCGTCGATGTGGCTGATCACCGCGGCGAGGTCGGTCTCGGCCGCGAGGTAGAGCTCGTCGTTGAGCGCGCCGATGCGGCCCGCGCGCAGCCGGACCTGGGACGCGGACTCCTCGCCGGTGATGTAGAGCGTGCGCGCGGTCGCGGACGCGGACTTGCTGGCGACGTCGAGCAGCAGGGTGGACTTGCCGACGCCGGGCTCGCCCGCGAGCAGGACCACGGCGCCGGGGACGAGGCCGCCGCCGAGGACGCGGTCGAGTTCGTCGACGCCGGTCGGGCGGAACCTGGCGGCCTGGACGTCGATCTGGGCGATCGGTTTGGCCGCGGCGGTCACCGGGCCCGCGGCGACCGAGCGGGCCTTGGGGACGCCGAACTCCTCGACGGTGCCCCACGCGTGGCATTCGTTGCAGCGGCCGAGCCATTTCGGGCCGGTCCAGCCACATTCGGTACAGCGGTACGACGGGCGATCCTTCGTGGTGGTCCTGGCCATGCCAGGCACCGTATCCGCCCCCGCCGACACGACCGACCGACGACGCTCCCGCGCCCGAATGTCTTGATCCTGTCACCGAGCCGGCAAAGCGATGGTGACCATGGTCGGATGCTCCCTAGCGTGTGCCGGATGCATGGTGGGGACGCGACGCGACAGTGGCCCGGCACGACGGAAGCGACGAGCGAGGCGCGTGGCGCCGTCACCTTGTACGACACGTACGCCGACGCACTGTTCGGTTTCTGTGTCGGCCTCACCCACGACCGGGAGCGCGCCGAGCGGGCGCTCTACGACACGCTCGTGGCCGGCGCCGCCCTGGCACCGGGCCTGCGCGACGCGAGTCGGGTCCGGGGGCTGTTGTACGGCCTCGCCCGCTCCGCGTGCGCGCGCACCGCCACCGGCGGAGCGGGTGGGCCCGGCGTGGTCGAGCAGGTGCTCGCGGCGGGCACCGCGGGGTGGACCGTACCCGATCGCCATCGGCTGCTTCCGTTGGCGCCCTACGCGCTGTGGGCGGTCGACGAGTGCGAGCGGATCGCGCTCGACCTGTGCGTGCGGCACGGCTTGAGCGTCGCGGAGACCGCCGACGTGCTCGCGCTGTCCGAGCGCCGGGCCGAGCGACTGCTCGCGCGCGGTCGGACCCAGTTCGCGCAGGCCATGGGCGTCTACGCGGTCGCCACCCACGCGCGGCGGGACTGTCCGGAACTGGCCATGCTCTTGCCGGACGGCGGCGCGGCCGTGGAGTCCGCGCTGCGGCCGCCGCTGTTCCTGCACGTCGACTCGTGCCCCGACTGCGTGGTGCTGCGCCCGGGCGAGGTGGACGCGGCGGCGTTGTCGGCCGGCGGGGTGCTGCCGGCGGCGCCGTTGGCGGTGCGGACGAGGCTGCTCGGGGCCGGCGCGGCGAGCGGCGCGTTGGTCGGGCCCGCGCGGGTCGGACGCAACGGGTTTCCCAAGGGCACCGGTCGGCCGCGCTCGCGCGTGCCGGTCGTGGTGGGGAGCCTGGTCGCGGCGGGACTCGTGCTCGGGGTCGCCGCGCTCGGGCCGATCGGCGGCGAGGACCCCGACTCGCCGGTCGCGCTGAACACGGCCGAACCGGCGCCGAATCGGCCGGTGCCGGCGTATCCCCCGTCCACGGTCGCCCCGACCGTGCCCGCGAGCACGGCGCCGGCCGCGTCGCGGGTGCCGAGCACGTCCGCCGCGTCGAGCGGGCCGACCACCAGGCCGACCTCGAAACCGACCGCGAGGACGACCGCCAAGTCGACGGCGCCCAAGAGCGCGAAGCCGACGACCGCCACTTCGCCGACCACCCCCGCGAACCCGCCCCCCACACGTGCGACGGCCGACGTGTCGGCCGCTCGCCCGGCGGCCCAACCCCGGTCGGGGGAGGTGTCCAAGCCGCCGGTCACCGGCGAACTCGGGTGGTCGCAGAGCAGGGTGGACCTCGGGCTCGTCGGCACGCCGAAGAGCGTCGTGCTCACCGCGGCCGAGGCGAGTGTGACGTGGTCCCTGGCCTGGACGGAAAACGATTGGCTCACGGTGAGCCCGCGATCGGGAACCCTGGCCGACGGGCAGTCGACGACGATCACCCTCGTGGCCGATCCGGATCGGGCACCGGCCGGACCGTGGGAAGTGGTGATCTCCACTCGGCCGAGTGGCCGCACCCTCACGGTCGAAGGCATCGGAAGTCGTGCGCCGACGCGATGAAAAAGGGACAACGGGAGTTTTTCCAAAGGTGACGGACATTCACTCGAAAGTATGATTGTCGATCTCGAAAGGCGTATGAAAGTGCAAATCACCTGAGTCCGCGGCACTTCGACGCCTACGTTCACGAACGTGACGGATTCGGTAACCGGCCCGGCAGCCGCCCCCGAAGGGGCTTCTCGCTCCGCTTCCCCGGCAGCGGTGCTCTCGTGGGGACGCGCCGCCTACGACGCCTACGCCGAAGGGCTCTACACCTACTGCCTGTCGGTCCTGCGCGACCACGACGCGGCAGCGGAGTCGCTGCGCAGCACGTTCGTCCTCGCCGATCGTCACATCGGCCGGCTGCCGGACCTCGACCTGCTCAAACCGTGGCTGTACGCGCTCGCCCGCTACGAATGCCTGGTCCGGCTCGACGCGCACGTGCGGGTCGGCGACGGCCCGGCCCGGCCCGAGGACGTCCGGGTCGTGTGGGCACACGAGCGCAGCCTGCCCCCGCTGGGCGGCGACGAGCCGACCGACCTGTTCCCCGGTACCGAGGCGGGGCGTCCGCCCGGACAGCGGCGCACCGACCTCGACGAACTCGCGTGGCCGGAGGCCGTGGGCCTGACGCCCGAGCAACGCGAGGCGCTCGAACTTTCGGTGCGCCACGGGCTCGACCCGCGCGGCCTCGGCGCGGTCCTGGGCTGCGACGAGCAGCACGCCCGCAGCGTGCTGCTGGCGGCGGGGCGCGAGGTGGACCGCAGCCGGGCGGCCGTCGCGGGCGCCGAGATCTCGCACGGGTGCCCCGAGGGCCAGGAACTGGCCACGGGGCGGTTGACGTCGGTGCTGCGCGACCGCTTGATCATGCACGTCGAGACCTGCCGCCGATGCGGGCCGCACGTGCGCCGCGCGGCCACCGCGCTCGCGCCGACCACCGGGGCCGCGTCCGTGCCGGTCGGGCTCACCCTGATCGCGCCGCCCGCCGCGTTGCGCGTGGGGGTGCTCGCCGAGGTGGGCAAGGGCCGGTCCGCGCAGCGGCCGCCGGAGATCGCGCGGCGGGCGGCCGAGTTCGACCGGTCCGGATTCCCGGTCTTCCACGCGCGCGTGGTCGAGCGCGGCAACCGGCGCCGGGCCACCGTGATCGCGGCGGTCGTGGTCGCCGCGGTCGTCGCCGCGCCCGGGCTCGCCCTGTGGCAGGCCGC
>NZ_WWJX01001274.1 GCF_009865215.1 Streptomyces sp. SID3343 | reverse complement strand
GATCGGCGGGCGGGTCGGCGCGGGCGCGCCGGTGCCGTTGCGGGCGGTGGCGAGCACGCTCGGCGGGCGGGTGGCGACGCTGAACCGGTGGGGCGGGGTGGCCGTCGTCGACGCGGCGTATCACGGGCCGGGGGGTGCGCTGGAGGCCGCGTTCGAGCGGCTGGTGAACGCGGGCGCGGCCGAGCCGACCGCGTTGTGCGCCCACCCGGTGCCGGCCATCGGCGACGACGAGGGCGGTGTGTGGTGGTACGGATCGCCACCGGTCGGCGAGGGCGGCGACGAGCCCGCGCGGGGCATCGTGTCGGCGTCGATGCACGCCGGCCCGGTGACGGCCCTCGCGGCGGTACGGCTCGACCGGGAATCCGGGACCACGTTGCTCGTCAGCGGTGGGCGCGACGGCCGTATCCGGCTGTGGAGTCCGGGCACCGAACCGGTGGCGGGCCCGCTCGACGAGCGTCCGAGCGCGGTCACGGCGGTGGCGGCCGAACACACCACCGAGGGCCCGATCATCGCGACGGCCTGGGCCGACGGGCTGGTTCGAGTGCGCCGGACGCAGGACGACACGGCGGTCGACGTGCGGCTCGGTCCCGTCGTGCGCGGTGTCGGCGTGGCCCCCGACGGCACCGTCGTGCTCGGTACCGCGGTCGGCGCGGTCGGTATCCGGTTGACAGTCGCCGCTTCCTGACGCAGGGTCAGGGGCGCGGTGAAATGGATCACCGATACGGGCGATATGCGGACAGCGCCCGATCACGATGCGTAACGTTTCATGGTCCGCCGGTCCGTCCGACCGGTGGACGCGACGACGACGGGGGTCGGTCATGGGAATCACGGTGCCGGGATATCTGGACCAGGCATTGGACGTCATCGGGGTCGACTGGCCCAACCTGGACGAGGACGAGTTCAAGGAACTCGCCGACGCCTATCGCGAGTTCGCCGACGAAATCGACGGGGCGCGGGCCGACGGCAAGAACGGCGCCGCCTGGATCCTGGACGGTACGACGGGCATCGCGGCCGAGGCGTTCGAGAAACACTTCGGCAAGCTGAACAACGAACACCTGCACGATCTGGCCGAGGGCGCCAGGCTGCTGGCCACCTCGCTCGACGCGGCGGCGTTGGTGATCGAGGGGGCCAAGGGCCGCGCGATCGTCCAACTGATCATCCTGGCCGACGCGATCATCGCGGCCGCCGCCGCTTCCACCGTCACGTTCGGGCTCGCGGCGATCGCGGGTCTGGCCGAGGTGGCGATCGTGCGCACGGCGGTCAAACGCATCTTCAAGGAGCTCGAAGAGGCCCTGATGGAGAAGGTCGTCGAGATCGCCACGGCTCCGGCCGTAGCGGCCCTGGAGGGCACGGCCAATGAACTGATCGCCCAACTCGTCGAGAACGCGACCGGGGCGAGGGACGGCTACGACGTCCACGCGGCACTGAACGCCGGCGGCCAGGGCGCCCAGGACGCGATGCCGACACCGGCGAGCGTGGCGCAGAGCTTCGACCCGGCGGCCTGAGCGCCGGTTCGGGCGCCGGCGCGGGCCGCTCTCCGCGCACGGTCTGGTCCCCGCGTCGATCCGGCGGCCCGGATCCTTCGGGCCGGCGCGGCCCTTGCCGGCGCCCCCGCCGGCGCGGT
>NZ_WWJX01001273.1 GCF_009865215.1 Streptomyces sp. SID3343 | reverse complement strand
ATTTGGCGCCGGAGGTCGTGGTGCGGCTGCGCGGCGCGGGGGCCGGTGACGCGCGAGGAGTGCGGATCGTGGCGGCCGGCTCGGGCGTGGCGGGCTCGGGGGGTGACGGGTCGGGGCCGCCCGCGATGGTGGTGACGCCGGGGGAGGGCTCGACGCTCGCGAGGATCCGGGCGAGCGAGGGCGCGGGCGCGGCGGCCACGGTCGGTGCGGCGGCGGCGACGACGGCGACCGTGGCCGGGGGTGAGGACTGCGGGGCGGGTGGTGGCCCGGAGACCGTTGTGCAACCGGCCGAGAACCAGACCAGTACGGGCAACAGCAGGGCCGACACGATCCGGGGCGACGTCATGCCCTGTACGACGAACCGCCCGCCTTCGGGTCACTGGGTGTAGCCCCATCGGGTGACGGCTGGCAGCGTGGGCACCAGTAGGTCACGCGCGGCGGGTCGCCGAGGTCGGCGCGGCGGATCGGGGTGCGGCAGCGTGCGCACGGCTGCCCGCCCCGTCCGTACACCCAGTGGCGCCGGCCCGGCCTGGTGTCGCCCGTGGTGATGTGGCCGAACCGGTCGCGGTTGGCGTACAGGAGCCGGTGCGCGAGGGTGACCCACGGGCCGAGGTCGCCGACGGCGGCGACCGGGGTCCACGGGGCGGCGCCGCGCAGAAAGCACAGTTCGGCCTTGTACACGTTGCCGATCCCGGCCAGGTTGCGTTGGTCGAGCAGCGCGTCGCCGATCGGGCGGTCGGGGCGCCGGGCCAGTCGGCGGACGGCCTCGGCCGGATCCCAATCGGGGCCGAGCAGGTCGGGGCCCAGGTGGCCGACCACCGAGGACTCCTCGGCGGTGGGCAGGAGTTCGACCACGGGCATCCGCATCCCGACCGCGGTCCGCTCGGCGTTCGCCAGGATCAACCGGATCGCGTGGGTGGGCCGGGGCAGCGGGCGCGAGCCCGTGCGGTGGATCTCCCAGGTGCCGTCCATCCGCAGATGGGTGTGCAGCGTGACGTCGCCCTCGAACCGGGTGAGCAGGTGTTTGCCGCGAGGAACCACGGCCAGCACGGATCGTCCGGTCAGGTCCACCGTCGCCAGTCGCGGGACCCGGAAGTCGGTCACCGTCAGGGGGCGGTCCACGAGTGCCGCGCGCAGTCGCCTGGCGGCCTGATACACACTGTCGCCTTCGGGCATGCGGCCATTGTCGCGGATGTGACCGGGCCCGGGGCCGGCCCCCGAGTCCCCCCGGACCCGTCGGGTGCGTGCCGGACCCCGGGGGTCACAGTGGTCGCAGCACGGACCGACGTCGCGAGCGCGCGGCCAGGAACACGATCGCGACGCCGGATCCATGTGCGTTCCGACCGTGACGCGTGCAGGGTCGTCACGGGCGGGTGGTGCCGGTCGGCGCCGCCGGGTCGCCCCGCTTCGCCTTCCGTGCCCTTGATCCTGGGTGATGGACATGACCGGCGTGTTTCGCCCACCCGGCGCCCGTGTAACGAAACGGTGTCACCCGAGCGGTAAACGGTGACACTCGAGCACCGACCGGCGTCACGCGGGCACCGGGGGCGCCACCCGGGCAGTGAACGGCGTCACTCGGCCACCGAACGGCACACCCCGGCAGTGAACGGCGTCGCCCGGCCACCGAACCGGCACACCCGGGCCGTGAACGGCCTCACCCACGCAGCCGCAGGCCCTTGGGGGTCGCGTGGAATCCGGCTGCTTCGAGGGCCTTGCCCAGGGAAGAGGTCAACGCCTCCTGCCCGTCGGCCTTCTCCACGGTCAGTCGGCCCAGCGCGCCCGCGCGCACCGCCGCCGCGAGGGCC
>NZ_WWJX01001272.1 GCF_009865215.1 Streptomyces sp. SID3343 | reverse complement strand
GGCGAACGCCCGCCGGCGGCACGTCGGCCACGCGCGCGCGGCGTCCGCTGACCTGCACAAATGACCCCAGGAACGTGTTTCACGTCGGCCACGCGCGCGCGGCGTCCGCGCCCCTTGCGGCCGGAGCGGAACGGTGCTCACGGCGCCCCCAGCACGGTGACGGCGGCGACCGCTCCCGGTCCGCCGAGGTTGTGGGCCAAGCCGCGCCGGGCGCCCGGGAGTTGGCGGGTGCCCGCGCGGCCGGTGACCTGGTCGGTGATCTCGGCGACCATCCGCACGCCCGTGGCGCCGACCGGGTGACCGCAGGACTGGAGGCCGCCGGAGACGTTGACGGGGATGTCGCCGTCGGCGGCGGTGGCGCCCGCGAGGAGTTCGGCGCCGCCTCGGCCGCGCCCGAACAGGCCCAGGTCTTCGGTGTTGACGATCTCGGTGATGGTGAAGCAGTCGTGGCACTCGACCACGTCGAGTTGGGCGCGCGGGTCGGTGATGCCGGCCTGGCGATACGCGGCGGCGGCGGCATCGCGGGTCGCGGCGAAGCCCAGGAAGTCGTTGTCGGTGCGAAACAGCGCCGGGTAGTAGCCGGCGTAGGACGCCACGGCGATGCCCTCGATCAGGGCGTAGCGGCGGGCGTACCGTTCGGCCCAGCGCCGCGACGCGATCACCACGGCGGCGGCACCGTCGGTGGTGGGCGTGCAGTCGAGCAGGCCGAGCGGGTCGGCGACCATGGGCGCCGCGAGCACCTGGTCGGTCGTGATCACGCTGCGGAAGTGGGCTTTGGGGTTGTGTACCGCGTTGGCGTGGTTCTTGACCGCGACCTGCGCGAGCGCGTCGCGGCCGTAGCCGTATTCGTGCAGGTAGCGTGCGGCCACCAGGGCGAACTGCCCCGGCGCGGTACGACCTTTGGCCATCGCGGGGTGGGACTGTTCGACGGTTTTGGCCACGAGCGAGCCGCGCGGCGCGACGTCGCGCATCTTCTCGGCGCCGATCGCGATGCACACGTCGTACTCGCCCGCGGCGACCGCCAGAGCCGCGCCCCGGACGGCCTCCATGCCGGTCGCGCAGAAGTTGCTCACCCGAGTCACCGGGCGCGGGGCGAAGCCGAGGGCTTCGGTGACGGCGGCGCCCGAGTCGCCGATCAGCGCGGCGAGCAGGGGCTCGGCGGTGCCCAGCCAGGCGGCCTCGACCCGGTCGAGCTCGATGCCGGCGTCGGCGACGGCCTCGTCGGCCGCCTGGTGGAGCAGGCTGAGGTAGGGGCGGTCGTACAGGACACCGAAGGGGGTCACCCCGGTGCCGACCACCGCCACTTCGCGGGATATGGGCACGGTCAGCCTCCGGTCGGGGCGGCGGTGGGCAGGATCTTCCAGAACCAGCGCGGCGCGGCACCCGCGCCGGTGGGCACGCGACGCAGGACGAGTTCGACCGCGTCGCCGATCGCGACGTCGTGACCGGCGGCGACCTGGCCGTAGAAGCGGGCGCCGTCGGCGAGTTCGACGACGGCCATGGTGTGCGGGCCGTCGATCGGGAAGACGTGGTCGCGGGTGCGGGTGAACACCCGCCCGGTGCGGGCGATCTCGTGCGGGACGAGGTCGGTGCCGGCGCCGTGCGTGGGGCACGCGGGCGCGGGCGGGTACTCGGGGGCCTCGCACTTCGCGCAGCGCATGCCGGTCAGCCGCAGTTCGTCGCCGCGCTCGCGCCACGCCTGTGCGGCGGAGGCATAGGGGGCGAAGTCGGCGGGCGCGTGCCGAGCCGGTGGCGCCGGCGCGTCGGGGGCCGGGAGGATCGGCTCGGGGCGAAAGTCGGGGCCCGCGTCGAGGCGAAACCGGTAGTGCGCACCGCCGGCCACGCCGAACTCGACGCCGAACTCCGCCGAGCCTTCGTCGTCGGTACCGCCTGCGGCGCCG
>NZ_WWJX01001271.1 GCF_009865215.1 Streptomyces sp. SID3343 | reverse complement strand
GCCGGTCGGAGGCGCCGCCGCGCCAGATGTGGCAGATCGCGAGGGCGACCGCGTCGGCGGCGTCGGCCGGTTTCGGCGGACCGTCGAGACGAAGGATACGGGTCACCATGGCCCCGATCTGGGCCTTGTCGGCGCGACCGCTGCCGGTGACCGCGGCCTTGACCTCGCTGGGCGTGTGCAGCGTCACCGGCAGGCCGCGCCGGGCCGCGCACACGATCGCCACGGCGGAGGCCTGCGCGGTGCCCATCACGGTGCTCACGTTGTGCTGGCTGAAGACCCGCTCGACCGCCACGCAGTCGGGTCGATGCCGGTCCAGCCACTCCTCGAGGCCCTGCTCGATGCCCAGCAGACGCGCGTCGATCGCCGCTTCGGCGGGCGTACGCACGACGCCGGCCTCGACCATCCGCAGCGGTTTGCCCACCGCGCCGTCGACGACCCCGACACCGCATCGGGTCAGACCGGGGTCGACCCCCAAGACCCGCATGCCGCGCCCCTTTCGTCCCCGGCGGGCGCTGTGTCGCCGTCCCGCGCTTTGTTCGGTCGTACACCCGGGGCGGTCGGTTCGACCCGGCCGGTCCGTCGAGGCACCCGTCCGGCCCACCGACGCACCTCGCCCGAGCCACCCACACACCCGATCGGTCCACCGATACACCCGCCGGACCACCGATGCCTACCACCCGAACGGCCCCGTCGATACGAACACCTGTTCGTTCGGACAAACCCTAGTGCAGCCCTGCCGGCCGGCTCGGTTCCGCCACTCCGTGATCACTCGTTCGGGCGACACGTACGCTTGTCCGGTCGATGACCCCCATGACCCCCGACGACCCCCGCCGCCGCTCGCCGGCCCGGCAGGTCCGTCGTCGCACGTGAGCCCCCCGGGGCGGCGCTAGGGTCGGTTTGAGACTGTCCCGTCGCCGCCCGGAAGGTTTTCATGTCGACGCCGTCCACGCCGGTCGCGGAGACCCCACCGGCCGCCGAGAAGGACGCGAGCAGCGTGCCGGCGACCACCGACACGACCGGGGCGGCCCTCGTCGTCGAGCGCCTTCGCTCCGCCGCCGGCGACACCTGGCACCGCACCTCGCTCTCGTTCCGGCCCGCTCGTACCGCGGTCGTCGGCTACCTGATCGCGCGCGCGATCAACCTCGTGGTCCTGGGTCTGATGGCGTTCGCCACCAAGAAGCCGTTCTGGTCGATGGTGGGTTCGTGGGACGGCGTGTGGTTCCGCGACATCGCGGACTTCGGCTACGTGGACAAGATCGCCGTGTCGCCGACCGGCAAGCCGTACTGGAGCAACGTCGAGTTCTTCCCCGGCTATCCGTGGGCGGTGCGCCTCGTCTCGGACCTGACCGGCCTGTCCGCCCTCGACGCCGGCATGGTCGTGACGCTGGTCGCGGGCGCCGTCGCCGCGTGGGGCCTGTACGCGCTCGGGCGCGAGGTGACCGGCAGCCACCGGGTCGCCACCTTGTTCGCGCTCCTGTGGGCCGTCGCGCCGGGCTCGATGGTGCTGACGATGGTCTACTCCGAGGCGCTGTTCGTCGCCTTCGCGTCGTGGGGTCTGCTCGCGGTCCTGCGCCGGCAGTGGACCCTGGCGTGCGTGCTGTGTCTGCTCGCCGGACTGACCCGCAACACCGCGTTCGCGCTCGTCGCCGCGCTCGGCGTGGCCGCGCTGGCAATCGTCCTGGAGCGCCGCGAGGACGGCCGGCGGGTGGGGCTGCTGGCGCCGCGGGCGCGCCGCCCGGTGCTCGCGACGCTGATCTCGCCGCTGGCGTGCGTGGGCTTCATCGCGTGGGTGGGATGGCTCGCGGGCCGGGCCGACGGCTGGATCTGGATCCAGGACAAGGCGTTCCACCTGCGGATGGACTGGGGCGTCAGCACCGTCCAGTGGATGAACAAATATCTGACCCACGTGGGCCGACCGATCTACGTGGTCTGCACGTTCGTGATCATCCTGTCGGTCGGACTGACGATCTGGTCCTTCCGCGACCGGCGAACCCCGCTGCCCGTGCACGTCTACGGCGGCGTGGTGATGTTCCTCGCGCTGACCACCAGCAACGACTGGTTCTTCCACTCCAAGCCGCGCTTCATGCTCCCGGCGTTCACGATCGTGCTGCCGCTCGCGCGTTTGATGGCCAAGTGGCCGCGCGGCGTGGTGATCTCGGTGCTGATCGCGGGAGCGGCGTTCTCGGGGTGGTACGTGAGCTTCCTGCTGTACGTCATAAACACCAACCCGTAGCCCGGTAGACCGGCCCGGCACACATACGGGCTACACGTGCCGGAAAACGCGAAGGGCCGGTGGCTCGTCCCACCGACCCTTCGTGCGATCGACCGCTCGGCCGCCGAGCACTGTCGCCCTGTTCGTCGACCCACTCGCCGATCGACTCGTCGATCCATCCGTCGATCTATTCGTTGATCTTTTCCATGACCTCGTCGCTGACGTCGAAGTTCGCCCACACGTCCTGGACGTCGTCGCTGTCCTCGAGCGCCTCGATCAGGCGGAAGATCTTGCGCGCGCCCTCTTCGTCCAGCTCCACCGAGACGCTGGGGATGAAGTTGGCGTCCGCCGAGTCGTAGTCGATGCCGGCCGCCTGGAGCGCGGTCCGCACGGCGACCATGTCGGTCGCCTCGCTGACCACCTCGTAGGTCTCGCCGAGGTCGTTGACCTCTTCGGCGCCCGCGTCGAGCACGGCGGTCAGCACGTCGTCCTCGCTCAGGTCGTTCTTCGGAACGATCACGACACCCTTGCGGGTGAACATGTACGACACCGAACCCGGGTCGGCCATCGAGCCGCCGTTGCGGGTCATCGCGACGCGCACGTCGGACGCCGCGCGGTTGCGGTTGTCGGTGAGGCATTCGATCAGCACCGCGACGCCGTTGGGACCGTAACCCTCGTACGTGATGGCCTGGTAGTCGGCGCCCCCGGCCTCCGCACCGGAGCCGCGCTTGACCGCACGATCGATGTTGTCGTTCGGTACCGACGACTTCTTCGCCTTCTGAATGGCGTCGTAGAGCGTCGGGTTGCCGGCGATGTCACCGCCGCCGG
Organism: Streptomyces sp. SID3343; assembly: GCF_009865215.1. GTDB lineage: Bacteria > Actinomycetota > Actinomycetes > Streptomycetales > Streptomycetaceae > Embleya. The sequence goes on along the minus strand of NZ_WWJX01001271.1, from coordinate 2,783 downwards.
TCCGTGCCGCCACCTCGACGTTCTTGATCAGCTTGGCGAAGAGCTTTCCGCGCCGGGCGTCGATGACGGCCTTTTTGTGCTTGGTGGTCGCCCACTTTGAGTGGCCGGACATCCGCCTCTACTCCTTCGGTCGCGGGTTGCGCTGCACGGGCCTGTACAGGCGGGAAGGATCCTACCGGCGCGCGTGGCCGGGACGTGTTCTCACACCCCTTGGATCGCGGCACGGACCATGTCGACGAAGTAGGCGTGCACGCGGTTGTCACCGGTCAACTCGGGGTGGAACGAGGTCGCGAGCAGGTTTCCCTGGCGCACCGCGACGATGCGATCCGCGTACGGTTCGGCCGTCAGCCGCGCCAGCACCTCGACTCGGGCACCCACCGATTCGACCCACGGAGCACGGATGAAAACACCGTGCATGGGCTCGTCACCCTCCAGCGCGGCGAAGGGTATGTCGGCCTCGAACGAGTCGTTCTGCCGCCCGAAAGCGTTGCGCCGCACGATCATGTCTATCCCGCCGACCGTCTCCTGGTCCTCGCGGCCGTCCAGGATCTTGTCGGCCAGCATGATCATGCCCGCGCACGAGCCGTACACCGGCATGCCGGCCGCGACCCGCTCGCGCAGTGCGGGGAACAGGCCGAAGGACACCGCGAGCTTGGACATGGTCGTCGACTCGCCACCGGGGATGACGAGTCCGTCGAGGTCGGCGAACTGCTCGACCTTGCGCACGGGGCGCGCGATGGCGTCGGCCTCGGCGAGCGCGATGGCGTGCTCGCGCACGTCACCCTGGAGCGCGAGGACACCGATGATGGGAGTGGACACGTCAACCTCGTCCGAGTCGTAGTGGCAACCGTGGCGGCGGGTGTGGCAGCTACCGAGCCGGGCCCGAACGCGGTCGCGTTCGGGCCCGGCTGCGCAGCGTGTACAAGTGGGTACCGAAGGTGCGAGTGGTACCCGGTGGGGGTCGACTACCAGCCGCGACCGGCGTAGCGCTGCTCGGCCGGGAGGGTGTCGATGTTGATGCCGACCATCGCCTCGCCGAGACCGCGCGAGACCTTGGCGATCACGTCCGGGTCGTCGAAGTGCAGGGTCGCGTCCACGATCGCCTTGGCGCGCTTGGCCGGGTCGCCCGACTTGAAGATGCCGGAGCCGACGAACACGCCCTCGGCGCCGAGCTGCATCATCATCGACGCGTCGGCCGGGGTGGCGATGCCGCCCGCGGTGAACAGCACGACCGGGAGCTTGCCGGCCTCGGCGACCTCCTTGACGAGCGCGTACGGCGCCTGGAGGTTCTTCGCGGCCACGAACAGCTCGTCCTCGTCGAGGACCGAGAGCTGCTTGATGTCCTTGAGGATCGTGCGCATGTGGCGGGTGGCCTCGACGACGTTGCCGGTGCCGGCCTCACCCTTGGAGCGGATCATCGCCGCACCCTCGGTGATGCGGCGCAGGGCCTCGCCGAGGTTGGTGGCACCGCACACGAAGGGGGTCGTGAACTTCCACTTGTTGATGTGGTTCGACTCGTCGGCCGGGGTCAGCACCTCGGACTCGTCGATGTAGTCCACGCCGAGTGCCTGGAGGACCTGGGCCTCGGCGAAGTGGCCGATCCGGGCCTTGGCCATCACCGGGATGGACACCGCGCCGATGATGCCGTCGATCATGTCGGGGTCCGACATGCGCGCGACGCCGCCGTCCTTGCGGATGTCGGCGGGCACGCGCTCGAGGGCCATGACGGCCACCGCGCCCGCGTCCTCGGCGATCTTGGCCTGCTCGGCGTTGACGACGTCCATGATGACGCCGCCCTTGAGCTGCTCGGCCATACCGCGCTTGACCAGCTCGGTACCGGTCTGGGGGGATGCGGGGGTGGTGGACACGGATGACCTCACACAGATGCGATCGACGACGGTTGGCTCCATCGTACGGGTGAGGTGGATCCTAATGTCACGCCACCCCGGCAAATTACCCGGGCCAATCTGTCCACAGTGGCTTGCGGTTGGCTCCTCTCAGGAGCCACCCGGCACGAGAGTGTGCGGTTCCTCGTCGTCCATCTCGAACGTGACGGGGTACGGGGCGTGGCCCGCGAGCCGCAGATACCGCACGAGCCGATGCCGGCGCACCGCGCGCGCCCCCCGGACCGCGTCGTTGTGGAAGCGCCGCGCCATCGGCACCCGGCGCACCGCGGTCTGAAGCTCCGCGACCAGTTCCTCGCCACCGGGGCGGGCCCGCAGATCATCGGCCTGCGCGGGATCCTCGAACACGATCCGCAACGCCCGCGACAGGTCGCTCTCCGCCACCTCCCGCTCGTCCTCGGCCGCGTTCCGCGCCTCGTGCGCCACGCCCGTCAACACAAGCGACGAAGCCGGATCGAGCAACCCCGACGTGGCGATCTCCTGCGCCACCGCCGACCGCCGCAACAACTGCGCATCCAACGCGGCCCGACTCGAATCCACCCGAGCATGCAGCCGATCCAGCCGCCCAGCCGTCCAACTCAAATAAACCCCAACAGCAACCACCGCAAGCAAAACCCAAACGACAGTCATCACGCCGCGACCCTAGCCCCACCACAACAGCCCCCCTCAAACCCCACCGACATCCGGGCCACCTTTCAGCCCGTCCGGCGCTTGAGGCCACCCATCCAGCCCGGCCGGCGTTTGAGGCCACCCTTCAGCCCGTCCGGCGTTTGAGGACAACCATCCAGCCCGGCCGGCGTTTGAGGGCAACCATCCAGCCCGGCCGGCGCCTGAGGCCACCCTCCAGCCCGTCCGGCGCTTGAGGACCAAAAAAGGGTG
>NZ_WWJX01001270.1 GCF_009865215.1 Streptomyces sp. SID3343 | reverse complement strand
CGCGTGGGCGCGGAGGCGGGCCGGACGAATCCCGGATTCGGCGCCGGGTCACAAACTCAGCCCAGGTGGGTGGCGGTCACGCGGTGCAGGTGGACGAGAACGTCGTAGGACTTCTTGAGGTTGACGGTCTCGTACTCCGGGATCGGCCACTCGGCGCCCAGGCTTCGGGTGGGCCGGGCGTTGTTCAGCCACGTGCGAGCCGCTGCCGGCGCGTCGCGGGTGTCGAGATAGTAGTCGCGCCCGGACACCTGCTCCAGGGTGTGTTCGTTGCCGGCCGAGGTCCCCGGCCCGAGCGTCACCGAACGCAGCGCCTTGGCGGGGTCCCCCGCCTCCCACGCGTTGAAGTCGCCCTGCCCGAAGGTGAAACCGACGCTGACGTAGCGCTTGCCGAGCCGGTCGGCAAGGAACTCGCCCTGGAGCTTGGGGTAGCTCTCGGGGCTGGACGTGATCTCCGCGACGTGACCGTTGTGCGCGGACAGCAGGATGCGCGAGCCGGTACGGTCGTGCCACCACAGGGTGTTGGCGGCCATCTGCTGGTCCCGGTAGCGCATCATCGCCGGGACGTCCTTGGTGAAGTCGAATCCCCAGAGCGTGCCGACCTGGGCAATGGAGCGCGCGTGCTGAAGGATCAGCGCGTGCTGCCGGGGATCCGCCCCCGCCGGCCGCTGCTCCAGCAGTCGCAACACCCGCTGGACGTCTCCCCGCATGCGCTCGCGATCGGCGAGCGGAATCTTCTCCCAGCTCCCCATGGCCTCGCCGGCGGTGCCGGTGGGTCGCGACTCGCGGTACAGACGCTGCACCTCCGGCAGCAGGTCCGGATACCACCGGGCCACGTATGCGGTCACGGTGTCGAACAACTCCGGCCCCGCGTAGCCCACGTCGTCACCCACGACCTGGACGGGACGGTTGGGGTGGGTCCGGTTCCACTCCCGCATCCAGCGGAACTGGGTCTTGGTCTCCTCCGTATTCCAGATCACGTTCGCGTGCTGGAACTCTTCGTCCATGATCTTCGACAGGTCGCCCCGACCGGTCTGCACCCAGTCGTTCAGCCGCAGGCCGGTACTCCAGCTCGTCTCGAAGGCGAACGTGGTGAAGCCCTGACGTTCGACGAGGTGGCGGAAGAGACGGTCCTTGAACGCGCGGAACTCGTTCGATCCGTGCGTGGCCTCCCCCACTCCGACGACGGAGGCGTTGCCGATCATGCGGTCGAAGGCCCGCAGATCGTTGTCGGACCCGCCGGGCTGGGTCGAACCCAACGTCTGCGCCGCCCGCGACAGGGCCCGTACCGGGTCGGTGGAGTTGCCCGCCTGAGCGGGCGCGGCCCCCACGGTCGCGCCGAGACACAGGGCGAACGCGGCCGCCGACAACAACGTTCGGGAGCCCCGGCGATGGTCGCCGCGCAAGCGAATCCCCTTTATGCGTACGTCATTTCGAGTGTCGCACTGGTCGTGAGCATGCTCGTGTGATCGCATGCGCCGAGACTAGGGAAGCGGTATGGCCGACGGCTTCCTTCTGCGGCACGAGGACCCGAGTACTGCTTTCTCGCCCGCGTTCCGGTACGCGGGTCCGGCCGTTCGCGTGCTCTCCGTAGGGGGCTGCTCACGGTCGACGACCCGGCCGACCGTGGGTGGGTCCAGACCCACCGTCGGCCGGGGGTGAACCGGATCGGGGAGTCGGCGGGTAGCCGGATCCCCTCGCGGCGGCGGCCGCGAAAGGCTTGGTCCGGTAAGCGATGTACCGCACCGACGTTCAGGAGCCTTCTCGTGTCCGAGTACGAGTACCCCAGCCACCGTCCTTCCCGACGCGGGCCCACGGGGACATCGGCCGCCGAATCCGGCGGACCCCCGTCACCCGGTAAAGCGCGCGCAACCGTGACGCGGTCGGGCCGGACCGGGTTCGGGGTCGGCGTGGTGGGTGTGGTCACGGCCGCGGTGGTGGCCGGCGCCCTGGCGACGCCCGCCCGGGCGGCGGAATCCCAGACGACGCAGCGGGCGCGGGGCGACCACCGGGCCACCCAGGAGGCCGTCGACGCCGCGGTCGCGGCGGGCATACCCGGGGCGGTCGCGAGCGCGCAACGGGGCGACCGGGACCGGTGGTTCGGCCAAGCCGGCACCGCCGACCTGCGCACCGGCGTGCCGCGGCGGGCGGAGGATCGCTACCGGGCCGGCTCGATCACCAAGACCTTCGTCGCCACGGTGATGCTCCAACTGGCGGCCGAGCGCAAGCTGAGTCTCGACGACACGGTGGACCACTGGCTGCCCGGCCTGATCCAGGGAAACGGACACGACGGCACCCGGATCACCCTGCGGCAGATCCTCAACCACACCAGCGGGATCTACAGCTACACCGAGGACAAGGACTTCCAACACACCGCGTTCTCCACCGACTTCCTGCGCAACCGCTTCGACACCTGGAGCCCCCGACGGATCGTCGCACTCGCCATGACCCACAAACCCGACTTCGCTCCCGGTGCCGATTGGCACTACTCCGACACCAACTACACCGTCGCCGGCATGGTCATCGAAAAAGCAACCGGACGCGCCTACGCCGACGAGATCGAACGCCGCATCCTGCGCCCGCTGCACCTGAACGCCACCACCCTCCCCGGCACCGAATCACGCATGCCCCGACCCGCCGGCCGCGCGTACTCGAAGCTGACCGGATCCCTGGACGCCCCCGGCGAGCCGGACAGCCCGCTCTACGACGTCACCGAACTCAACCCCTCCATCGCCGGCGCGGGCGGCGAGATCGTCTCCACCACGGGAGACCTCAACCGCTTCTACCAGGCCCTGATGTCGGGGCGACTCCTCAAGCCCCGCCAACTCGACGAGATGACCACCACCGTGCCGATCAAGGGGACGAACCTCTCCTACGGCCTGGGCCTGATGAAGGTGAAGTCGTCCTGCGGCAAGGATCTGTGGGGCCACAACGGAGGAATCCAGGGCTCCGGGTCGGAAACCCTGGTGACCACCAACGGCGACCACGCCCTGTCAATCAACTACAACGCCGACTGGGGCGGCCCCCAGGACCGCATCGTCGAGGCCGAATTCTGCGGCAAGTAACCCCGCCCGCAGCCACAGCACGAACCCCACCCACGAACGCACACCGAGGACAATCCCAAGGACCCCACGCCGAACCGCCCACGACACCCGCCGCACAGTAACCCGAAGTCCACCACACCGGCCGGGGGCTGAGCACAAGGCGGCACCAAAACGCCGACCACAAAGGCCAGTACCGCCAAAACCTTGCCCCCGATCCGCGCCGCCCTGCCTGGACGCGAGTGCGCCGAGTTCGGGCGCACACGGAAACCCGGCGTGGCTTTCCGCGTCCGGGCCGACGGAGGGGCTGCGCGGTTCGGTCGTCGTGAGGGCGCGTCAGCGTTCCCGGGTCACCACGTAGCCTGCTTCGCGGTCGAAGCCGACGATCTGGGCGCCCTGCGCCAGTTGTTCGCCCAATACGTCGCGCAGCGCGGTTCGCCAGGCTTTCGCGGCCTCGGGGGCGGTGCGGCGCAGGGCCTCGATGTCGGCCGGTACGGCGACCAGTACGGTGCGGGCGTCGTTGTCGCGTACCACCGGCAGGCCGTCCCGTTCGGTCAACAGTGCCTCGTTCGGGGCCGATACGGTCGCCGGCTCGCCGCGTGCGGCGGCTTTGACGGCGGGGTCGTCCAAGTGCCAGACCACCAGGGCCCGGTCACTGTCGTCGCCGCTGTTGACGGTGTCGATCATCTCGCCGTAGAAGGACGGCAGGTACTGCTCCGGGCGGGCGCCCAGCTTGACCAGGTTGAAGTAGGCGTTGCGGCGGATCAGCGGATCATAGGTCCACGTGATCCGCTCCAGGCCGCGGGCCAACGCCCAGTCCCGCTGGTGCTGTTTGAGCGCGAAGCCCACGCCGCTGCCCGCGACCGCGCCGGTGACGTGCGAGTGCAAGGCCTCGCCGACCGGGGCGGCGAAGAACGCGACGGTCGCGCCGACGAGCCGGCCGTCGTGGTACGCGCCCGCCACGTAGTTCCCGGCATGCGACAGCGCCCGCAGCAACTCGACGCTGATCACCGGTCCAGTGCCGGGGATCGACGGCCAGATGCCCGAGTACAGCCGCTCGACGTCGGCGAATTCGCGCAAGTCGTGCAGTTCGCGTACGTCGGGGTCGCTCATGGTGTCGCCTCTCGCTCGCCGGTTCGGTGCGGTTGTCCGCTACCCAACGGCCCGATCGTCACCCCTCGCGCGTCCACGACCCGAGCACCATGAGCGTTTTCGTGCCGGTCACGTTGCCGTTGCGGCGGAAGTGGTCGATGACCTGCTGGAGGTGGGTGATGTCGCGGACGCGGACGTGGATGAGCGCGTCGGGGTCGCCCGCGATCGTGTACACCGCCTGGACCTCGGGGGCGTCCGTCGCCGTGCGCACGATCTCGCTCACCGGCATGCTGCCGGGGTAGCGCAACTCGGTGAACGCCTCGACTCCCCACCCGAGCTTGGCATGGTCGATCTGCACGGTGAATCCGGTGATCACGCCCTCCTCGCGCAACCGGTCCACGCGCCGCTTGACGGCGGCGACCGACAGGCCGACCAGACCCGCCATCTCGGAGAACGTGCGTCGGCCGTCCTCGCGCAGCATCCGCAGGATGCGGTGGTCGATGTCGTCGATCTCGGTGGCGGCCATGGATTGCACAACTCCTTCATCGGGGCGGACGGGCCGGCGGACGGGCCACCGCAGGGGGACGCGGGGACCGCAGGGAATCGCAGAGGTCGATGTCGGGCCCGAGGGCGGCCTTCGTCACGGCTCGGTGCGCACAAACAAAATCCGCTCCGGCCTGTCTCAGGCAAGAATTTTGCGTCTTGGGGCGGATATTCCGCAAGGTACTTGCGCCCGCGGATCGGTGTTGGTGTGCTTGCCGCACTCCCACCCCGGCCTCGCACCGGTACCGGCTTCACACCGCTTCACCCGTTCGTCCCCACCCCACACCCCGTTCGACGGAGGAGGCTCCCGTGCGCGCAGAACAGGCTTCGGTGTCACTCGATGACAAGTACACCGCCGAAAGCGGGCGCGTCCTGATCTCCGGGATCCAGGCCCTGGTGCGCCTGACGCTCGAACAGCGTCGCCTGGACGCCGAGCGGGGATTGGACACGCGCGTCTTCGTAAGCGGATACCAGGGCTCGCCGCTGGGTGGCGTGGACCTGGAGATGGGCCGGGCGAAGCGCTTCCTGGACCCCGCCGGAGTGGTCTTCCGGGCCGGCCTCAACGAGGAACTCGCGGCCACCGCCGTGGCCGGCAGCCAGCTCGTCGACCAGACGCCCGGCGCCCGGCACGTCGGCGTGACCGGCTTTTGGTACGGCAAGAACCCCGGCCTGGACCGGGCCGCCGACGCGATCCGGCACGCGACGATGGCGGGCACCGCCCCGCTGGGCGGCGCCGTCGCGTGGATAGGCGACGACCCGGGCAGCAAGTCGTCCACCGTGCCGAGCTCGTGTGAGCCCATGGTGGAGAGCCTGTCGATGCCGCTCCTGGCCCCCGGCTCGATCGGTGAGATCGTCGAGTTCGGTCTGCACGCGGTCGCGATGTCGCGCGCGTGCGGGCTGTGGACCGGCCTGAAGATCGTGGCCGACATCGCCGACGGGTCCACCACCGTGGATGTGTCCGAGTGGGGCAAGGACATTCCCGTACCGGTGGCGACCAAGCGGGGCACCACCCCCACCCTGGTCGGTCCGGCGGCGCTCGACGCCGAGCACGACATGCTCACCCGCCGCCTGAACCTGGCCCGCGCGTACGCCCGTACCCACGGCCTGAACCGGATCGTTCGCGACTCCCCCACGGCGCGGATCGGCGTGCTCGCGTCCGGTACCGCGTTCGCGGTGGTCGAGCGCGCGCTCGCCGACCTGGGCCTGGACGACGAGGCGGGCGCCGCGCTCGGCCTGCGGCTGATCCGGCTCGGCATGCCGTTCCCGCTGGACGACGCGGAGTTGGCGGAGCTGACGGCGGGTCTGGACGAGGTCCTGGTGGTCGAGGACAAGGTGCCTTTCCTGGAGGGCCGGCTCAAGGAGGCGCTGTATCGGCGCCCCGACGCGCCGCGCATCGTGGGCCGGCACGACGAGAGCGGCCGGGTACTGCTGACCGCGCGCGGCACGCTCGGCGCCGAGGACGTCGCCAAGGCACTCGCCGCGCGGATCGGCGCGGACGCGCTCCCGGCCGGAGCCGCCGCGCACGTACAACTGCTGTCGCCCAAGCGGCCGAGCCGGATCGCGCTGCCGATGGTGGCCTCGCGCACCCCGTACTTCTGCTCGGGCTGTCCGCACAACGCGTCCACCCGCACCGCCGACGACACCCTGGTCGGCGTGGGCATCGGCTGCCACGTGATGATCGCCCTGGACGGCAAGGGTCGCGGCCATCAACTCGGATTGACCCAGATGGGCGGCGAGGGCGCGCAGTGGATCGGCCTCGCGCCGTTCACCGACGACGCGCACTTCGTACAGAACCTGGGCGACGGCACGTTCCACCACTCGGGCTCGCTGGCCGTGCGCGCGGCGGTGGCGGCCGGCGTGAAGATGACCTACAAGATCCTGTACAACGACGCGGTCGCGATGACCGGTGGCCAAAAGGCCGAAGGGCGCCTGGACATACCGGCGTTGACCCGTTGGCTGGCCGTGGAAGGGGTACGCAAGGTGGTCGTGACCACCGACGATCCCCGCTCCTACAACGGTGTCCGGCTCGACCCGATCGCCGTCGTACGACACCGCGACCTGCTGTCCGAGGCCGAGCGCGACCTCGCGGCGATCGACGGCGTCACGGTGCTCGTGCACGACGACCGGTGCGCGGCGGAAGAGCGGCGGCTGCGCAAGCGCGGCCAACTGCCCACGCCCGTCGAGAAGGTCGTGATCAACGAGCGCGTCTGCGAAGGTTGCGGAGACTGCGGCGACAAGTCCACGTGCCTGTCGGTACAGCCGGTGGACACCGAATTCGGCCGCAAGACGCACATCCACCAGGCGTCCTGCAACTCGGACTTCAGCTGCCTCAAGGGCGACTGCCCGTCGTTCCTGCTGGTCGAGCCGGGCACCCGCAAGGCCCGCGCGGTGCCCGCGCTGCCGATCGAACTGCCGCTTCCGGTCGACCGGTTCGGCGGGGCCGGCCCCGACGCGAAGACCGACGTACTGATCCGGATGCCCGGTATCGGTGGCACCGGCGTGGTCACGGTGTCCTCGATCCTCCAGATGGCCGCGCACCTGGACGGCCTGAGCGCGGCCGGCCTGGAGCAGACGGGGCTGGCCCAAAAGGGCGGTCCCGTGGTGTCCGACCTGCGGATCTCGACGCGACCGATCGTCGGCGCGCTGCGCGCCTCGCGGGCCACGGCCGACGTGCTGATCGGGCTCGACCTGCTGGGCGTCGCGGCCGAGAGCAACCTGGCGACGGCCGACCCGGAGCGCACCATCGCCGTGGTCAACACCGCGATCGTGCCGACGGCGGCGATGATCACCAACCAGATCGCGCTGCCGGGCTCACCCACGGACGCGCTGGAGCAGATCGGCGCGTGCACACGACGCGCGGACAACCTGTACCTGGACGCGCTGGGCCTGTCCGAGGCGCTGTTCGCGGACCACATGCCGGCCAACATGATCGTGATCGGCGCGGCGTTCCAGCACGGCTGTCTGCCGCTGGGGGCGGACGCGATCGAGGCGGCCATTCGGCTCAACGGCGCGGCGGTGGACAAGAACCTCGCGGCGTTTCGCTGGGGCCGGGCGATGGCGGTGGACCCGGCGGCGGTGCTTGCCGCCGTCGCCGTGCCCGAGCGCGCGGTGGTGGACATCGACGCGGTGTCGGCCGAGTTGGCGGCGGCCTCGGGTGGGGACTCGTTGCGCGACGTGCTCGGTACCCGGATCGCCAACCTGACCGGCTATCAGAACGCCGCCTACGCACGGCGTTACGCCGACGACGTGCGCTCGATCCGCACGGCCGCCGTCGAGCGCGCCGGAATCGAGGCGGGTGAGCGGGTCGCGGTGGCGTACGCGAAGGCGCTGCACCACCTGATGGCGTACAAGGACGAGTACGAGGTTGCGCGGCTGCACCTGGACACGGTCGAACAGGCCCGCCGCGACGACGAGTTCGGCGCGGACGCCAAGGTCTCGGTGCTTTTGCACCCGCCCGTGCTGCGCTACCTGGGGATGAACCGCAAGATCCGGCTGCGGCGCACCGCGACCCCCGCGTTTCGGGCGCTGCGGGCGGCGCGCGGGCTGCGCGGGACGCGCTGGGACGTCTTCGGCTACGCCAAGGTGCGTCGGGTCGAGCGTGAACTGGTCGCGGAGTATCGGGACTTGGTGCGCGGCGCGCTGGACGAGTTGGGCCCGGACAACGCCGATGCGATGGTCGCGCTGGTCGCGCTGCCCGAGGCGATTCGCGGCTACGAGGACATCAAGCTGGCGCGGGTGGCCGAGTATCGGGCGTCGGTCCGGGTCGCCCGGGCGGGGCTGTCCGCGCCGGCTCCCATATCCGAGCCGCAGCCCCTCGTGTCCGCCGGCTGACCCCTGCTCATCCCTACACCACCTCCGGAGTATTCGTGCCCGTCGACCGCCTTCTGCCCACGCGCGAAGCCGAAGACCTGCTCGACCTCACCCGCACGGTCGCCGACCGGGAGTTGGCCCCCAAGGCCGCCCGGTACGAACGCGAAGAGGCGTACCCGGAGGGGTTGTTCAAGCTCCTGGGCGAGATCGGTCTGCTCGGTCTGCCGTACCCCGAGGAGCACGGCGGGGGCGGCCAGCCCTACGAGGTCTACCTCCAGGTCCTGGAGGAACTCGCCGCACGGTGGGCGGCTGTCGCGGTCGCCACGAGCGTGCACACACTGGCCTGCTTCCCGCTGGCCACCTACGCCACCGACGCGCAGCGCGAACGTTGGTTGCCGGCGATGCTGGAGGGCGCGCAGGTCGGCGGCTACAGCCTGTCCGAACCGCACGCGGGCTCGGACGCGGCGGCGATCGTCTGCAAGGCCGCGCCGGTGGCCGAGGGGTATCGGATCACCGGTACCAAGGCGTGGATCACGCATGGCGGAAAGGCCGACTTCTACGCGTTGTTCGCACGTACCGGCGAGGGCAGCCGGGGCATCTCGTGCTTCCTCGCGCCGGGCGAGGCCGAGGGCCTGGCGTTCGGTCGGCCCGAGGAGAAGATGGGCCTCAACGCCGTACCGACGACCACGGCGCACTGGGACGGCGCGCTCGTGGCGGGCGACCGGTTGATCGGCGCCGAGGGCCAGGGCCTGGGTATCGCGCTGGGCGCGCTGGACTCGGGCCGACTGGGCATCGCGGCCTGTGCGACGGGGCTGGCGCAGGCCGCGCTCGACGCGGCGGTCGACTACGCCAACGAGCGCACCGCGTTCGGGCGTCGGATCGTCGACCACCAAGGGCTGGGCTTCCTGTTGGCCGACATGGCGGCCGCGGTGGACTCGTCGCGGGCCACCTACCTGGACGCGGCTCGGCGGCGGGATCTGGGCCGGCCGTACAGCCGCCAGGCCAGCGTGGCCAAGCTGATCGCGACGGACGCGGCGATGAAGGTCACCACGGACGCGGTCCAGGTGTTCGGCGGCGCCGGTTACACCCGGGAGTTCCCGGTCGAGCGCTACATGCGCGAGGCCAAGGTCATGCAGATCTTCGAGGGCACCAACCAGATCCAACGCATGGTCATCGCGCGCCAGTTCGCGCGCCGGGAAAGCTAGCAAACCGGGCCGCGGCCTGCGGGATACGGCGACCCGGTCGAAGCCGGGGCGCCGTTCGCCTGCAGGGCCCGGTAGGGGCCGGGCGCCAAAATACCTATACGTGTCCGATTCCCCGTCGTTCCCGTCTCCCTAATGTGGTGATCACCAAGAACACGACCACCCGAGGAGCAGCGATGACCGCCTACGTCATAGCCAACCTGCAGGACGCCGCCCCGCACCCGGACGTCGCCGAGTACATCGAGCGCATCGTCGCCACCTTCGAGCCCTACGGCGGCCGCTTCCTCGTGCGCGGCGCGCAGCACGACGTGAAGGAAGGCGCCTGGACCGGGAGCGTCGTGATGATCGGCTTCCCCGGGGTCGCCGACGCGCAAGCCTGGTGGGACTCGCCCGCGTACCAGGAGATCGCCCCGTTGCGCTCGCGGCACATCGAGGGCGACATCATCCTGATCGAAGGCGTCCCCGAGGACTACGACGCGGCCGCCCCCGCAAGGGCGATCCGCCGGGCCCTGGCCGCCGGACAGTCGTCGGGGTCGTGACCGAGGCTCGGCTACGACGTTGCCGCGCGGGCGGCGGTCGCGATGCGTTGGGCGACGGCGGCCGCGTGTCGGGTCAGGTAGAAGTGGCCGCCCGTGAAGGTGTGCAGGTCGAACGTGCCGATGGTGTGGTCGCGCCAGGACGTCGCCTCGTCGACGGTGACCTTGGGGTCGGTGTCGCCGATCAGCGCGGTGATCGGGCACTCCAGGGGGTTGCCGGGCGCCATCTTGTACGTCTCGATCGCGCGGTAGTCCGCGCGCAGGGCGGGCAGCACCATGCGGACCACCTCGTCGTCTTCCAGCAGGCTCGACTCGGTGCCGCTGAGCGAGCGCACCTCGGCCAGCAAGGACGCGTCGTCGAGCCGGTGTACGTGCTCGTCCCGGTATCGGTCCGGCGCCCGCCGACCCGAGACGATCAGCGCGGCCGGCGGTACCCGCAGGCGCCGCGCCACCTCGAAGCCCAGGACCGCGCCCATGCTGTGGCCGAACAACACCACCGGTGAGTCGTCGTCGCCGAGCCACGCCTGCAAGGCCGTGGTGATCCGGTCGGCGAGGGTGCCGATGTCGTCGATCGGCGGCTCGGCGCGGCGGTCCTGCCGGCCTGGATATTGCACCGCCAGCACCTGGAACCGGTCGTTCAGGGCCGCCGAGAGCGGATGCCAGTAACTCGCCGATCCACCCGCGTGCGGCAGGCACACGATGCGCGGTGCGGAGGGCGCAGCCGGATGGAAGCGACGGATCCAGGTGTCGGACACGACGGGAGATGTGCTCATGACGATCCTTTCCGAAAGGGGAAGCACGAGGAGGACGCGGGGCGGCGGCGCCACCCCGGTCAGCCGGCGAGCGAATCCGCGCGCACGCCCGGGAGTTCGGTGCCCGAGAGCACCGCGTGGTGGATCTCGCGCAGCGGCCCGCACGGTTCCAGGCCGAGGGACTCGCGCAGCGCGCCGCGAGTGTCGCGATACACGGCAAGCGCGTCGGCGCGGCGTCCGCAGCGGTACAGGGCGACCATCAGGTGCCGGGCGAACGCCTCGTGCAGCGGATACTCGGCGGTCAGCGCGTACAGGCGCGCCACGCTCTCCCGGTAGCGGCCCAGGTCCAGCTGGGCCTCGACCAGGAGTTCGAGACACTCCAGGCGGGCGGCGTCCAGACGCGCGGTGTGCGCGCGCACGATCGGCCCGTGGGCGACGCCCTCGTACGGCGCCCCGCGCCACAGCTCCAGGGCGGCCGCGAACACCTCGGCCGCCTCGTGCCGTCGGCCCGCCGTGTTCCGGTCCCGGCCGCGCTCGACCAGGCCGTGGAAGGTGTCGGCGTCGAGTGCGCCCGGGCCGGGGTGCAGGACGTATCCGCCGGCGCTCGTGGTGATCACGCCGGTGCGCGCGGGTCCCGGTGCGCCCAGGAAGGCGCGCAGGCGGGACACGTACACGTGCACGGTGGACCGCGCGCGCTGCGGTCTCGGGCCCGCCCAGATCTCGCCCACGAGCTGATCTACCGTCAGGACCTGTCCCTGTCGCGCCAACAGGGCCGCGAGCAACGTCTCCGGCTTGGGCGCCGCGATCGTGCGCGGCTCCGCGCCGTCGACGACGCGCACGGGGCCGAGGATCTCGTACCGCAACGACTTTCCTTTCTCTGTCGAGCCCGATGTGTGCCGACCGAGCCCGAGGTGTGCCGACCGGACGTTCGTCCGTTCGGCGGTCTCGCGTTCGGTGCTACCGTGCGACGCTCCCACGCCGCACGCGCGTGGTGAACCCCTGATCGACCCCTAAGCCCTTGTGTCGGCCCTACCTACGCGTTGCGCTCACCTTGCGCTTGCCTTGCGCTCACCTTGCACCCGCCTTGCTCGCGACGCCTTCGCCGCGTGCCGCGCTTCCGTAGGCACCGCTTCCGCCCGTATGGTCGGCCGATGAGTACTGCCCGTACGGCCGAGCGCGCCCTCTACGCCGTCAGCGATCTGCACTCCGCGATCCCGGCCAACCGCGACCTCGTCGACGGTATCCGGCCGAGCACCGACGACGACTGGCTCGTGGTGGCCGGCGACGTCGCCGAGCACGCCGACGAGATCACCGCGTCGCTCGGGCTGCTCGCCCGCCGATTCGCGCGTGTGGTGTGGGTGCCGGGCAATCACGAACTGTGGTCCACCCCGGGTGATCCCGTGCAGTTGCGCGGCGAGGCGCGGTATCGGCAGCTGGTCGAGCTGTGTCGCGAGTTGGGTGTACTGACACCCGAGGATCCCTATGCCGTCTGGGACGGCCCCGGCGGTCCGGTCACGGTGGCCCCGCTGTTCGTGCTGTACGACTACACCTTCCGCCCGCCCGGCGCCGCGACTCAACAGGAGGCGCTCGACGCCGCCTATGCCGCGGGCATCGT
The DNA here is from genome assembly GCF_009865215.1 of Streptomyces sp. SID3343. Lineage (GTDB taxonomy): Bacteria > Actinomycetota > Actinomycetes > Streptomycetales > Streptomycetaceae > Embleya. The sequence goes on along the minus strand of NZ_WWJX01001270.1, from coordinate 3,181 downwards.
GTGCAACGACGAGTTCGTGCTGCACCCCGACCCCTATCCGACCCGCGGCGACTGGTGCCGGGCCCGGGTCGCCTACACCGAGGGCCGCCTCGCCGCGGCGGCCGACCCCGCGAAGCCGTTGCTGATGGTCAATCACTTCCCGTTGACCCGGCACCCGACCGAGGTGCTGTGGCATCCCGAGTTCGCCCAGTGGTGCGGCACGGAGCTGACCGCCGACTGGCATCGACGCTTCCCCACCGAGGCCGTGGTGTACGGCCATCTGCACATCCCACGCACCACGTGGCAGGACGGCGTGCGCTTCGAGGAGGTCTCGCTCGGCTATCCCCGCGAGCGGCGCGACGGTTTGCGCCGGCCGATCCCGCGCCGGATCGTGCCCGCCGAGACCGCAGACGCGGAGCAGGCCCGCCGGGTGGCCGCCCGATGATCGAACGCATTCTGCGTGCCGACGTGTTCGCCGAGGAGTCCTTCGACGACCCGCCGGGGCCGCCGCTGTTCGCCGCCGAGGAGGCGCTGCTCACCAAGGCCGTGGACAAGCGTCGCCGCGAGTTCACCACCGTGCGCCGGTGCGCGCGCCGCGCGTTGGCCCGGATGGGCGTCGAGCCGATGCCCCTGTTGCCGGGTCTGCGCGGAGCACCCGGCTGGCCGGACGGCGTGGTCGGCAGCATGACGCACTGCGCGGGCTATCGCGGGGCCGCCGTCGCGTCGGCCGCGCGCGTCCTGACCGTCGGGATCGACGCGGAGCCCGCGCAGCCGCTGCCCGACGGGGTCCTGGACACGGTGGCGTCGGAGGTCGAGCGCAAACGGCTGAGCGCGTACGCCGTCGACCGGCCCGACGTGGCGTGGGACCGCCTCCTGTTCAGCGCGAAGGAGTCCGTCTACAAGGCGTGGTTTCCGCTCACCCTGCGGTGGTTGGACTTCGCCGAGGCCGACATCGAGTTCGACCCCGCGGCCGGCACGTTCACGGCGCGACTGCTGGTCGAGGACCGGCCGTTGGACGGTTTCACCGGTCGGTGGCTGGTTGCCGAGGGCATCGCCTTGACCGCGATCACGGTGCCCGCCGAAGGCTGAGGGCACGAGCGGGCGGGGCCCCTTACCGGGCCTCGCCTCCGCAGAAGAGTCGGGCCGGGTCCGAACGGAACGGGAGCCGATCACCCGGGTACGCGGGTGGGGCGAGGCCGAGTCCCGACCGGCCCCGCCCCGCTGTATCCGTAGGATCAACTCGGCCCGAACGCCGGCAGGTTCTCCGCGGTCGGGCGCCACGCGTCGGCGAAGTCGTCCGGCAGTGTCACGGTGTCCAGGATCGGATGCCTGGGCACCGAGACCCGATACCGGATCCGCCAACCCTGGGGTGTGTGTTCGAGGATGTCGTAGTAGTCGCCGCCGTGTACGCCACCGTCGATCAACGACGCGATGTAGCGACTGCGGGCCCGCACGATGCCGTCCGGGCCGACCAGCACGAGCGTGTCCGACGTCTGGTGATCCGGCGTATCGGCGCTGCGGCGGGCGGTGAACTCGCGCGCGGCGACGATACCTTCGATCGTGTACCCGTTGCCGATGGTGCCCTCGATCACCGCGTCGTCGGTGAACACCCGCTCCAGCGCGGCCACATCGTCGTTGTCGAAGACGTGGGCGAAATCCGCCAACGTGCGGTGGATCTCGGCGACGTCCTCGGGCGTCAGGGTCGTGCTCACGGGGCCGTCACCTCCGGGAGCCGCACCGCGAGGGGAAAGTCGATCCGCGGCACGCCCGCACCGGCGTTGCGCGGTGCGCGGGGCAGACTGCGCCGATACGCGATCCGCCAACCGGCCTCGGTGTGCCGCAGGATGTCGAGGAACTCGCCGCTGGTGAGCCGGCCCGCCGGGTTGATCCCGATGTAGCGGCTGCGGGTCTGGACCTGTCCGTGCTCGTCCACGACCACGACGGTATTGAGCGTGTGGTGGTCCGGCGTCGCCGCGCTCTTGCCGCGCACGTACTCGGCGAACTCCTCGACGCCCTCGAAGACCCGACCGGGGCCCGCGCCGATCTCGACCCTGACGTCGTCGGTGAAGACCAGGCCGAGCCCGTCCTCGTCGCCGTTGTCGAAGACGTGCGCGAACAGTGCCAGGGTCCGGTGGATCTCCGCGAGATCCACCGGGGACAGTTCCTTGGTCATGAAATTCCTTGCCTGTACGGGGCCGCGACGGGTGATGATGCGGAAAGCGAAAGGTGAAAGGTGAAAGGCGAGACGTGGAACGCGGACAGTGGTGTGGAGGGAAGGGTCCTGCGGGTCAGTCGGGCAGCCCGGCCGCCCACTCGACGATCGTGGCCGCGGTCCGGTCCGCGTAGTCCTCGAGCACGGTGAAGTGGTCGCCCTCGATCGGCAGCAGATCGTGCGCGAGCGGCCAGAACGCCCGCCAGTCCCACCGCCCCTCGGGGTCGATCACGGTGCCCTCGATCGGGCTCTGCGCCTGCGCGACGAGCGTGGGCGTGGTGATCGGCTGCGGCTTCCACTGCGCGAACAGCCTTTGGTAGACGCCCATCGCGCTCAGGTTGGTGTCGTCGAGGTACATCTCGTACTGCGCGACGCGCCCCAGCATCCCTTCGATCATCGCGGGCAACCACCAGTCCATCCCGGGCACGAGTGGGGTGTCGATCGGGAAGGTGTCCACGAGCGCGAGTCCGACCGGACGAACTCCCTCGGCCTCCAGGCGCCGAGTCACCTCGTGCGCGATGCAACCGCCCATCGAGCGCCCGACGACGATGAACGGCTCGTCGCCCACCGTCGCCCGGACCGTGTCGACGTGCAGGTCGATCAGCGCGTCGGCGTGGTCCGGGAGCGATTCGCTCGCGTCGAAGCCCGGTGTCCGCAACACGAACACGTCGCGCTCGCCCTTGAACACCTGCCCGAACCGCGCGTACTCGTGCGGCCCGGAGATCGCGCTGACCGACGGGAAGCAGACGATCTTCGGACCGCCCGTCCCGGTCGCCGGTCGCAGCGCGGGCTTGGCGTGCAACGCGCGTTCGGCCGACGAGAACGAGGATCGCAGCCCCGCCGACGCCATGATCACCTCGGCGGCGGTGTGGTACTTCCCGGCCGCGCACAGCTGACCGTAGAACGCCGCGAGCGCGCCCCGATCCCGGCCGCCGGGCCCACCCACCGCCGCCGGGCCCGTCGCCGCGGCCTTCCCCCGCTCCGCGAGCA
>NZ_WWJX01001269.1 GCF_009865215.1 Streptomyces sp. SID3343 | reverse complement strand
CCCCCGACCCCACCACTCACCATCCCGCGTGCAGGACCGCCTCGGCGATCCGTCGCACCCGATCCATGGTGATCCCTTCGCGTTGCTCGATCGCCAACGGGTGGGCGGTGGGCTCAAGTTCGACGAGGGGGCGTTGTCCGACGGGCCTGGTGTGCAAGTGCGTCTTGAGGTCGATCGTCGACGGCGAGTAGAGCGCGAGGTCGGTCGATAGCCAACCGAAGTACGGCGGTTCGCGCTCCCGGCCGGCCGACTCCCCCAGCTTCGCCGCCCGGTCGAAGTTCTGCGGGCTGAGCGAGACCCAGACATCCCACGAGAACACCGACTCCGCATCGACCACCGGTATTTCGAGCCTGCCGCTCGAAAAGTACTCACGCCCCTCGATCACACACTGGTCGGCCGACAACACACTGTCGGGATCCTCGTCCAGCTCCGCCCGCCAGTACACCGGCGCAAACGCCGGGTAGCTCATCGGTATCTCCGCGTGAAACCCACCGCAGGAGTGACATGCGAAACCAGGATCACGTGTCATGTTTCGGACCCTACCGACGGACCCCTCCCCGAACAAGGCCGCCGCCCGACAGCAACCGACCGACCCGGCATACGACCGCCCGACGCACCACAAACCCCACCCGCCAACCACCGCGCACGTCACGGAAGTCGGCCCCGTCCACCAGCGCCGATACTCCCCCCGGCCGCCGCATCTCCACGTCCGCACAAGACCTCGAATCCCGCTTCCCGGTCCTCCTCGCCCTGATCGAACAGCGGCAGTCGACAAGGCAGACCCGAACAAACCGGAATCCGGACCGGCCCGTCACGAGCCGATCCGGATTGTCGTATGCCGAAGCGTTCAGTCCATCGAGGGACGACTGCGAACCGCACTGGACGCAGCACGGAACCGCCGGTCGGACACGTGACGCCTCCGCGACGCAACGATCACAACCGCTCTTCCTCGCGAAAGCAGCGGGATCCGTACGCGTAGACCGGCGTAAGTGCCGTGGCGAACGCCTCTCGCACTCGGAGGACTTCGCGGAGTCGGCAGGTGGGGCGACGGTTGGCCGGTGGGGGCTGTGTTCGGTCGCGGGGTCGGGGGTGCCGGGGTGCGTGGTGTTCGCGTCGGCGGCGCGGTGGTCGCGTCGAGGGCGTCCGCGTTGTGGGGGTTGAGTGTTCCGGGGGGCTTGGTCAGCCGGCGACTACTCGGCCGCGGAGGACTACTGCCGTTGGGTGGGCCAGGATGGTGACGTCTCCCCGGGGGTCTGCCGGGTAGACGACCACGTCGGCCGGCGCGCCTTCGGCGATTGCTTCGCGGCCCAGCCACTTTCGGGCCGACCAGCACGCGGCCGACAGGGCGTCGCGGGGCGGGATGCCGGCCTTGACGAATTCGGCGACCTCGTCGGCGACCAGGCCGTGCGGGAGGGAGCCGCCCGCGTCCGTGCCCACGTAGATCGGGATGCCGGCGTCGTAGGCGGCGCGCACGGTGGCGTAGCGGTCGGTGTGCATGGCGCGCATGTGGGCGGCGTAGACCGGGAACTTGGCCTCGGCCTGGGCGGCGATGCCGTCGAAGGTGGCGATGTTGACCAGGGTGGGGACGATGGCCACGCCCTTCTCCGCGAAGGTCGGGATCAGGGCCTCGGTGAGACCCGTGGCGTGCTCGATGCAGTCGATGCCGGCCTCGATCAGGTCGGGGAGGGAGTTCTCGGCGAAGCAGTGGGCGGTGACCCGGGCCCCTTCGGCGTGGGCGGCGGCGATGGCCTCCTTGAGGGCGTCCAGGGGCCACAGCGGTGCCAGGTCGCCTTGGTCGCGGTCGATCCAGTCGCCGACGAGTTTGACCCAGCCGTCGCCGCGGCGCGCCTCCTGGACGACGTAGGCGGTGAGGTCGCCCGGCTCGATCTCGTGCGCGTAGTTGCGGATGTAGCGCTTGGGCCGCGCGAGGTGGCGGCCCGCGCGGATCAGCCGCGGCAGGTCCTCGCGGCCGTCGATCCACCGGGTGTCCGCGGCCGACCCCGCGTCCCGCAACAGCAGCGCGCCCGCGTCCCGATCGGTCACCGCCTGGCGCTCGGACGTCTGCGCGTCCACCGCGCCGTGCTCGTCGATCCCGACGTGGCAATGCGCGTCCACCAGGCCCGGCAGTACCCATCCCTCCAGGGTCGCGTCCACGGCAAGCGACGTCGGCCGCTCGAACGTGATCCGCCCGCCGACCACCCACATCTCGTCACGAACGTCGTCCGGGCCCACCAGTACACGGCCCTTCACGTGCAGCACGGTCATGCGGAGACCCTAGTACCGCGCCCGCAACGTCTGCCCCGCCGCGGTATCCGGTGCGGCGCCTCGACGCGGCGGGGCGGCGGGGG
>NZ_WWJX01001268.1 GCF_009865215.1 Streptomyces sp. SID3343 | reverse complement strand
AACCGACGCCGGGCCCGCCGGCGGCGCACCGGTCGCAGGTCGTCCATCCGTAACCGCAGCGGCCCCGCGTCGGCGGCGACGGTCCGCAGGGCGTGGACGATGCGCTGCTCATCGGGTTGCATGCCTCACCCTCTCGGGTGAAGGGGCAGAGAGGGAAGCGTCGTCCGTCAGCGCGGCCGCCAACACCCGGCGGGCGTCGTGCAGATGCCGCTTGACGGTGCCCTCGCCGCAGTCCAGGTCCAGCGCGATCTGCGCCACGGAGCGGTCCTCGTAGTAGCGCAGGATCACGCACGCGCGTCGTCGCGGCGACAACCGCATGAGCGCGGCGCGGACGGTGATCCGTTCGGCGGCGTCGGCGCTTTCGTCGTCGGTGATCGGTGGTGGCACGAACAACGGGCGCACCCGCAGCCAGCGCCGCCGGCGCTGCGAACCGTCGACCACCAGGCGCAGGATCGTCCTGCGCACGAGGGGTTCCAGGTTCTCGGTCTTCGTCGAGACGAGCTTGTCCAGGGCGCGTAGCAGCGCTTCCTGGACCAGGTCCTCGGCCTGTGCCGCGTCGCCGCACAGCAGGAACGCGTATCCCTTCAGGGCGTCGCCACGAGCGGCGAGCAAAGTCGCCAGAGCCGCGTCCCTTTCGTCCCTTGCCGAGCCCAACACGCGCAACCCCCTGTCGCCCCACCCGGTGCCTACCGTGAGTGGACGCGCGAGTACTGCCGTTCGTTGTGTCGGGCCCATGCCTTTCGTCATCCACCGAGGCCGGATACCTTGACTGTGTCATTGGTCTTGAGTCAAAACGAGAACAAGTTATAGTTCTTGACCGGGCCAAGTATTGGTTCGAGCAAAGACGAGGGAGCCCCCATGCGCGCAGCGGTTCTGCACGAGACCGGCCAGGACAAGCTCGATGTTCGCGACGATGTCGAGGCCGTGGGCATGGGCCCGGGACGCGTGCGGGTCAAGCTGCACGCGACCGGCGTGTGCCACTCGGACCTGTCGGCGATGACCGGCGTCCTGCCCCAGCCCGCGCCGTTCGTACCCGGCCACGAGGGCGCCGGCGAGGTCGTCGAGGTCGGCGACGGTGTGACCTCCGTCGCGGTCGGCGACCGGGTCATCATCTGCTGGGCGCCGCCGTGCGGCACCTGCAACTACTGCCGCGGTGGCCAGTCCAACCTGTGTCTGGCCGGGTTCATGAACGCCGGCACCCAGAACTTCACCTTCGGCGGCACGCCGTCGTACGGCTTCACCGGCACCGGCACCTTCGCCGAAGAGGTCGTCGTCGCCGCGCCGTGTGCGGTCAAGGTCGCCGACGACGTGCCGTACGAGATCGCGGCGCTGATCGGCTGCGGTGTCACCACCGGCGTCGGCGCGGTGTTCAACAGCGCCAGGATCGAGCCCGGCGCGTCGTGCGCGGTGATCGGCGCCGGCGGCGTCGGGATCGCGGTCATCCAGGGCCTGCGGGCCGCGGGCGCGGCCGACATCGTGGCGATCGACCCGGCCGAGTCCAAGCACGCGTGGGCCAAGAAGTTCGGCGCCACCCACGCGATCACCCCGGACCAGGCCGCCGACGCCAAGCGCGACCTGACCGCCAACCAGGGCTTCGACTATGTCTTCGAGGTCGTCGGCAAGTCCTTCACCGCCCGCAGCGCGTACGAACTGACCCGCCGCGGCGGCGACGTGATCATCGTCGGCGCCGGCGCGATGGACGACAACGTCTCGTTCAACATGTTCGAGCTGTTCTTCGACCAGAAGCGCATCATCGGCAGCATCTACGGCGGCGGCGACATCCTCACCGAGTACGACCGCATCACCAAGCTGTGGCGCGCCGGTCGTCTCGACCTCGAAGAGATGATCACCCACCGCCTCACCCTGGCGAACATCAACGACGCGTTCGACCTGATGAAGAGCGGCGAATCGATCCGCACGATCGTCACGCTCTGACCCCGAGCCAAGCGACACCGCAGTAGCCCGCAGCCCGCCCACCCGACGCAACGGGTGGGCGGCTGGGAACCCAAAACCCCCGAACCACCCACGCACCCGCAGCCGATCCGCCCACCGAGCCCCCCACCAGGGCCATGCGGCCACGAGCACCGCGGTCACCCATGAGGAGTACGCCATGACCACGTCACTCGACGGCAAGGTCGCCGTAGTCACCGGCGCCGGCCGCGGCCTGGGCCGCGCCGAGGCCCTCGAACTCGCGAAGCAGGGCGCGGCGGTCGTGATCAACGACTTCGCCCCCGAAGGCAGCCCCAACCCCGCCGACGACGTCGTCGCCGAGATCGTCGCGGCCGGTGGCAAGGCCGCCGCGCACCGCGGCGACGTTTCCGACTTCGACGCGGCCGGCAAGCTGATCCGGCTCGCGATCGACACGTTCGGCTCGATCGACATCGTGGTCAACAACGCGGGCATCCTGCGCGACCGGATG
>NZ_WWJX01001267.1 GCF_009865215.1 Streptomyces sp. SID3343 | reverse complement strand
GCCCGCCGGCGCGTCAGGCCATCTTGCGCAGCCACTGCTCGACACCCGCGATGTGCGCCGTCGACCACGCGCGCGCGGCCTCCGCGTCGCCGCTCTCCAACGCATCGACGATCGCCTGGTGTTCGCGCACCGTGCGCGCCCACGAATCGCCCTGGGTCAGACCCCGCCAGACCCGCGCGCGCATCGTCGGGCTGGAGAGCGAGTCGAGCAGCGAGCACAGCACGAGGTTGCCGCTGAAGCCCGCGATCGCCTGGTGGAACCGCAGGTCCTGGTCGATCAGTTGCTCGGTGCTGGGCTGCGGTTCGTCGACCTGCGCGAGGCGGCGCAGTTCGGCGATCCCCGCGGCGTCGATCCGGTCCGCGGCCAGCGCGGTGGCGGCCGGCTCCAGGATCCGTCTGACCTGGAGGAAGTCCAACACGCTCTTGTCGTGGTGGAAGTCCACGACGAAGGCGATCGCGCCCATCAGCAGGCCCGGTTCGAGGCTCGTCACATACGTGCCGTCGCCCTGTCGTACATCCAGGATCTGGATCAGCGACAGCGCCTTGACCGCCTCGCGCAGCGAATTTCGGGACAGGCCCAGCTTGGTCGCGAGATCGGCCTCTTTCGGGAGCTTGTCGCCGGGCTTGAGCTCCCCGGAGACGATCATCTCCTTGATCTTGTCGATGGCTTCATCCGTCACCGCCATGCCGATGATCCTTCCAGAGGTCCGATGACTTCCAGTATGACGGGCGGGCGAACAAGAAGACAGGGCGGCCGGGTCGCGGCCCGCCGCTCCGACTCCTCCCGACCGACGTTTTCGGTCGCCTCGGCTCTACCGCAGATCTGGCGCGGGGCTGATCCGCAGCACCACCGGTTCGGGCACACCGGGACGAACAGGCGGAACGGACAGGGTGGACAGGCCCTCGCGGTCGCACCGAGTACCGTCCCCACCGAGCCACTCGCACGTGGCGTCGGCGGCGAGCGCGAGGCGCGGCAACGCCGACATCCCCGAGGACGGACGGTCCAGGAAGGTCGCGTACAGGTCGCCGTCGCGCACGGTATAGCGCACGCGCAGGCCGTCAGCCGTCCGATCTTCCGCGACGTGCCAGGAACGGGTCCGGTACACGGCGTCACCGTTGATCGCCAGCCAGGCCCCCAACTCGCGCAGCGCCGCGTCCTGTTCCGGCGAGATCCGGCCGGCCGCGTCGGGGCCGATGCCCAGGAGCAGGTTGCCGCCCTTGCTCACCACGTCGGCCAGCAACTCGACCAGATCGGGGCCCGACGTCGTCCACGACGCGTCCTCTTGCCGGTTGTAGCCGAAGGACAACCCGACCCCGCGCACGGTCTCCCACTTGGCACCGGTCGGCGCGTCGCGCTGGGCGTACTCGGGGGTGACGAAGTCGGGCGTGCCTGCGTAGAAGCGTTCGTTGACCACGCCGTCGGGGACCGCCGCGTAGTAGTCCGCGAAGAGCTTCTCCGGCTCGGCGGCCGACGGGTAGCCGATGTCGTTCCACAGCACGGCCGGCTCGTAGCGCTCGACGAGTTCGCGCCAGTGCGCGTCGGCGTAGCCGGCGTATTCGGCGGACTCCGGTACCGCGCGGGCGACGTCGTCGGCGCGCAGGATCGGCAGGTGGGCGAAGGTCCAGTCGATACCGCCGGAGTAGTAGATCCCGAACCGGATCCCGCGCGCCTCGACGGACGCGCGCAACTCGGCGAGCACGTCGCGCTCCAGCGCCCACCCGGCCCGATGCGGGTTGGGCGTGCGGCTCGGCCACATCAGGAAGCCGTCGTGGTGCTTGGCGAGCGGGACGACGTAGCGGGCGCCGGCGGCGGCGCACAATTCGGCCCACGGCTCGGGCGACCACGCGTCGACGGCCTCGGCGAAGTCGGCGCGAAAGTCGGCGTAGGTGCGGTCGCCGTAGGTCTCGCGGTGGTGGCGCCAGGTCGGACTGCCCTCCACGGACACCGAGTTCAGGTACCACTCGCTGTAGCTCGTGGTCACGATCGGGTCGAACCCGTCGGCGTCGACGTCGGCGGCGTAGGACCGATTCTTGTCCGCGCCGTCGCCGTGCTCGGCGAGCAGCTTGACCAACCGATCGTCGAGCGGCGCCCAGGCCGGCACGGAGTACAGCCCCCACGTGATCATCACGCCGAACTTGGCATCGTCGAACCACTCGGGCAGTGGGCGGGCGAGATCGGGGCGATCGGACGGCGAATCAGACATGCGAAATCCTCGGGCAGGGGCGAGCAACCTGGAAAGGTAGGATCAATATTCCTGGTTATCGTGTGTCTGACAAGGTCGTGGGCCGCAAAATGCGGTGATAGTACGCACAGAGGCCGTTGATAGATCGGCTCTCTGGATGGTCGAGCGAATCGACCTGCGGTCGTGCACGCGCATGTGCGGAATACGTGTACGTGGCACGAGACTCGTTGTACTGCTATAACTTTTATAGACGTACAACGAATCGGGAGATTCATGTCCTCGAACACCGGCACGCCCACGAACTCGACCACATCGGCGTCCGCGACCGATCCCGAACGTCGGCGCCGCCTGCTCATCCTCGTCACGTGCTGCATGAGCCTGTTCATCGTCGGCCTCGACAACACGATCCTCAACGTCGCCCTGCCCTCGGTCCGCAGCGACCTCGGCGCGTCGGTGTCCGGTCTCCAGTGGACCACCGACGCCTACACGCTCGTCCTGGCCGGGCTGCTGATGCTCGCGGGGTCGACGGCCGACCGGATCGGGCGGCGGCGCGTATTCAAGACCGGACTGGTGCTGTTCGCCCTCGGGTCGCTGCTGTGCGGAATCGCGCCCAGTCTCGAATGGTTGATCGCGTTCCGGGTGGTCCAGGCGGTCGGCGGGTCGATGCTCAATCCGGTCGCGATGTCGATCATCACCAACACCTTCACCGAACCACGCGAGCGAGCCCGCGCGATCGGCGTCTGGGGCGCGGTGGTCGGGATCAGCATGGCCCTGGGGCCGATCGTCGGCGGCGCGCTCGTACAAAGCGCGGGCTGGCGTTCGGTGTTCTGGGTCAACCTGCCGGTCGCGCTCGTGGCGTTCGTACTGACCATGCGGTTCGTCCCCGAATCGCGCGCCCCGCGTCCACGCCGCGCCGACCCGATCGGTCAGGTGCTGGTGATCCTCACCCTCGTGACGCTGACCGCCGGGGTCATCGAGGGACCCGGCCGCGGCTGGGACTCCCCCGAGATCATCGCCCTGTTCGCCGTCGCCGCGCTGAGCCTGGTCGCGCTGCTTCGGTACGAGCCGCGCCGCGACGAACCCCTGATCGACCTGCGGTTCTTCCGTAGCGTGCCGTTCAGTGGGGCAACCGTGATCGCGGTGTGCGCGTTCTCCGCGATGTCCGGGTTCCTGTTCCTCAACACGCTCTACCTTCAGGAGGTGCGCGGCTATTCGCCCATCGAGGCCGGTCTGCACACCCTGCCGATGGCCGTCGCGACGATGGCTTTCTCGCCGCTGTCCGGCCGACTCGTGGGCACCGTGGGCGCCCGCGTACCGCTGCTGGTCGCGGGCTTTGCGATCACGATCAGCGGGCTGTTGCTCACCGGACTGGACGCGGACACTCCGGTCGCGCTGCTGATCGTGGCCTACACGGTGTTCGGCATCGGCTTCGGCATGGTCAACGCGCCGATCACCAACACCGCCGTCTCGGGGATGCCCCGCGCACAGGCCGGTGTGGCGGCCGCCGTCGCCTCGACCAGTCGCCAGGTCGGCCAGTCGCTCGGCGTCGCCGTGGTCGGCTCGACCATGGCCGCCGCGCTCGCCGGCGGCGGGGTCGGCGGCCAGGCAGCGCACTTGGCGGGGGCCACCCACACGGGGTGGTGGATCGTCGCCGGCTGCGGCGTCGCGATCGGGGTGCTCGGTATCATCACGACCGGCCGCCGGGCTCGCGCGAGCGCGACTCGTACCGCCGCCGAACTCCAGCCGGAGCCCCCCGTATCGGCCCCCGACCCAGCGAAGGTTGCGAACATCACGTCATGACGGCCCCCATCGGCCCGGACGCCCCCGAGGCGGCGCCCGCGCACAACTCCCCCGTCGGCCCGGACTCCGCGAGTGTCCCGGCCGCGGACCGCGCCGCGCGCACGTGGCACGACCTGCGTGAATTCGTACACATCCGCAACGACCGCCGCAAGGTGGTCAGCGAAGCACTCGACATGAGCTTCACCCGGGCCAAGGCGCTGCGGCGGCTCGTCGCCGGCCCGCTGACCATGCGCGAACTCGCCGAACGCCTGATGACCGACAAGCCCTACACCACGCTCGTGGTCGACGAACTGGAGCGGCGCGGCTACATCGAGCGCGCCGTCCACCCCACCGACCGGCGGCAACGCGTGGTCACCGCGACCCCGGCCGGTCTCAGCGCCGCCCGACGCGCCAACGCCATCCTCAGCGCGCCCCCGGCCGCACTGCTCGCGCTGCCGCCGGAGGACCTC
>NZ_WWJX01001266.1 GCF_009865215.1 Streptomyces sp. SID3343 | reverse complement strand
GGCTCCGCCGCAATCCCAATTCCCGTCCATTCGGCTTATCTATTTGGCTACGGAATTGCATTTCTCGGGTCAGGAGAAAAACCAGCAGGCAGTGGGGGTGTTGTGAGGTTTTCTGCTGCCTCCTTTTCCGTGGGTCCGACGGTCGGGGCTGCGTGTATCTATGCTAGAACTCCCTTGACACGGTGCGCAATGCCTTTCCGGCTCCGTTTTCCAACATTGGAAAACGGGCGACGCGATCATTGGAACCGGCTCCCCGTCATTGGAATTGACATCCGCGTTGGTATTGGGACTCCGGCGCGGCCCGTGGGCGAATTCGACCGGGGGCATCCGCCCGTCCATCGGATGGGTGAATTTCGCTGTTAGGCCACCCCTGGGATGCGTCCTGTGCCACACTGGCTGGAGAACCATCGGAGCATCGAGCGTAACGCGATCGACCTCTGTGCATCATTGAAATTAACGGGGTAGAGTTTGGGAATTACCTTCCATCTTCCCCGTGCGATCGAGATATCGACCGACGCGCCCGTACGGCCCTTCCGGGGGCTTACGGATCCCCGCTCTTCCGAGGGGACCCGGAGCCGCATCGGGGCCGGTAGGCGCCCGTACAGAGCCTTTCACGGGCGCGTCGTGCACCCACCGTCGACACAGGCAGCGTCCCTCCGGGACGCTCGACCCGACAGGGATGGACTCATGCAGGGATCCTCACAACTCCCCACAAAAACCTCACGATCCGGTGCGGGACGCCGTGCGCCGGTGCTTCGGCCTCACCAGCGCGACGCGCTCGCCGCGATCGTGCGCGAACTGGAGAACCCCGGCCGGACCGCAGTCGGCGTGGACCGGCACGGCGGGCGTCGGGCGACGGCGGTGATGGCGTGCGGCACGGGGAAAACCTGGGTCGCGGCCGGCGCCGCCGCAGTGCTTGCTCCGCGGGGTCGGGTGCTGGTCCTGGTGCCCACGCTCGACCTGCTGACCCAGACCGTGACCGCGTGGCATCGGGCCGGTCGGCAGGGGGGTACGCAGGTGGCGGTGTGCTCATTGGCGGGCGATCGGGTGCTGAACGACGCGGGGGTTCGGACGACGACCAGCGCCCCGCAACTCGCCCTGTGGGCGGCCAAATCGGAGCCCCTGACGGTGTACTCCACCTATCAGTCCCTGGGCACGATCCTGACCGCCCACGCGGGCACGTACGGCCTCGCGCTGGCACCGTGGGACATGGTGGTCGTGGACGAGGCGCACCGCACCAGCGGACGCCTGGGCAAACGCTGGGCAGCCGTGCACGACGACGAACAATTGCCGGCGTTGGGCCGGCTGTACCTGACGGCGACGCCTCGCCTGTGGGAGCCGGCGGAGAACAGCGCGTACGCCGAGGCGTCGGGCGCGGGCGAGACGGGCGCGCTGCCGCTGCTGGTCGACGATGACACGTGGGCGGACCCCGAGGCTGCGGTCCCGGCCTCGGCCGGCGACGTCGGCGGCCAGGACGACGACGACCCGGCCGAGTGGGACGACGAACCCGCGGACGACGACCGGGTGTTGCGGATGCGCGGCGGGCGGCCGGTGCGTTCGGCGCAGCCGGCGGACGCGGTGGCGTCGATGGATGACGAGGAGATCTTCGGCCCCACGGTCCACCGGCTCGAACTTGCGGCAGGGTGCCGGCTGGGGTTGCTGGCGCGGCCGAGGGTGGTGGTGGTCGACGTCGCCGACCCCACCGTTCAGGACTTGGCCGAGGCCGAGGGCATCGCACTCAACCGGGGTCCGGGCCGGCGCAGCCTGGAGGAGATGGAGGAGTTCCGGGCGGCGCGGCTTGCCGCGTTGCAGACGGCGGTGTTGGGGGTGGCGGCGGATCTGGGATTGAACACGGTGATCGCCTACCACGCGCGCACGGCCGAGGCTCAGGTGTGCGCGGAGACACTGCCCGACGTCGCGCGGCGCCTGCACGAGAGCGACCCGGCCACGCATCCGGCGGCGGTGTGGGCGGACTGGTTGTGCGGGGAGCACGAGAGCGAGCATCGGCGGCGGGTGTTGGGGGACTTCGCCGCGCACACCGACCGGGTGCCAGCGCTGTTCGAGTCTGCGGTGGTGGGTGCGGAGCCGGTGACTCGTCGGGCGGTGTTGTCGAACGTGCGAGTGCTGGCCGAGGGGGTCGACCTGCGGGCGGACGCGGTGGCGTTCATGGACCCGAAGCTGTCCGTGGTGGACATCGTGCAGGCGATCGGGCGGGCGATGCGCCAACAGCCGGGAGAGGGCCGGGTCGCGACGATCATCGTGCCGGTGTTCCTGGAGGCCGGGGAGACGCCGGACCGGATGCTCGTCTCGCACTCGTACCACTTCCTCGTGCGCGTGCTGCACGCACTGGCCGCGCACGACAGCCGGGTCCTGGACATGCTCGCGGTGCCCGCGCCCAGCGGCCCCCGCACCCGGCTCCTGTCCGCGATCCCGGAGGAGCCGGCCGAGGACGGCGACCGGGACGAGGCGGCCGAGGACCGGGACCAGGACGACGGCCACGGCGAGGCGGCCGAGGACGGCGACCGAGGCGAATCGGATCGGTTCCTGGTGAGGTTCATGACCGAGCGCGATCCCGCGCTGATCGCCGACTTCGTCAACCTGCGGGTGATCGATCCCGAGCGGCGCGACTGGCGCCGCGGATACCTCGCCGCCCGCCGGTGGCACGCGGCGCACGGGGATCTGCGGGTGCCGGTGGAGGCGATCGACTACGACCCGCAGACCGGGACGAGCCACCCCGTGGGGGCATGGCTCAGCGAACAGCGGCGCGCGTGGTCGGTGGGCGCGATCAGCCAGCGACGGATCGCGATGCTCGACGCGCTGGGGATGGCGTGGAGCAGCGAGGATGCGGCGTTTGAGGACGGACTCGCCATGTGCCGGGCCTACTTCGCCATACACGGGCACTTGGCCGCGCCCAAGAGCGCCGCCGTGAACAACTACCCCGTGGGCCAGTTCCTCGCGAACTGCCGCCGACCGTTGGGCACTCGCCGCAACGCGGAGCGGTGGGCCGAGCGGTGGGCGCAGCTCGCGGCGATCGATCCCGATTGGCACCCGGCCGGCCGCTCGGATCCGGCGCGGCGGTGGTCCCTGGAGTGGCAGCGGATGCTCGCCACGGTGCGGCTGCACGTCGACGGCGGCGGGTCGCTCGACGCGTTGGTGCCCGGGTACACCGCCGGTGGTGAGGACGTCGGGGCGTGGCTGGAGCGACAGCGGCGCGGCTGGGCCGACCTGACCGACGCGCAGCGGCAGGCGTTGGCCGGGGTGGGCGTAGAGGCGGCAGCGGTGCCGGAGCAGCGGGCGGCGCCGGTGGACCGGTGGGCGCTCACCCTTGCTGCGGCGGCGGCGTTCCGGGAGCGCGAGGGGCACTTGACGGTGCCGCGCAAGCACGTGGAGCCG
>NZ_WWJX01000133.1 GCF_009865215.1 Streptomyces sp. SID3343 | reverse complement strand
GCCAGGTGGCCGAGTTCGCCCGCCACCCCACGCGCACCACGCACGATCCGGCCGCCCAGCGCGAGGGCGCCGCCCACACCGGTGCCCACCGACACGTACAGGACCGCGTCGTGGCCGGCCGCCGCGCCCCGGCGGAGTTCGCCCAGGGCCAGCACGTTGACGTCGTTGTCGACCAGGACGGGCAGACCCGTCGCCGCCTCCACGGCGGGCCCGACGGCGGTGCCGGCCCAGCCGGGGAGCAGGTCGGTCGCGGACCGGACGGTCCCGGTGCGGGTGTCCACGGTGCCGGGGGCGCCGATGCCCACGAAGGCGGCGCCCGAGGCGAG
>NZ_WWJX01000015.1 GCF_009865215.1 Streptomyces sp. SID3343 | reverse complement strand
ATCCGCGCGGCGGACGCGTGCACATCCGGCTGTGGGCGGCGGAGCAACTCGCCGACTTCAGCGGCGCGACCGCGCTGTCGGGTACGTGGTTGCTGCGCTACGCCCGTGCGCTCGGCAACAAGGTCGGCCCCGACGTCGACCTGCACACCCTCCCGCCCGTCACCGGCCTGCTCAAGCTCGGCCGCGGCTGCGCGGTGGAGGCCGAAGTGGACCTGTCCGGCTACTGGCTCGACGGCGACCGCCTGGAGATCGGCGCGCTCAAGGTCGGCGCCGGCGCGATCGTCGGCACCCGCAGCACGCTGCTCCCGGGCGTACGGATCGGCCGCTCCGCCGAGATCGCCGCCGGCTCCTCGGTGGTCGGCAACGTGCCGCCCGGTCGTCGCTGGGGTGGCGCGCCGGCCGCGCGGCTCGGCAAGGTCGACCGCGACCGGCTCGGGGAGCGACCGCCGCGCAAGGCGACGTGGGCGGCCATGTACGGCCTCAGCGGCTTCGCGCTCGGCCTGTTCCCCTTCGTCGCGGCGCTGCCCGCGCTGCCGATCCTCGGCTCGTTCGTACACCCCGGCGACGGCCTCGGGGCCGCCCTCGGCGGCGCACTGCTCGCGCTGGTTCCCGCGGTGGCGGCGGTCGCGGTCGGGTACGCCCTGCTGATACTGCTCGCGGTACGCGCGCTGAGCGTGGGCCTGCGCGTCGGCACCCACCCCCTGCACAGCCGGATCGGCTGGCAGGCGTGGACCGTCACCCAGTTGATGGACATGGCCCGCGAGCACCTGTTCCCGCTGTACGCGAGCCTGCTCACGCCGGTCTGGCTGCGGGCGCTCGGGATGAAGGTCGGCCGGGGCGTCGAGGCCTCCACGGTGCTCGCGCTGCCGAGCCTGACCACGGTCGGCGACGGGGCGTTCCTGGCCGACGACACGCTGATCGCGTCGTACGAGCTGGGCGGCGGATGGCTGCGGATCGGCGAGGCGGAGATCGGCGAGCGGGCGTTCCTGGGCAACTCGGGGATGACCGCGCCGGGTCGCTCGGTGCCGGACGGCGGCCTCGTCGGGGTTCTGTCCGCGACGCCGAAGAAGGCGAAGAAGGGCCGTTCGTACCTCGGCATGCCCCCGATGCGCCTGCCGCGCTCGGCGGACACCGCCGACCAGAGCCTGACCTACGACCCGCCGGCGCGGCTGCGCTGGGCCCGCGGTCTGGTCGAGGTGTGCCGGATCGTGCCGGTGCTGTGCTCGGCGGCGCTCGCGCTGCTGACCGTGGCCGCGCTGGCGTGGCTCGCGTCGTACTCGTTCGTGCTTGCCGCGGCCCTGTCCGGGCTGGTTTTGGTGACCTGCGGTGTGCTCGCGGCGGCCGTCTCGATCGCCGCGAAGTGGATTCTGGTGGGCCGGTTCCGGGTGGTCGAGCACCCGCTGTGGAGCGGTTTCGTCTGGCGCAACGAGCTCGCGGACACGTTCGTCGAGGTGCTGGCGGTGCCGTGGCTCGTGGGTCGGGTGCCGGGCACGCCGCTGATGAACCTGTGGCTGCGCGGGCTCGGCGCCAGGATCGGGCGCGGCGTGTGGTGCGAGAGCTACTGGCTGCCCGAGGCGGACCTCGTGACGCTCGGCGACGCGGTGAGCGTCAATCGGGGGTGCGTGTTGCAGACCCATCTCTTCCACGACCGGATCATGCGGATGGATACTGTGATCCTCCGCGAGGGCGCCACGCTGGGCCCGCGCGGGATCGTCCTGCCGGGCAGCACCGTCGGCGCCCGCAGCACGCTGGGGCCCGCCTCGTTGGTGATGCGCGGCGAGTCGGTACCGGAGGACACCAGCTGGCTGGGCAACCCGATCGAGGCATGGCGCCGGTAATGCTCTTCCGAGCGCGTCGAGCGCGCAAAAAGCGGAACGACGAAACGACGACGGCTTCGGCGTCGGGGGCGGCATCGGCGGGGGCGGCCGAGGTCACGGCCGTCTCGGACGAAACAACCGGCACGGGCGGCACGACGGGTACGGAGGGCACGACGACGAGTACGGGCGGCGGCACGAGGGACGTGACGGGCGGAACGGGTACGGAGGGCACGGCCGGCACGGCCGATCTGACGGCGGGTACGAACGGCACCGACCGCACCGACGGCACTGCCGGCACTGCCGGTGCGAACGGCACTGCCGGTGCGACCGCTGTGGACCGCACCGGTTTGCGGCCCGGCGCGGTGGTCGGCTCCTCCGAGGCACCAGGCACACTGGGGAGGGAGCGGGAGGCGGTGCCCGACCGAGGCAGACCCGACGGGGCGGCGGACGCGTACTTCCCCAAGCACGGCGACCCGCGCTACCACGTGCACCGGTACGAACTGGCCCTGGAATACCGGCCCGAGCCCAACCGGCTCGCGGGTAGCGCGCGAATCGGCGCGGTCGCCGGGGCCCAGCGGTTGCCGGAATTCGCGTTGGACCTGGCCGACTTCCGGATCGGCAAGGTACTCGTCGACGGCCGCGCCGCGCGCTACACCCACCGCGCCGGCAAGCTGCGGGTGCGACCGGCCACGCCGGTCGCGGCGAGTTCGGCGTTCACCGTCGAGGTGCACTACACCGGCAATCCCAAGCCGATCAACAGCCCGTGGGGCGGGGTCGGTTGGGAGGAGTTGACCGACGGTTCGCTGGTCGCCAGTCAGCCGATCGGCGCGTCGTCGTGGTACCCGTGCAACGACCGTCCGGGCGACAAGGCGTCGTATCAGATCTCGATCACCGCGCCCTCGGTGTACGCCGTCGTCGTGAGCGGGCGACTGCTCACCCACAGCACCCGGTCGAGTAACAGCACGTGGGTCTACGAACAGTCGGCGCCGACCGCGAGCTACCTGGTCAGCGTCTCGATCGGGCGCTACGACAGCATCCGGGCGATCGACGCCTACACGTCGATTCCGCAGACCGCGTACGTACCGGCCCGCCTGCTGCCGAACTTCCGGACCGACTTCGCCCGGCAGGCGCAGATGATGACCGTCTTCGAGGAGTTGTTCGGGCCCTACCCGTTCGGCGAGTACACGGTGGTCGTCACCGACGACGAGTTGGACGTTCCGATCGAGGCTCAGGGCATGGCCACGTTCGGCGCGAACCACGTCGACGGCGTGCGCGGCTCGGAGCGCCTGGTCGCGCACGAACTCGCGCACCAGTGGTTCGGGAACAGCGTCGGCTTGGCCGATTGGCGACACATATGGCTCAACGAGGGCTTCGCGCGCTACGCGGAATGGCTGTGGTCGGAACGGTCGGGGGGCATGACGATCGTCGAACACGCACGCGTCCAACACGCGGAACTGGCCGAATTGCCACAGGACTTGGTCCTCGCGTGGCCCGGCCGGCGGCTGCTGTTCGACGATCGGGTGTACGCACGAGGCGCACTTTCCGTGTACGCCCTGCACCGCGCCCTCGGCGACGCCGCGTTCTTCCGCATGCTGCGCGACTGGACCACGGCCAACCGCCACGGCACGGTCACCACGGCCGACTTCACGGCCCACGCGGGAAGGTACGCCCCACACTCGTTGGACGACCTCTTCGGCGCGTGGCTGTATCGCGGACCGCTACCACCGCTGCCTCGGTAGCGGGGCCGCGGCGAGCCCGAAGGCATCCTCTCCCTGAACCCCGGCCACGAACCTCGACCGGGCCACTGGGGCACCGGGGCACCGGGCCATCAGGCCGCCTACAACCCGCCCTTCGCTACCTCGCCCTCGACGGCGCCCGGGTCGGTGGCGCACTCATCGCTGCCTCAAGGAACGTGAGCGCCCAACGCTCGGCCTTCGCGCCCCGCCGACCCGCCGACCCGCCGACCCGCCG
>NZ_WWJX01001265.1 GCF_009865215.1 Streptomyces sp. SID3343 | reverse complement strand
CCGCAGGTCCGCGAGCCGAGTGCGCAGGCGCGACGCCGCGCGCTCGGCCGCCGCCGCGGGGTTGCCCAACTCGTGGGTGAGCCCGGCGGTGAGCGTGCCGAGCGCGATCATCCGCTCGCGCTGCCCGACCGCGGTACCGGTGCGTTGTCCGCCCAGGAACATGCCCTGGACCAGGTGCGCGGCCATCGGGAACCACTCGGTGAACGCCTGCGCGAGCTTGCCCGCGGGCAGCACGAAGAAGGTCGAGTCGACGAGTGTGCGCGCGGTGTTTCCGTACGGGTGGACGGCCGGTACCGGGTCGGCCCCGTCGCCGTGGCCGTCCACCGCGAGCGCGAGCGCCGCGCCGACGTAGGCGCCGCGCATCGAGGAGCGGTGCACCTCCAACTCGCCGCCGCGCACGACCCGGTTCATGGTGATCTCGCCGGACAGCAGGACGTAGAAGCACTCGCCCGCGTCGCCCTCGGTGTAGAGCGTCGTGTTCGCCGGGAACGCCTTGACCACGCCGTGCGCGCACAGCCAGTTCAGGTGCTCGTCGTCGAGCTTTTCGAACAGGAACAGCGTGCGTAGTTCGTCCGGGGGCAGTACGTCGCACACGCTCATCGGCGGGCCTCCTTGTCGGTACCGCGCGGCGCGCCGCCGGCCGGTGCGCCGCCGCGGTCGAGCGTGTCCAGGTATCGGTGCACGAGCATGACCGTCATCGCGCCCTCGCCGACCGCCGACGCGACCCGCTTGACCGACGCCGCGCGCGAGTCGCCCGCGGCGAACACGCCGGGTACCGCGGTCTCTTGGACGAACGGCGCACGCTCCCAGCCGACGAGCGGGCCGCCGCACTCCTGGACCAGTTCGCTGCCGGTGAGGATGTAGCCGTGCTCGTCGCGCCGCACGCCGCTGCCGTCGAGCCAGCCGGTGCGCGGGCTCGCCCCGATGAAGACGAACAGCCACGACGCGGAAACGGTCTCCTCCGTGCCCGAGTCGCGGTCGCGCAGGGTCAGCTTCTCCAGCCTGTTGGTGCCGTGCGCGTGGGTGATCTCGGTGCGCACGCGCACCTCGATGTTGGGAATCTGCGCGAGTTGTTCGATCAGGTAGTGCGACATCGAGGCTTCCAGGCCCTTGCCGCGCACGAGGATGATCACCCGCCGCGCGTAGCGCGCGAAGAACACCGCGGCCTGGCCGGCCGAGTTAGCCGCACCGACGATGTACACGTCCTGGTCACGCGTGTCGGGCCCGGTGGTGAGCGCGGCGCCGTAGTACACGCCGCGGTCGGTGAGTTCGACGAGTCCGGGCGCCTCCAGGCTGCGGTACGACACACCCGTCGCGAGCACGACCGCGTGCCCCTTGGCGACGACGTCGCCCTCGCACGAGATACTGCGCACGTCGCCGTCGACGTTCAGCGCGGTGACGTCGCGCGTACTGACTATCTCCGCCCCGAACTTGAGCGCCTGCCGGCGCGCGCGGCCGATGAACTGCGAACCGGAGATGCCGTCCGGGAAGCCGAGGTAGTTCTCGATCCGTGAACTCTGGCCGGCCTGCCCGCCCGTGGCCTGCCGCTCGACGAGCAGCGTGCGCAGACCCTCGCTCGCCGCGTATACCGCCGCGCCCAGTCCGGCCGGACCGCCGCCGACGATCACCACGTCGTACAGGTCGTGTGACGGAGTCACGGACAGGCCGACGTATTCGGCCAGTTCGCCCTTGGACGGCGCGCGTAGAACGGTCGAGTCGGGCGCGATCACGACCGGGACGTCCGCCTCGGTGGTGCCGGTCTCGCGCAGTATGCGCCGCCCCTCGGCCTGGGTCACGTCGTACCAGCGGTACGGCACACCGTTGTTGGCGAGGAAATCGCGCAGTTCGAACGACGGCGCCGAGAACCGCGCGCCGATCAACGTGGCCCAGCTCTCGTCCGGCACCGGCGCGGTCTCCCACGCGCTGATCAGCGAGTCGAGCACCGGATACAGCCGTTCCTCCGGCGGATCCCACGGTTTGAGCAGGTAGTGGTCGATGTCCACGTCGTTGATCGCCCGGATGGCGGCGCCGGTGTCCGCGTAGGCGGTCAGCAGTACCCGTTTGGCGCGCGGGTACAGGTGCGCGGCCTGTTCGAGGAACGCGACGCCGTCCATCTGCGGCATCCGCTGGTCGGCGATCAGTACGGCCACCTGCTCACCGCGTTCGTGCAGTTCGGCCAGCGCCTCCAGGGCCTGCGCGCCGGACTCGGCGCGCACGATGCGGTGCCGGTCGCCGTACTGCCGCCGCAGGTCGCGCGCGACGGCACGCGACACGGCCGGGTCGTCGTCCACGGTCAGCAGTACGGGCTTGTCCACGAAAATCCTCACGAGGGAGCGGCGCGAACAGGTTTTCCTGTCCGGGAACGCCTGCGCACGTCCGCGCGGGGTTCCGACGACACCGTACCGTCGGCGAAGTTCGCAGGTGGGACGAGCCGAATGCGCTCGCGGTACGCGGCGCCGGGGCAGTGTCGGCGGCTCCCCCGGCCCGATCAGCCGACCATGCCGGCCTCGTAGGCCAGGATCGCGGCCTGCACCCGGTTGCGGACGTCGAGGCGGGAGAGGATCGCGCTGACGTGCGTCTTGACCGTGCCCTCCACCAGGTGCAGGCGGTGCGCGATCTCCGCGTTGGACAGGCCGGCGCCGACCAGGGCCAGCACCTCGCGCTCGCGCGGGGTCAGCGCCGCGACGCGGCCTTCGGCATCGGACTCGCGGACGGGGCGGGCGGTCGCCAGGCGACCGATCACCC
>NZ_WWJX01001264.1 GCF_009865215.1 Streptomyces sp. SID3343 | reverse complement strand
GTCCGCCGAGGAGGTCGTGCACCAGCCGATCACCACCGTGCTCTCCGGGCCCGCCGCGGGCGCCCTCGGGGCCGCCCTGATCGCGCAGAAGGCCGGCTTCGACAAGGTGCTGACGTGTGACGGCGGCGGCACCTCCACCGACGTCTCGGTGGTCCTGGGCGGTGAGCCCACGCTCACCACCGAGGGCTCGATCGGGCGCTTCCCGTCCAAGATCCCGATGATCGACGTGGTCACCGTCGGCGCCGGCGGCGGCTCGATCGCGTGGATCTCCCCCGAGGGCACGCTCAAGGTCGGGCCGCGCTCGGCCGGCGCCGACCCGGGCCCGCTGTGCTACGGCAAGGGCGGCACCGAGCCGACCATCACCGACGCCCACGTGCTGCTCGGCCGCATCCCCCCGCACCTGCTCGGCGGCGAGATCCCGCTCGACGTGGACGCCGCCCGCGAGGGCCTGACCAAGTTCGCCGCCGAACTGGGTATCGGCGTCGAGGCGTGCGCGACCGGCATCCTGGAGATCTCCGCCTGGAACCAGGCCAACGCGCTGCGCCAGATCACCGTCAAGCGCGGTCTGGACGTCCGTGACTTCACCATGGCCACGTTCGGCGGCTCGGGCTCGCTGCTGCTGTGCCGGCTGATCGACATCCTCGGCCTCGCCGGCGTCATCGTGCCGCGCGACCCGGGCAACGTCTCGGCGTTCGGCCTGCTCACCGTGGACGTGCGCTGCGACTACGTACAGACCGCGGTCGGCAGTCACCCCGATCTCGACCACGCCAAGGTGGCGGGCATCTACGCCGAGTTGGCCGGCAAGGCGGGCGAGGCGCTCGACAAGGAGGGCTTCGCCGCGGCCGACCACCGCTACGTCCGCACCGCCGACCTGCGTTACTTCGGCCAGGCGTTCGAGGTGCGGGTGCCGGTGCCCGACGGCCCGTTCGACACCGCCCTCGCGGACGGCGTCGCCGAGGCGTTCCACGCCGCGCACGAGCAGCTGTACGGCTACAACTTCCGCGGCGACGCGAGCCAGACCGTCGAGTGGGTGAACCTGCGCGTCACCGGCGTCGGCCCCATCCGCCGCCCCGAGCTGCGCGAACTGCCCGCCCGCGACGGCGACACCGAGCGCGCCCGCACCGGCACCAGGCAGGTGTGCTTCTCGGACCGTGACGGCTACGTCGACACCGCCGTGTACGCCCGCGCCGAACTCGCCCCGGGCGACCTGGTCGCGGGCCCCGCGATCATCGAGGAATTCGGTTCCACCATCCCGATCCACCCGGGCTTCGCCGCCCGCGTCGACGCCTACGGCAACGTCGTCGTCACCCGCGACGCCGCCGAGAAGAAGGAGGTCTGAGACGTGACCACGGCAACCACTCAGAGCGCGTTGCACGGTGTGGACCCCGTGCTCCTGGAGATCGTCGAAGGCACCCTCGCGTCGGTCGAGATGGAGGTCGAGACCGCGATCGGCCGTACCTCGCGCTCGCCGATGATCCGCGACGCGCACGACTTCCGGGCGGGCATCCACGACCGCAAACTCCGTAAGCTCACCGGCCGTTCGTACTCGGCCCTCGTGCACCCCATCGCCCGGGACTTCCCGCCGGCGACGATGCGTCCGGGCGACGTGTTCTTCCACAACGACGTCTACGAGTCGGAGGGCGGCATCGGCCACCTGCCCGACCTGTGCGTCACCGTCCCGGTCTTCGCGGACGGTGAAGTCGTGGCGTTCGTCCAGGCGTTCGGGCACCACGACGACATCGGCGGCTGCTGCCCCGGGTCGATGCCCTCGGGCGCGACCAGCGTGTACGAGGAGGGCCTGATGGTCCCCCCGATCAAACTGTGGGACCAGGGCGTACCCAACGTCGCCGCGCTGCGCATCATGACCCGCAACTCGCGGATGCCCGACTCGCTCGCCGCCGACCTCGACGCCGAGTGCTCGGCGTGCCTGATGGGCTCGCGCCGACTCGGCGAACTCTTCGAGCGCTACGGGCGCGAGACGGTCGAGGCGTGCTTCGACGCGATCCTGGACAAGACCACCGAGACCTACCGCCGCGAGATCCTCTCCAAGATCCCCGACGGCGAGTACGTGTGGGAGGACTACGCCGAACACGACGGCGTCGACGAGCCCATGCTGCACACGCAGCGGATCACCCTCACCAAGACGCCCGAGAAGATCGTCATCGACTTCACCGGGACGTCGAAGCAGGCGAAGGGCCCGATCAACCACTGCGGCGACTACGCCGACGGCAACTTCCTCAAGAAGTGGCTCGCGCCGATCCTGCGCAACCTCGCGGACACCCCCGAGCGGATGGCCGAACTCGACGTCAACGAGGGCGTGGTGCCGCTCATCGAGATGAAGTTCCCGGAGAAGGGCACGCTGCTCACGCCGATCTTCCCGGCGCCCACGAACGCCCGTACGTTCGTCATCCTGCGCCTGCTCGGCGTGCTCTCGGGCGTGCTCGCCAAGGCGGTGGACGGCAAGATGCCCGCCGACCAGGAGACGATCCGCTACACGGGCGTGTACGGCCACGACGCCGACGGTCGCTCCTACCTCATGCGCGAGGTGCTGGGCGGCGGCTCGGGCGGGCGCTACTACGCGGACGGCGAGGACACCATCCACGTGGTGCCCGACTCGCGCAACCTGCCCACCGAGTTCACCGAGTCGCGCTTCCCGTTCCTGGTCGAGCGACTGGGCCTGGCCGCCGACTCCGGCGGCCCCGGGCAGTTCCGCGGCGGCCTGGGCTACGAGAAGCACATCCGGATGCTGCTCGACGCGTCCTTCATGTCCATCGCGGACCGCTCGATCCTCGCGTGCTGGGGTGTCAAGGGCGGCAAGGCGGGGCGTTCGTTCCAGGTCGTGATCGACCCGGGCGGCCCCAACGAACGCGAGATGGACGGCCTCGTGGACGACGAACCGGTCAAGGCCGGCGAGGTCATCCGCATCCGCACCACCGGCGGCGGCGGCTGGGGCGACCCGCTGGACCGCCTGACCGCGTCGGTGCTGCGTGACGTCCGCTGGGGCAAGGTCTCCGCGGCGGCGGCGACCGACGACTACG
>NZ_WWJX01001263.1 GCF_009865215.1 Streptomyces sp. SID3343 | reverse complement strand
GCGCCGCTGCCTTGTTCTTCCCGGATGCCTGCCGGCCGTAGAGCCATCGCTTGCCGGTACGGCGATTGATGCCCACGATCCGGCAGGCTTCCGTGTTGCTTATCCCAAGATCCACGAGCCGAAGGTATTCCGCCCGCTCACCGACCAGTTTCCTCGGGCCCTGGGGCCGCCGATCCGCACGAACCTCGAAGTCCATCGCACCCCCTGAACTGGGGTGTTGCGACGACCACTAGAACCTAAGAAGCGTCAGGGGCCTTGCCGAGCAACGGAGCGGTCGCCTGCGAGTGGATCGCGAAGCGGGTCGGGTCAGAAGGTGAGCAGCTGCGCCTGCAGCTTGAGCGCCGTGATCGGGTCGATGTTCAGACCCTTGCGCAGGTAATTGTCGAACGACCCGTACTTCACCTTCACCTGGGCGAACGCCGTGTCCAGGTAGGACTTCTGCACGTAGAGCAGCGGGTCGAGCAGGTCGGGGTTCTGCATGAGCCCGCCGGCCTTGAGGCCGGCCTTGGTGGCGTCGTTGCGGGTCTTGAGGTTCGCGTTGGTGGCGAGGAAGTCGCCGTAGATCGTGGCGTCGTCGACGCCGACCGCCTTGAGGATCACCGCGGTCATCCAGCCCGTGCGGTCCTTGCCGGCCGTGCAGTTGTAGATCACGGACTTGCCCTCGGCCAGGTCGCGCAGCACGGTCGCGAACTGGGCGCGCTGGGCCGGGTCGTCGACGAAGCCCTTGTAGATCGTCTCCAGGGCGGCCGCGGCCTTGCCGTCGCCGAGCTGCTCCTGCTGCTTGACCGGGTCCTTGCTGCCGACCGCGCCGTTGATGATGTTGGTCAGGTTGCCGTCGGCGATCGGCAGGTTCTTGGCGGTCACACCCGCGGGCAGCCTGTTGGGGCCGTTCTGGGCGGTCTCGACATCGGTACGGAAGTCCACCGCCTCGTCCAGGCCCAGAGCGGCGAGCCTGGCGACATCGGCGTCCGTGGCCTTGCCGAAGGCATCCGAACGGAACACCTGGCCGTACTTGACGGTCAGACCCCAGTTCGTGCGGTAACCACCGATGTCGCGAGCGTTCGGGGCGCTCTGGAGGCCGATGGTGCGCGGCGCGACGACCACGCCGATGAACGGGCCGGCCGGCGTGACGTTGAAGTACCAGCGCTTGGTGGTGTCCAGGCCGGTGATCCGCACCGAGGTGCCGGTGCTGGTCGCGACGATCTGCGTGAAGCGGTCCACGTCGGTGGACGCGTACACGTGCATCGGGCCGGGCCAGCGGTCGGTCCAGCCGATCGTGTAGGTGCCGTCCGGGTTCGCCACTGCCGATGCGTTGTCGACGATGCCCAGACCACTGCGGGCGGAGACCTTCGTGTCGGCGTGGTCGTCGGTCGAGGCGTTGGCCGAGCCGACCGCGACGGAACCGCCGAGCGTGAGCGCCGCGGCTACGGCGAGGGTCGCGAGGCGGGTGGTGCGTATGCGCATGCGGTTGTGCTCCCGAGGAGGCAAATGTTCATGAGAGGACCGGAGTCGAAACTTCACGGGCGCGCGGGAACGGCCCGGAAAACAACCGGTCGTTGCCACCGCGCGACGGGCACCACTGTAGTGATCTCCCTATTCCATACTCCAGACGGTGCCGTATGGAAAGAAGGTCGGCTTCGACACACTCGGCGCACCGCCGGTCGGTCCCCGAAGCGGGGCTCGGCGTCGGGCTTTCGACGAGACTCCGAGAAACACTCGATGTCCGTACGACGCGCATCGGCGTCCGTGCGCATCGGCGCCGGCGGAGCGGGCAGTCGCAGGATCCGATGGGTGCCCGTCGTCCCGGTGATGACATACGCCGGGCGGTGACGATTCGACGGCCGGGGCGGGAACGCCGGCGGACCGCTCCAGAGTTTCCCTGATACACCGTCAAACAGGTAACGAAAGTGGGGATCGCGGGTAGAAGTCCGCCATCCGCACGGTAGTTCGGCGGTCCGCGGACAAACTGGGGACGAATGCGCGCGCGTGCGCACACGGGCACCGGCTGTGCACGCTATACCTGTTGATATCTGTCGCACGCGTGGGAGCCGGACCGCCCACCGGCGATACGACGGGACCGGCTCGCCGGCCGGCCCGACGCGAAGGAGGAATCCGTGCCGGACGGTACCAGCAAGCGCCACACCCCCGGCGATGGTTTGCCGGCCGAGCCCATGCCGCGCCCACCCATTGCCCGGCCGTCCGGTCCGCCCGGTCGCGAACAACCGGAAACGGACTACGACCGCAACGGCGAACAACCCGAAGGACCCCTCGGTTTCCCCGACTTGACGCAGGATCAGGCCGGGCGGCGCTCGGGACGAGCCCGTCGCGTCGCCAACTGGTTCGGCTTCGGGGCGCCCACCGACGAGCAGGAACAGGACCCGTACGAGCGCCGATCCGGTCCGGCTCGGCGCGATCCCTACGAGGCCGACGCCGGCGTCTACGACTACGGCCGCGACCAGGCCCCGGACTACGACACCGACTACGACACGGCTCCCCCGTCGGGACGCACCCGCAGGCGCACGGGCTCCTCGCACTGGGAGGACGTCATGCTCGGGTCCTCCCCTTCGCCGGGCACACCGATGTCGGACAGCATCCCCGGCGACACGATGCCGCCCGACCGCCTGCACCGCGACCCACCGGGCGTCATCCCGCCCTCGCGGGGCCCCGCCCGGAGCCTGCGCCGCGACGAGTCGAGCGCGCGTTGGCAGCCCGAGCCCGACGACGACATCGCCCCGGCCGACCCGATGGATCCGGTCGACCCCCTGGACCCCGGCCCCGCCCCGTCGGAGCGCCGCACGTCGTTCGCCTCGATCCCCGCACGCCGATCCGCGCCGCCGCAACCGGATCGGCCCGCGCCGGTCGGCCCCGGGACCGCTGCGGGCGATACGGCTGCGGCCGATACGGCCAAGGGCGAGGGGGGCACCGGGCGTTACCGCGACGACGAAGCGGACGCGGAATCGGACGACGAGCGCACCTCGCTCCTCCCCGTGAGCACGAGCCCCGCCGCGTCCGACTCGACGGCCGGCCCACTGACCTCATACCGATCCGAACCCGAGGAGCCTCCGGTCGACGAAGTACCGCGCCGCATGCTGCGCATGCTCCCGCCCCCCGCGATGGCCGACGGCGGAGGCATGGTCGTCGACGGCGGCCGGCTCGGCCGACTGAACGTACGTGCCGCGGGCGTCCGCGGCGAACTACACCAACACCAGGGGCTTCCGCGCCAGAACTGCTTCGCGGTCGGGCCCGACCCGAGCGCGCGATGGACGATCGCGATCGTGTGCGACGGCATCGACAACGCACACGCGTCGGAGCTCGCCGCCCAGATCGCGGTGCGCAGCGCGTATCGCACGGTCGCGCGGATGGTCGCGCGCGAGCGCCACGAGAACTGGGATTGGGCCGGCGTACAGCTGGAGGTCGAGAACGACCTGCGCACCCGGCTGGCGTCCACCGCCGAACGGGCCCACGACCTCGGCCGCTCGGAACCCGCGACGAGGCTGGCCATATTGGTCACCGCGTCGGACCCCATGGAGGACGACCGCGTCGACATGGCCGTGCTCGGCGACAGCACCGTGCTTCGGCTGGCCCAGGGCGGCTGGCGCGCCCCGCTCGGCATCCGGGAAACGTCGGCGGAGACCGCCCCGGCCGCGCTGCCGGACCGGGCCGGCGACGATCAGCTTCGGATCTGCCGTACGACCTGGCGGCCCACCGACGTCCTGGTCATGATGACCGGAGGCTTCGCCGAGGCACTCGGTCAACCCACGGCCGGACTCGCACCACGGCTCGCCGAGGACTGGCGCAACCCGCCCTCCCTCTTCGACTATCTGCGCGACGTCGACGAGGGCCTTCGGCTACGCGAGGAAGACGGTTGCGTCGTCGCGTTGTGGCCGTCGGTCTGAGCGGCGATTAACAAAACTGCGTCGAATACCCCGCGGGCGGGCCGATCGATTCGGGCCCGCCCGTCGGCATGTCAGCTGACGGCGATGAGTACGGCGGCAGCCACGACGATGATCGCCACGACGACACCGGCGATCAACAACACGGGCGGGGTACTACGACGGGCCGGCTCACCGGGGGCCGCAGGGCGGTCCTCGGCGACAAAGGCGCGGAACATCTGAGTGCTGGCGGCGGGATCGAGTTCGTTGTCAGGCATGCGCAAGACCATACCGCACCGCTAAACGCAAAAGGCCCGCCCCCGTAAAGGGGGCGGGCCTTCCACACGTAAATTCCGGCGGCGTCCTACTCTCCCACACCCCTTCGAGTGCAGTACCATCGGCGCTGGAGAGCTTAGCTTCCGGGTTCGGAATGAGACCGGGCGTTTCCTCTCCGCCAAGACCACCGGAAAACCATCGAACCTCGATATCAACCGAGACAACGGCGAACCAGAAATCACATGCGGTGATTCAATTA
>NZ_WWJX01001262.1 GCF_009865215.1 Streptomyces sp. SID3343 | reverse complement strand
CAGGGCGACGGTCGGCGTGCCGGGTGCGGCGGTGGCCGCGAACGCGGTGAAGGCCACGTGTGGGCGCAGTCGGCCGCCGGGCCCGAGCGACGTGGTGAAGCGCAGTCCGGCGCGGCAGCCGTACGGCAGCAGTGCCGCGACTCGATCGAGGAGTTCGAAGCGGGCCCGGGTGTCGAGGCGTTCGGCGCCGGTGACCACGATCGGCCCGGCGAGTACGCACGCGGCGACGCCGGCGAACCAGTCGAAGTCGCCCACGGTGACCGCGGCGGGCGGGTTCGGCAGCCGTACCCGAAGCGGCCGTTCGCGGTCGGTGGGCAGGTCGATGCCACGAAAGGCGTACCACAGGGCGGTGTAGGACGCGCCGCTCTCGGCGATCTCGGCGTAGGGCGCGGTGAAGTAGCGCACTCCGTCGGTGTCTCGCAGGGTCAGCGCGACGAACGGGTCCTCGCGTCCGGTGGTGGTGACCCCGACCCAGTCGGGTGGCGCGTGTTCGTCGAGCGTCGGGCGCACCAGGCGCTCGAAGTGCGTGCGCCGCTCGGCTCCGGCGCTGCAGGCCGGGACGACGCCGTCCCGGTACCACGCCCAGTGCGCCCGCAGGGTCGCGGCGGTTTCGCGAGGGCGGTTGTGCCGGTCGGTCGCGTCCACGTGAACCTTCCTGTGCGCGGGCCGCGTTCGCAAGTGGCGGGCCCGGTTCGTGCCAC
Source organism: Streptomyces sp. SID3343 (assembly GCF_009865215.1). Lineage (GTDB taxonomy): Bacteria > Actinomycetota > Actinomycetes > Streptomycetales > Streptomycetaceae > Embleya. The sequence goes on along the minus strand of NZ_WWJX01001262.1, from coordinate 20,414 downwards.
CCGGGATCAGCCGACTGGCGGCGGCGGTGTGATCGGCCCTTCGACGGGTTCCGTTTCCGTTTGTTTCCCGGAACCCTTCGGGGTGATCCTCGAATCGTTCCGCGAGTTCGGGGGCGCCTGGTCGGGTGGTCGGATGTCGTCACCCGGCCCGGGTCCGGTCGGGCCCTGGGGCGGGGCGTCGCGGGTGACGCGGGCACGGATGCCGTCCAGCATGGTGATCTCGCCGACTTTGAGTCGCCGCACGGTCCTGCGCCTGGTCGTGTCCTGGCGGTAGCGGCAGATCACCACGATCCTGCGCCCGCCGCGACCCCACCGACCGCGTACCGTCAGGCGCGCGACGGCGCCGGTGGGCGAACTGTCGCCATAGATCCACGTGTGGCGGACCCCGCGAAGGTGGTGTGGCCAACGCACTCGGATCGCCACTCGCGCGATGTCGAGGCGCAGTTCGACGTGCGCGTTCCTGGGCAACCGGCGTCCGGACTGCACCGACGCGGCGCAGAGGAGCAGCGCGAGGACGGCCCAGGCGGCGAGTCGGCGCCATCGGGCCCAGTCGATGGATCCGCGCGCGAGTCCGGTGTAGCGCAGTTCGGCGCCGACCAGGGTGGGGGCGACCCGCGTGTCCCGTACGTCCAACCAGCGCGCGAAGTCGGCGGCGTCCGGCGACGTGACGTCGCCGGACAGGGTCACGCTGCCCGAGTAGTGCGCGGAGTCGCCGCCCAGGTCGGTGCGCCGGCGGTCGCGGGCCCGGCAGGTGATCGGGATCCGGACCGGTACCCCGGGGTCGACGACGACCGTCTCCCGGGGCAGGACGCAATCGGGGCTGTCGCCGGCGCCGGTGGTGTCGGCGCGCAGGGACAGGTTCTCGACGCCGGTACGGATATGCGCGGCGGTCGACCTCAGTTCCAGGCACAGGACGGTGGCCGCGGACAGGTCGACGCGCGTGTCCGGGGCCGGCCGCTCGGCCCGTGCGCAGTCGTCGGCGGACGGCGGGCGACTCGGCGGGTGGTCCGGGGCGACGCCGAGTGTCGCGGTGACACTCGCGCCGTCGTCCGCTCGCACCAGCGCGGCGGCCTTGCGCTCACGGGCCCGCTGTTTGCGCTCGCGCAGCCGCTCGCCCTGCTCCTCGACGGAACCGCTCAGCACCTCGGCGAGCGGCAGGACCTGGGCGAGCAGGTTGATCCCGCGCGCGTTGTCACCGAGCGGGAGCGCGTACGCGGTGATCGGTCCCCGTTCCTTGCGCAGGTTCTCGAAATCGTCGCGCACACGTGCCCAGCCCGGGGATTTGGCGTCGGCGTACTCGGGGTTGTCGGGAGCGAACAGTTCGGCGTCGGTCAGTACCAGGACGGTCGTGGGCGGCAGATATCCGGAGGTGGGCCGTCTGCTGTTCGCGATGATCCGCGACACTTCCTTCATCGCCCCGCCGAAGTCGCTGGCCTGATCGGTGGGCGCGGGCAGCGCGGCGAGGTATCGGGCGATCTCCCGGTCGCCCTTGGGCACCGGCGTCATCGCGCCGGCGAGCGCGGTCGTCTCGCCGAACCTGATCAACGCGACCCGATCGTTGGCCGGCGCCGCGTTCAGGAAGTCGCGCAGCGCGGTCTTCGCGTCGTCGTAGCCACCGTTGTCGAGCATCGAGGTCGAGACGTCGAGCACCACGTAGTAGTCGGCCGGAGCGTCGTTCGCGTGCAGCAGGTTGAGCAGTTGCTCCTCCGCGTCGGTGTCGGCGTCGGATCGGCCGCTTGGCGGTGCGTGGCTCGGGGCGGCGGCTGGGGGTATCGTCGCGCCGCACAGCAGCATGATCAGGGCCACGACCCCGGGAACGGTGAGCAGGGCGCGGCGGCGGGTGCGCATCGCAACGGGTGTCGGTATCGGTGTCGGGTCGGCGTCGAGTCGTCGGGGCAACGTCAACCCTTCGTCGTCTTCGGCGGGTTCGTCGTCTCGGCCGTGGGCACCGATCGCATCGCCAGGATCGGCTCGATGATCCCCTGCGGTCGCGGCCGGCCTTCGATCCGAGCCGGACGAGGGCCGACGTTGCGGCATCGTTCGGGGTCGACCCGATGGCCGGGGAACGCGCGGAAGCCGGCCGCCGAGGTCGCGTAGAAGCGGGTGCGGGCGGGGTCGAACGTGTCGGTGAGCAGCTTCGCGAGCCGGCCGGCCGCGGGGTTCACGGGCCGCTCGGTGGAGTCGGTCGCCCACCTGAAGAAGCCTTCGGGGTCGGGCACCCGGATCCGGCCGCCCTTGTCCAACTCGACCCGGCCGGCCCGGCGGGCCGCCAGAAACAGCCCGGAGTCGTCGATCTTGGTGACGCAGATCGCCAGTTCCTGCGGCAGCAGTTGATCAGCGGACATCTTGTACTGCTGTTGCCTGGCCGCCTCCTTGAGTACCTTCTCGAATGCGGCCAGGTCTTCGGCCAGTTGCTCGGCGGCCTCGGGCACGGGGTCGAACAGGTAGATCAGGCCGGTACACGCGTCGAACTCGGTCCGCACCTGCGCCGGGTGTTCGGCGGCGAGGTCGGGCAGGTCGACCACGGTGGCGACGAAGCGGGAGCGGTCGCTGATCCGTGCCCAGGGCTCGAAGCGCGGTCGCCGGCGAAAGAGATAGCGGTAGCGCACGAGGCCCTTCCGGCGCTCCGGGAACAGGCCTTGTCGCCCGGTCGTTCTCCGGCGGGCCTCGGTAAGGAAATCGAGGGTGGCCTGGTCCTCCCCCAGCACCTTCCAGCCGGGCGCCCGATGCCCCTGCGAGCCGACCTGCTCGACGGTGCGGCAGTTCTCCTCCGAGGCTTGGTCCAGCACGCCGAGAAATGTCGTGCGGCCGGATTTCGGCGCTCCCCACAGGGCTATGCGCTTTTCGCGCGTGGCGCCGCTGGGGGCGAAGTCCCCGGTCGGGGCGGGGGCGGAGGGGCGTCGCGCGGGACCCGTCCCGATCGTCCCGCTCATCCGCGCTCCCCCGGGCCGCGCCCCGCGCGTGGAATCACGTCGAGCAGCAATGGCGGGCCGGTGACGGCCGTGGCCGTCGCGTTGCCGAATCGCAGCACGTTCGCCGGGGTCGTGTGGCCGAGCGTGAAGCACCCGTCCGCGCCGAAGAGCCGCCACGCCTGCTCGGTGCGCCGGGCCGACAGGTCGTCCAGGGTCGTCGGGTAGGCGGGGTCCTCGGTCACCAGGAGGTGGTGGGTGCGGTGCGCGGCCCGGCTTCGGGCCAGGTCTTCGTCCCATCTGTTGTCGGTGTACGCGCGGGCCGGGTCCAAGTTCCCGACGTAGGGGTGCGGACGGCGCCGGCCGACGGTCACCACGAGGGTCGGCACGTGCGGGGACCAGTCGAGTTCCGTTCCCGCCAGTACCGCGCACACCCGTTCCAGCGGCGCGGCGAAGCGATCCACCACGGGAGTGCGCGTCCAGTCGCCGATCGCTGCGTGTGCGGCGTTCGGGGTGGTGAAGTCGACGCGCCGCACCGGGTCGGGTACGCCCTCCCACGGTTGGGGATCGCCCAACGGGTGGTCCTGGTAACCGAGTACGCAGGCCCGCCCCCATCCGAATCCGGTGGAACCGTCGCCCATCGCGGCGAGCAGTGCGCGGACGAAGTCGAGCCGGGCCCCGGTCTCGGCGGGTCGGCCGCCCAGTTCCACCGCGCACAGCACGTCGCACTCCACCGCCGTACGCGGCCACCACGGGCGGGGCACCGGGGTCGAGGTCGTCGCGCGGTCCAGGGGCTCGACGCGTTCGAACACCGGCGGCGGGTCGTCGGTGCGCCGGGCGGCCCCGCGTATCCAGGTGAATTCCACTCGACCGGGTGCGGTCATGGTGGCCGCCACGGTGGCTTCCCCCGGTGACGCCGTCAGCCTCGTGCGATCCGCCTCGCGCCACTGCGCCGGCGCTCGCGGGTCCGGGCCGACCACTCTGAGTTCGTGCCCGTCCCGGGGCGCCCCGTGCAGACCGAGGGTGACCTCGGCGAGCGGCAGCGCGTCGGAGCCGGGGATCGCGCCGCGCCGCAGCAGGACGTCGTAGCGTTCGCGGGTCGAGGCGCCCGGGGTCAGGTCCAGGCCGACCAGGTGAACGGCGTGCCGCACGGGCACGTCCAGGGCCATCCGTTCGATCAGGGTGGGCAGCCGCACGCTCTCGTCGTAGAGTTCCCCGCCACGCAGGATCGCGACGGGCGGCACCAGTTCGGTCAGTTCCCGCGCCGCGAGCGCGCACCACGCCCAGTCCGGGCGGCGCTCGACCAGGACCAGGGCCCGCGCCTGGCGCGCCCGCGCACCGGCCTGGGCACCCAACTCGTCGAGCACCATCGCGGCATAGTCGCGCAGCAACCGACGCGCGGTGGTGCGCAGCGGCGCAGGCTCCGTCGCCGAGCCCAGGGACGGTCGCGTGCCGACGCCTCCGGCCAGGGTCAGGTCTCGGGTCGCGTCGTCCGCGGGCAGCCACGGCACCGTCGCGGACCAGGATTGTCGGCTCCAGTTCGCCGAGGGCGCGTAGACGAAGCCTCGGTCGTCGAGGGTGACCCATTGACCGGACAGGTGCTCGGTGCCGATCTCCACGAACAACAGCAGGTCCAGTTCGCGTGCGGTCAGCGCGGTGAGCAGCGTGAGCACGGCGGTTCGTCCGCGCGCCGGCTCCGGCACGAAAGCGGGAAACGGCAGGTTCGGGTCGACCGGGCCGTGCCTGACCAGCGCCGCGAGGTCCTTGGGGACGTGGTCGAGCCGGCGTGCGTGGGCGACCCGGATCGCGGCCGCGTGGTCGTGGGCCCGTGCCGCGTCCGGGTACTCCGTCACGCCGCGCTCCGGCGGTGGCCAGGCGCAGGTGGGGCACCGCCGTCCGGGCGGGGCCGAATCCCAACATACGGGGCAGATGACGGCGGCGACCGGCTCGTCCACCGCGCTCACCGCACGCGAACCCGTCGTCGCGCCGGGCTCTTTGTCCGTGTCGCGTCGCCGGTGCGCGGTCGTCGAAGATCTTTCGGCACGAATCCCCCTGTTCGCCCCGTGCGGCGGGCCCGGCACGCGGCCCGTCGACCTTTCGGGTCTTTCGATTCGCATGGGCGAAAGGGAGTCGCACCCTCACGCGCGGTGGCAACTCCCAACCCACGGTGGTTGATCGTAGTGCCGGACATGGCGGGATCGGAGTGTTCTCGCCGGGTTGTGATCGAACCTCTCCCGGACCTGATGTGATGGCCCGTCAGCCGACGGTAACGGGGCCTTCCAGCGATGTCACGCCTCCGTCGAGGCCGGCCAGGACCAGATATCCCTCCGGGTCCACGGCGAGCGACACCCCGACCGCGGAACGGATTTCGGCCAGCCGGCGCCCGGTGGTCACGTCGTACACGCGGATCCCGCCCGCCGCGCCGGCGACGTATACGAAGGCTCCCGCGACGGTCACCCGCAGGTCGGGTTGCGCTTCGTCGAAGGTGCTCCACGCGAGGGCCCCGGTCTGCGCGTCGAGTGCGTGCACGGCGCCCTCGGCGGTCGCCGCGATCACCAGGTGATCGGCGAGGACGGGGGTGGTCGGCACGCCGCCGTCGAGGTCGACGGACCACATCCGGGCACCGTCGCTCCAGCGCAACGCCTCGATGCCGCGGGTGGCGAGGGGGACGTACAGGCGCTCGGTGTCATGGGTAGGGGCGGCGCACACGGCGCCGGCCGTCCGGTGTTCCCAGTACTCCTGCCCGAGGTCGCCCGCCCACATCGCCGTGACCAGTCCGGTGCGTTCCGCGATGGCCACCCGGTGCCCGTCCGCGCACAGTCCGACCGGCGTCCGATGGCCGGCCTGCAACCGGTGCACGACCTCCATGTCCTCGCCCACGACGGCCAGGCCGCCGTCCAACGTCGCCACGAGCACCTCGCCGGTCACCCTCATGCCGGTCATCGCCGCGACCGGGCCCTCGCCGACCGTGATCGCCGACCTGCGAGCCGCGCCGGTCGCGATGGCGAATGCGTGTACCGAGCCCGCCCGGCCGCCCACCCACACCGTCGCGCCGAGCAGCACGGGCGGGCACCGTACCGGCTCCCCGAGTTCGACCACCCAACGCGTGGTTCCCGCCAACGCGTCCAACGCCACCACGCTGCCCGACACGTCGACCACGAGGACCACTCCTTCGGCCACGACCGGCGCGCACCGGATCCAGTCCCGCGTCGACGCCGTCCACCGGTGCACCAACTCGCGGCGGCGCAGCAGTGGGCCGTTCGCGCGCGCGTCGAGCCCGTGTGCGACACCTCGATATCCGGGGCCGAGTTGGCGCAGCAGGGTCGCGCCGACGCGCGCCAGTGGACGACCGGCCGGGCTGAGCAGGCCGATCGCGGCGGGCCGCGGCGACAGGAGCAGGTCGCGGAAGTCGAACTCGGGTCGGCCGATCCGGCCGTTGACAAAGGTCGCGACGCGGCCGTAGACCTCCAGGGCCGAGTGCCTGCTCATCCGGGCGAGCAGCATCTCCCGCACGCCGAGGGCGAAGTCGTATTCGGCCTCGTCGGGCGGCGGATCCTCGCCGGAATCGGCCGCGGCCACGAGCAGCCCGCTCAGGAAGACCTCGGCGACGAAGGCCGGATCCTGTCGGGCGGGCAGGGTCGATTGCACGATCCGGGTGGTGGCGAGGCTGATCGGCGCGGCGGCGAGTCGGCCGAGCAGTTCGACGGCTTCGGGCGAGGCGCCGGCCTGGAACTCGGCCAGGCGTTGTGCCGGCGTGCGCTCGTCGGCCGGCGCGTTCGCGATGTCGTCCGCGGGTGGGCATCCGGGTTCGTTTCCGGAGCGCAGCACCCATCCGGCACCGGGGAATTCGCGGCCGCCGGTGTCGGTGAGCAGGCGCGCCCACCGGGAGAGTTCGCTCCACCGGCCGGCCCGTCGGTCCACCGGGTCTCCGGGACGCAGGCCGTCGGGGTGCAGCCCGACCACCGGGATCGCGACCTGTTCGTGCGCGCGGGTCCAGGTGTTGCCGCGCCGGCGGCGAAATGCCAACCGGCGGGCGGGACCGGTGCCTTCGCCTTTGAAGACCACGGGGGTGAAGTCGATCCGGGATCGGTCCCACCAGCGTCTGGGCAGCAGTTGGACGAACAGTACCGGGCACCGTCGGCCCCAGCCGGCGATCATCCGTTCGGTGCCCGGGTCGGACCACGCGCGAGCGATGCCGTCGCTGATCACCAGGACGATCCGGCGGCCGGTGGCACCGGCGGGTTCGGCGTCCGGGCACAGCATGCCGAGCGGCGTGCGCAGCCGGGCCCGGCCGTCCACGTCCGTGTCGAGCGTCCAGGTGCGTACCGCGCGGAAGGCGCCGTGCCGGGTGAGTTCGCGGGCGAACTCGTCCAGAAGCCGTTGCCACGGCACGAGCGAGATCGAACTGTCGACGACGAGCGCGAGTTCGAACAGGCGCTCCCGCGCGGGTTCGAGCACCGGCACGATCATGCCGGTCAGCGCGGCGTGCTCGGCGGTGGCTTCCTCGTTCACCACGACCGAGTTCGGCGCGGGTCCGAAATGCCGCAACCGACGTAACAGGCGGGCGAGTTCGAGTCGGTCGGGTAGTACCGGGGCGGCGTCGGCCCGGATGTCGCGCCGCTGCGGCGTACCGGACCCGAACTCGTCGAGTTCTTCGGCGACCGCAGGCCCGGTGGCCTCCGGCGCAAGCGTGTACGCGTACGAAGCGGCCGGCAGCGGGCCCGGCACCGCGGCACCCGGTACCTCGCGGGCGGGCGTGGGGGCGCGCGGCCGGGGGGTCGGGCCCGGGTCGTCCGGATCGGGCGCCGCCGACGGCGTGTCGACGGGCACGGACCCGCACCCCGCCCCGGTGATCACCGCGTTCATCCACGCCCAGTCCAGGGCCGCCGCGACGGTGACCCCGCGGGGGTTGTCCGTCGCCACCGGTCACACCTCGTCGAGGTCGTGGAAGAGCAGGTCGGCCAGCATCTTCTCGGTCATCGACAGGTCGTCGTGGCCCAGTCGGTCCCGCACCTGCGACCGCAGTCGAACGGCGTTGAGGAGTTGGTCGGGAGAGAGCAGGACGCCTTCGGGCCCGGAGGCGTCCTGGTATCTCGCCAGCAGGTCGGCATAGCGCTCGCGGCTCACCGCGGTGCCCAGTCGGCTGCGGACGATCCGCTCCAAGGCGTCGGCGTCCGGCGCCTGGAGCACCAACGGCACGCAACGGCGCCGAAACGCGGCGGGGAACGCGCGTTCCCCGTTGCTGGTGAGCACCACGATCGGGAACTGGGCGCAGCGCACGAAGCCGTCCCGGATCTCGACGCGGGCGTCGCGGTCACCGTCCGCCGGGGTGACCCACGCGGTCGGCTGTTGGGCCCGACGAAGCTCGGGTATCTCGAAACCGCCCGTTTCGAACACGTGCAGAAGGTCGTTCGGCAGGTCCACGTCGCTCTTGTCGATCTCGTCGATCAGCAGGACCCTCGGTCGCTCCCGGCGCAGCAAGGCATCGCCGAGCGGGCCCAGACGGATGTAGTTGCCGATGTCCTCGATGAACTCCTCGGGGATGTCCGTGGCCCCTTGGCGATGCAGGTTGATGTCGTGCAGGCGCCCCAGGACGTCGTACTCGTAGAGTCCCTCGCGCAGGGTGGACCGGCTCGTGACGCCCCAGCGCAGGACCGGGCCCAGGCCGAGTCGGGACGCGATGCTCTTGGCGAGCGTGGTCTTGCCGGTGCCCGGCTTGCCCGTCACCAGGAGCGGCCGGCGCAGGTAGATCGCGGCGTTGACCACGTTGTACACCTTGGCGTTTCCGTAGAACTCGCCGGAATAGGCCCCGTCGCGCCGCTCGCTCGGCAGTGGCGCGAAGCTCTCGCTCTCGCCGTCCTGTCCGTCGGCGGGCGGATCCTCGACGCCGAACAACCGCCACGGGGGCGGGTCCGGCAGCCGGACGGAACCGACCGCCGGGGGCGGGCCCGATCCGGGGGCGGCATCGCCCCGATAGATCCACCACGGCGCGGGTTCGACCTCGCCCGGCACGTGGGTCGCGTCCGCCGCTTCGGTGTCGCCACCACCGTCGAGCTGCCTATCCATCGTGTGTCTCCCGTTGCCTCGGGGCGGCACGCAGCAGCCCTTGACCACCCCACGGACGCCACTGTGGGTTGTCGAAGACGAGCACCATGCGCTGCCCGGCCCCCGACGCCTCGTTCAGAGTGTTCCGCAACTCCTGCACGACATAAGGCAGTCGATCGAGCGGAAGTCCGTGCTTTCGAAGCATGTGCGTCAACCGCGCGCCCAGTTCGGCACCGGCACAGACGTCGCCGGACGCCGGGCACTCCCCGGTGCAGCCGGTCCCGGCCGTCCAGGCGATGGCCCATTCCCCGCGGACCAGGGCTGCCTCGACCGTCCCCTCACCGGGGGTCCAGGGGTAGTCCTGGACGAACCCGGCCACCGGACCCTCGCGGACCTCGGGCCCGATTCCGCACCGGTGTCGGTTCAGCCGCTCCTCGGCGATGTCGTGCGACATGCCGGCCGAGCGCTGCCACTTGCCGTGGTGCAACGGCTTGCGCACGCCGTGCCGGCGGTCGTAGCGCAGCATCACCGGATGCTCGTCTCCGAGCACCAGGAATTCGCCCTCCGCCTCGACCCTGGCCTGCTCGAAAGGGTGGTTGAACAGTTCGGCGGGCGCGACGACCTGGATGTGCGCGCCGTCGATCGTGTCGAAGGTGTCGCGGGCGCGCAGGTAGAAGTCGGCGAGGTGGTCGTTGAGACCGGTTCGCGGCAGCTGTGAACCGTCGGGGCCGTCCCGACTCGGCCGGTAGGGATCCCCGCCGAGATACAGTCGCAGCGTCGCCTGGTAGCGCACCGACTCGTCGTCGGTGTCGGGCGAGTGGTCGTCCTCACCGATGCCCATCACCAGGACCACCGGTTGCCGCGACTCGACCTCCTCGGGGCGAAACGCCGCGAGATCGCCCCGCTGGTGCAGGGCTTGTGCCCACTCGCGTGCCTGTGGTTGGTCGCATCGGACGTACAGCCACTGGAGCAGGTGCCGCAACGCGTGGTCGCCGTCGGGCAGGGCCATCCAGGAGGTGAGGGAGCGCCCCCACGCGATCGGGTCGTCCTGGGCCAACAGGTCGGAGGGGACGCCGTGTTGGTAGAGGTAGCTCTTGAGGGCGCCGCGCCGGGTCGGGTCGAGGTCGAGCTGCGCCAAGAGGGCGACGACGCGTTCACCGTAGAGCCCGAACTGGTCGTACGGGTTGCGCGTGGGCCGGCTCCACGCTGTCGTGTGCGGTGACCGAAAGATCGGCAGTTGGACGATCCCTCGCGCGTTGCGGGCGATCCGCCCGCACAATTCGCTTCGCATGCGTGCCACCACGTCGTCGAACTCCTCGGGCAGCAGCACACTCGCGTCCCGATCGGCCAAGTGCTCGATCAAAAGGCCGGTGAACACCGAGACGCCGCCCGAGCGCATCGCGAACTGGCCGATGTCCGCGGCGAAGGCGGCGCCCTGGTTCACCTTCGCCGACTTCGCGAGCGGCCCCACGCCGGTCACGTCCACCAACTCGCCGACGGGTTCGCCGACGATGTTCGCGCACGCCTCGAAGATCAGGATCTGGTCGATCCGGCGGTGCACGGCGGCGAAGCGCCGCAACACGTCCTCGACCCTGACCACGGCGCGGGTCGGCTCCGCGTCGCCGTCCTCGTGGTAGGCGGGCAGTTCGAGCAGTTGACCTTCGCCGTAGCGGGTTCCGTGGCCTGCCCAGTGCAGCAGGAAGCGGTCGTGGTCCTGCCAGCCGTTCGGGGCGTCGCGGATCGCGTGCTTGACGTGTGCGGCCGTCAGCTCCGCCGGTGTGTGTCCGGGTCCGGCGAAGACCGAACGCAGGCTCACCAGCGGCCGCAACTCGGCCACCACGGCCGCCGATTGGTCACAGACCGAGGCCACCACGGTGATGTCGTTCGCCACCGCCGCGCACTTGGCGTGCATCCAGCGCACCAACCGCAACGTCTCGTTGAGCGCACCGACCAGGTCGCCGGTCCGCCGGTCGGCGCCGGGGTAGCGCTCGGCGCACACGAACAGGCCGTGCAACGTCACCGGGCGCCCCCCGCGACGCGCGCGATCTCGTCGTACAGCGCGTCCGACTCCCAATAGGAGGCGTGGGCCTTGGGAAACGGCTGGCGGGCGCGGATCTCCACGTCGCGCACCAGATCGGCGAAGACCGGTTCCGCCCGGAAGGACAGCCAGTCGCACGGGTTCCACACGTTGGTCCACGGGATGCGCAGGTGGGTGGGTCGTCTCTCGTGCGCGGGGTGGGTGGCGAGGGCGCCGACCGCGCCGAGATAGGCGACCTGCGAGCCGACCGTGATCAAGGCACACACGTTCGGCAACGGGTATCGGGCCACGTGTGGTTCGGTGGGCGATTGCGCCTCGGCCAGCGTCTCGAAACTCGCGATGCCGCCGAGGCTGTGGGCGAGCACGACGACCGGGCCCTCGACGGCCGCGATGCGGTTCGCGAGATAGCTGCGCAGCAACGCGCCGTGCGCCTGGTAGTACAGGATGTCGCCGATCGCGGGCACGCTGTTGCCGAGCGTCCCGCCGCGCATCATGTTCTGAAAGGGCCAACTCGCGTACATCGCACCGTTTTTGAGCGCCCCGGACAACCTGGACCGGCCGCCCGCGGCCACGCCTCCGTATGCGTTGCCCACGGCCTCGACCAGGGTGTCCCGTGCCCGGCCGGTCAGTGCGCCGGCGCCGCTCTCGGCCAGCGAACGGCCGAAGGTGGCCACCACCGCGCGGGCGATCACCTGGTAGTCCGCGTTGTGGGCGATCGCGTCCACCGCGCCGACGAACTCCTCCGAGGCCGCGATCTCGCGCGCCGCCGCGGCGAACAGCGCGGGGCCGTCCGCCGGCACACCCGGCGCGAGCGCCGCCACGTCGAGCCCGGGCACGTCGTTCTCCAGGATCCAGCGCAGATCCTCCGACTCGGGTCGGCGTACGCCCGCGCCGAGCGCGAACGCCTGTGCGGTGGTGTGCAGTTCGTATCGCGGGTGGTGCTCCAGGACCGACCACAGCCACAGGTCGGCGTCGTGCGCGTCGGCTGCGGCGGCCGGTTCGACCCGCTCGCCCGGGTCGGCGATGCCGATCAGCTCACGCAGTCGCGGGGTGACCTCGACCCCGAACCTGGCTCCCCAGTCCACCGCCTCCACCCGCGCCCCGGGCAATCGCTCGCCGATTTTCTCGGTGACCGCCGCCAACGCGTCCGATGCGACAACCCCGCGAACTCCGGTTCCGTGCACGAAAACGATGGTGGTCATGGGTCCCCCGGATTCGACGTCGATCCGCCCGCGCGTCCCGCACACGCTAGTGATCCAACCGAACAGACGGAGGGATTTCCGCGACGCAGGGTGACCGGGCTCAACTCGCGCAGGCGGGGAGTTGCTTGTCGATGTCGCCACCGGTGTCCAGGAAGATCGCCGGGACGAAGCCGGTCTTGCCGTCGACCTCGATCTGTGCCCACGTCTTGCTGGACGAGCCGGCGAAGTAGGCGATCGAGCCCTGACTGCGGCAGTTCGCCCGCACCTCGGTGCCGGTGGTGATCTGCAGGATTCGGTCCGCCTGATACGACGTCCCCTTGTACATCACCAGCTTGTTGCCGCTGTGCACGGTGGCCGGTATCGAATCGGGTTTGGGCGCCACGGCGGTTTGCGCGGGGCCCGAAGCCGGTTTGCCGGACGTGGACTTGCCCGTCGCCGCAGTGCCGTTCTTGCTCGCGCTCGCGCTCGCGCTCGTCGAAGGCCCTACCGTCTTGGGCTTCTTGTCGTCCGAGCCACCGCCGTCGACGGTGAGGATCGCGATGAAGAAGATCACCACGAGCAGGATCAGTCCACCGACGACCATCAGGATGCGCACCGGGTGCCTGCTCAGCCCGCTGAGCCCGAATCGCCCGCGTGGCGGACCACCGATGGGTGTCGGTGTGGAGAACATCTCCACTCGACGGCGCCTGTCCATACGACCCCCTGCGAAATAGACCGTAAGACCATCAGACACCAACGAGCGGCATGACAGGTACCAACGTGTCCATAAATCGATCGACGTGGGGATTTCCCCCACCGGCCGCCGACGCCCTACGGCATCGGCAGCCAGTCGACCTTGCCCGCCAACAGCACGTAGCCCACGAACGCGACGATGTCGATCAGCGCGTGTGCCACGAGCAACGGCATCACCCGGCCCCACCGCTTGTACAGCACGCAGAACACGACGCCCATCACCACGTTGCCGAAGAACCCTCCGACGCCCTGATACAGGTGATACGACCCGCGCACGACCGAACCGATCGCCACCGCCTTGACCCACGGCACGTCGAGTTGACCGAGCCGGCGCAGCAGGTAGCCCAGCACGATCACCTCCTCGACCGCGGCGTTTTGGATCGCGGACAGCACGAGCACCGGAATCCGCCACCACACGTCGGGCAGCGTGGTCGGCACCACGGTCAGGTTCGCCCCGCTCGCGTGCGCGGCGAGATAGAGCGCGAGCCCGGACCCGCCGATCACCGCCGCGACGCCCGCGCCGCGCCCGAGGTCGTACCAGGGCCTGTCCCGGTCGACCCCGAGCACGCGCAGCGAGGTGTTCTCCCGCATCAGGAAGTGCGCGACCAGGAACACCGGTACGAGCGCGGTCGCGATGCCGAACAACTGCCAGGTCAGATCCAGCCACGGCCGGTTCACCGCCCGGCTGCCGTTGAGCACGGCGGCCTTGTGCCCGAGCCCGCCCGGCGCGGTGAGCGAGCCGACGAACGAGATCAGCGAGGAGACCCCGGACGCGCCCAGCGACAACGCCAGGACCAGGACAAGTTCGGAGCGGAGCACGCGCCGCCTGGGCTCGGCGGGCGTCTCGACGGACTCGGTGATCACGTCCACACGGTATCGAGCCGGGGTAAGCGCGCCGTCAGTCCGTCGGCCACGTGTGCACCGGTTCGCCGCCGCGCATGTGCTCGGCGTACCGCAGCGTCATCGCGCGCAGGGCTTCCAGGCGGTCCATGCCCTTGGTGTCGCGGTAGTGGCGGAACATCGCGCTCTGCCACGACGCGCCGTTGGTCCGCAGCAGACACCGCTGTTCGATGATCCCGAGATACTCGTCGCGCTCGCGTGGGTCGATCCCCCACCGGTCCAGGCCCTCGTACGCGCGCGGCAACAGATCGTCCAGGACCAGCCGGGTGACCGGGACGGTGCCGTGGCCCGGCCAGTTCAGTTCGGCGTCGATGCCGTGTCGGGCGCCGGCGTGGAAGTTCTCGGTCGCGACCTCGTACGGCATCCGCTCCCACACGGGGTTCTCCTCGTCCACGAGGGAGCGGACGAGGCCGTAGTAGAACGCGGCGTTCGCCATGATGTCGACCACCGTCGGCCCGGCGGGGAGCACCCGGTTCTCCACCCGCAGGTGCGGTTTGCCGCGCGCGACGTCGTACACCGGACGGTTCCAGCGATAGATCGTGCCGTTGTGCAGGCGCAGTTCGCGCAGGTGGGGCACGTCGCCGCGATCCAGTGCCTCCAGCGGATCCTCGTCGTCGCAGATCGGCAGCAGCGACGGGAAATATTTCACGTTCTCCTCGAACAAGTCCACGACCGAGTCGATCCACCGCTCGCCGAACCACGTGAGCGGCCGCACCCCTTGCGCGATCAATTCCTCGGGACGTGTGTCGCACGCCTGCTCGAACAGGATCGGTCGGGTCTCGCGCCACAGTTCGCGCCCGAACAGGAAGGGCGAATTCGCACCTATCGCGCATTGGACCCCGGTGATGGATTGCGCCGCGTTCCACAGCGGCGCGAAATTGCGCGGGGTGACCTGGAGATGGAACTGCACCGACGTACAGGCCGCCTCGGAAACGATCGTCGTCGAGGTCGTGTCGAGGCGCTCGACACCGGAGATGTGGAGCCGGATGTCCTCGCCGCGCGCCTGCAGTATCTGATCGTTGAGAAGTGTGTACCTCGCGTTGTCGGATATCGTCTCGAATGCCATGTGCGCGTCGGTGAGGGTCGGCAGGATTCCGATCATCACGATCCGCGCGTCGAGTTCGGCGGCCTTGCGATCGGCGTAGTCGAGACTCGTCCGAAGCTCCTCCACCAATTCCGAGAAGACCGGTCCGGTCAAACGGTGCGGCGGAATATTGACCTCGATGTTGAACAGCCCGAGCTCGGTCTGGAAATCGGGGCTCGCGATCCGCCGCAATACCTCCGCGTTGCTCATCCGCGGCCGGCCTGCGGCGTCGGTCAGGTTCAACTCGATCTCGATGCCCATCAGTTTCCGGGCACTCTCGAACCGTTCCTCGTCGAGCATGCGCTGCAACGTGTCCAGGCATCGACGCAATTTGTGCCGGTAGCGCTGCCGATCGGATCGGCTGAACTCGGTGACTTCGACTTTTTCGCCCATGGACGCCCTCCCCCATGAATCCGGCCGAAGCCGGTTGAGTGGTCGCAATCCGGTACCTGTCGGATCGGGGACGACCTGATCGTTCCCGCCGACGTGCTCCCAAACCGATGCAGTGGGCCGACATTGGGAACATTACCGATCGACCGTGACGAAACACAGGGGAACCGCGAGCCCCGAGTCGACGTCACTGATCACATCGACGGCACACCCGGGGATCGATCTTCAAGCCTCGGCAGTGATCACCTAGGGTGTCCTCGGCTGTGGCCGGCGTGGCGGATGTGGCGAAAACTTGGGGGTCTGTTGTGCGCGGGCTGGTAGGGGCTATACCGATACGCGGTCAGCGATTTCAGGCGATTGTCGTGATGGTGGCGATACTCGTCTGCGGCTCGCTGATATGGAATGTCGCCGCCGCCGGCCGGTGGTCCCCGGCGGACGCGGCACCGCAGGCTGCCGACGCCCCGCGCGAGGAACAGGCGCCGCCCCCGCCCCCCGGCAACCCCGGCGCGCAGCCCCCGGCCACGCCGCCGGCGGCCCCGCCGCCACCGGTCGACACGACGCTGGTGAGCAAGGTCAAGGGCGAGGGCAAGATCGTCGCGCTGACCCTGGACGACGGACCGTGGCCCGAGTGGACCGACAAGGCCCTCGACGTGTTGGCCCGCAACGACATCAAGGCCACCTTCTGCATGGTCGGCCAGCAGGCGAAGGACCATCCCGCGCTGGTGCGCAAGGTGGTCGCCGCCGGGCACGCGCTGTGCAACCACTCGATGACGCACGACACCAACCTCAAGAAGCGCACGCCGGACGCGATCCGCGCCCAGATGCAGGAGACTCTCGACTACATCCACGCGGCCTCGCCGGGGACCCCGGTGCACTGGTTCCGCGCCCCCGGCGGCAACTGGTCCGAGGAAGTACAGGGCACGGCGGCCTCGCTCGACATGCGCTCGCTGAACTGGACCGTGGACACCAACGACTGGCAGAAGCCGGGCGTCGCCAAGATGCTCGACACCGTCCACCGGCAGTTGGGCCCGCGCGGCATCATCTTGTGTCACGACGGTGGCGGCGAGCGCACCCAGACCCTCGCCATGCTGGAACAGCTCATCCCGCAACTGAAGGCCGACGGCTACACCTTCGTCCTCCCCCAGCCGTAGCGCGGCCTGGTCGGGCTCGTCCTCGATCGTCGGCCGGGCCGATCACGACCCGGCCGACGATCGAGCGGTCGAGGGCCTGAGCAGTCGAGTGCTTGAGCGCCTGAGCGCCTGAGCGCTTGAGCGCTTGAGCACCTTGAGCGGTTGAGCCCAAACGGCCGACCCCGCCGAGCGCCGAGCCGCCGGCGTCAATAGCCTGGTGAGCCCATCGCGCAACACATGCGGGAGGCCACCCGATCGACGCCGTTCTCTCCGTCGCGCTCCCGATCACCCTGCTCGTGGTTCTGATCGCCGCCAACGGCATGTTCGTGGCTGCCGAATTCTCGCTGGTCACCGTGGAGCGCAGCGAGGTCGCCGCCCGCGCCGAGGCCGGCGACAAAGGCGCGGCCCGCGTGCTGCACGCCGTACGCACGCTGTCCTTCCAGTTGTCGGGCGCCCAACTGGGCATCACCCTCACGTCGTTGATCGCCGGCTACCTCGCCGAGGCCGCGTTCCGCCTGCCCAAGCTCGCGGCTCTGGTGCTGGCCTCCGCCCTCCAGATGGTCCTGGGCGAGTTGGTCCCCAAGAACGCCGCGGTCGCCCGCCCGCTCGGCGTGGCGCGCATCGCGGGCCCGTTCCAGGTCGGCTTCTCCCGGGTGTGTCGGCCGCTGATCGTCTTCCTCAACGGCTCCGCCAACTACCTGGTGCGTCGCCTGGGCATCGAACCGCAGGAGGAGCTGGGCTCCGCCCGTTCCCCCGACGAACTCGCCCAATTGGTCCGTCACTCCGCGCGCGCGGGGGTCTTGGCCCCGAGTACGGCCAGGGTGCTGCATCGGGCGTTGCGCTTCGGCGCGAAGCAGGCCCAGGAGGCGATGACCCCGCGCACCGAGTTGGTGACCTTGCCCGCGACCGCGTCGGTGGCCGAACTGCTGGACACCGCCCGCGAGTGCGGGCACAGCCGGATCCCGGTCCGCGGCGCGGACCTGGACGAGATCGTCGGCGTGGCCGTGGTCCGCGACGCGCTGCGCGTCCCGGCCGCCGAGCGCGCGAGTACGCCGCTGGCGTGGGTCGCGCGCGACCCCGTCCTGGTGCCGACGTCGCTCGACCTCACCCGAGCGGTCGAGCGCCTGCGCGAGGGCCGCACCCAGCTCGCGATCGTGGTGGACGAGTACGGCGGCACCGCCGGTGTACTCACCTCCGAGGACCTGGCCGAGGAACTGGTCGGCGACCTCGCGGACGAGCACGACCCGGCCGACGAGCCGGACGCCCCACCCGCGGAGAACCGGCCGCGGCCACCCGTGCTGCGCCTGTCCGGTCTGCTGCGCGCGGACGAGGTGGAGGAGGCGAGCGGCTGGCGATTCCCGGAGGGCGAGTACAGCACCGTGGCCGGCCTGGTCCTGGCCCGCCTGGGACGCCTGCCGGAGGTCGGCGACCACGTGGACGTGGACGGCCGCAGGCTCACCGTGGTCGCGCTCGACCGGCACCGCATCGACGAGGTCGAACTGCGGACGGGGGCGGGCTCGTCGTGACCGACCTGCTGATCTCGCTCGTCCTGCTCGCGGCCAACGCGTTCTTCGTCGGCGCCGAGTTCTCGGTGATCTCCGCGCGCCGGACCCGGATCGCGCCGATGGCCGAGGGCGGCTCGCGTCGCGCCCGCCTGGTGCTGACCGCGATGAGCAGGCTGTCCACCATGCTCGCGGCGGCCCAATTGGGCATCACCGTCGCCTCGCTGGGCCTGGGCGCGATGGCCGAGCCGGCCCTGGCCCACCTGGTCGAGGGACCGGCCGAGGCGATCGGCCTGCCCACCGGCGCCGTACATCCGATCGCGTTCGTGATCGCGCTCGCCGTGGTGGTGTTCTGCCACATGGTGCTCGGCGAGATGGTGCCCAAGAACATCGCCCTCGCGGGTCCCGAGGAGTGCGCGCTGTGGCTGGTCCCCCCGCTGCTGTTCGTCGCCCGGGTGACCGCCCCGATCCTGTGGCTGCTCAACCACGTGGCCAATCTTTTCCTGCGGGCCTTTCGGGTCCAGCCGGTGGACGAGGTGCGCAGCGTGTACACGGCGGAGGAACTGCCCGCCGTACTCGCCGAGTCCCGCGAACACGACCTGCTCGACGTCGGTGAGCACGATCGCCTCTCCGGCGTGCTCGCGTTCCAGTCGAGCCCGGCCCGATCCGTGATGCACCCGTGGTCGGACGTCGTCGCGCTGCCCCGACCCGTGTCCGCCGCCGCGCTGGAGGAGGCCGCGGTACGCACCGGCCTGTCCCGCTTCCCCGTCCTCGACGACGGTGGGCTGCCCGTCGGCTACGTCCACGTCCTGGACGTCCTGGCCCCCGAAGCGGACGGCTCGGTCCCGGTGTACCCGCTTTCGACACTGCCCCCGGACGCCACGCTGACCGCGCTGCTGGCCCGCATGCGCGGCTCCCGGACGCACCTGGTCCTGGTCGGGAAGCCGGGCGGTGCGCCGATGGGCCTGGCGACCCTCGACGATGTGATGGCGTCGCTGTTTCCCTGATCAAGAACGTTCCAAAAGGCGTTCAAACGGGTGTCAGTTCGCAATACACCGTTACTTTTCGGAGCCGTTTCGGTACAATGCGCTGACCGGCCCTGCCGGGTCCCTCCATCCGTTGCCGGTTCCTCTCCCGGCCGGAAACCCGGTTCCCCACAGCACAGCGCCGCTTTCCCCTCCCCCGGTTCTCCGGGTTCTGGACTCTGCATCGAAATGAGGCGGTCTCATGGTCCTGCGTGTGCCCGAGGCTCCCGAGTCGGCCCGCCGAGCGGCCCGAGCCGTGCTCGAATCGCGTGAATCGCTTCCCGCCGACTGCCAAGCCGATCAAGTCGCGCTGACGGCCGGATTCCCGCACCGCGTCTTCGAGATCGAACTGCTCGACATGGTCGCCGACCGCGGCGTTCGCAGCGCGCGGCCCGTGGGTTGGCGCTGGCTCATGTGGTCGGGCGACCTGGTCGTGGGCGGCATCGAGGTACGGCCCGGTCCGGCCGGCGACGGCGTCGGCCGCTTCGTCGAGGGCCCCTTCACCGTCGCCACCGCACCCGCCGCCGCGGCGGCCCGGGCCCTGCCGCAGACCCTGTTGCGCCGCGACGAGGCCCGCCTGCTCAACGTACCCGGGATGTACATGGTGGCCCTGTGGCTGGCCGACGAGGCCGGCGGCGCCGACCTGCTGATCCCACTCGCTCCCGCCCCGTGCGGAGTCCAGGCCCTGCGCGGCTATCCGGCGGCCGAACTCGCCGACGTACTGGCCGCACGCACCCGCCAACCGGCCGCGGTGGGCGCACTGGATCGCTGATCGCTCCCCGAACCGCGCCCCACCGGGCCGGTCCCCGACCGGCGGCCGACCGGGCTCGAATCAGACCCCGAACCAGGCTCGAAACGGGCCTGGTTCGAGCCCGAACCGGATTGCCACCACACCTCGATCGCGCCCCGGGCGGACCCGAAACCCGTCAGGGGCGCCCGGGCAACGCACACGCGGCACGCACGTGTCGTACGTCGGGTCACACCTGTGGTCACATCTTGGGGCGCAGTCGGGTGAGAAGTGTCGGATTTCCTGCGGGAGACCCCGACGAGGCGGAGACTGTGCACTGCCGGGCGCAAGCCGCCCGGGCGCTCCCGCGCAGACCCTCAGAAGAAGGTACGAAGATGTGCCGGCACCGACCCCACTGCCCGTCGGCGGACAGCCCTGACCGGGAAGCCGCGCAAGTGGTGGCATCCCATTTCGAACAGGGGTGGAGCCTGCTGTGCAATGGCGTGGTCCTGTTCGAGGACACGGGTGAGCTGCTGCCGGACGGCCGCACGATCGCCCCGCACCGCCCCCTGGTCTCGGCGGCCTGATCCGCCCGTGAGGCCCCCGGTCCGCCGGGTGGCCGAAGCAGCCGGAGGTCACCCCGGATGGCCTCCGGCTCTCGCCTGTCCGCCGAAGCCGAGCCGCGCCGCCCGGGGCGAGCCGAACCGGCCGAACCGAACCGGGGCCGAGT
>NZ_WWJX01001261.1 GCF_009865215.1 Streptomyces sp. SID3343 | reverse complement strand
GCGCGGTTGTCCTTGCCGGCCGTCATGTGGTCGAGCCATCGCTCGTACCAGCCGAGGAAGTCGCGGGCGGAGGAGACGTTCGGGCCCCAGCAGCCGTCCGCGTTGCCGATGACGATTCGTCCGGTGAGGGGCCCGGTCATCGCGATGAGGGCCAGGTCGGTGCATCCCATGTCGATGATGCGAAGGAACAGGTCGTGCCCGGATTCCTCGGGGTCGGCAAGGCTGAATCCACGAGCGGTGCCGGGGGGATCCATCGTGTAGAGGGGGGGTTGCTCGGGGCCGGTGGGGTCCGACAGGCCGTAGAACGGCGCGGCGCCCGAGCCGCCGATGTGGAGCACGAACTGCCGGTACGAATCCGGGAGGACGACGGCGTGGGTGTCCTCGAAGGCGGTCAGTCGGGAGTTGGGAATGGTGGGGCCGAGACGGAACCGGTGCAGTTCTTCGCCGAACGAATGGCTGCGGTGGGGGTGGAATGGAACGGCGGCCAGTTTGCGGCGGATCCGGGGGATGCGGGTGTCCACGGGCGGTCTTCTCTCGTTCCCGACAACGTATCGTCCGTAGGCGGATGTCATGCGAGCAGGACGCGTTTTCTGAGGAGTCGGAAGCCCGCACGGCCAAACATTTGGCGCTTGAGCATCTTGATGCGGTTGACGTGTCCTTCGACGACGCCGGAGTTCCAGGGCAGAGTCAGCCCGGCGATGACCGCATCGCGGTCGCGGTCGATGCCCGCGGCAAGGGTGTGGAGGCCGGGAAGGTCGTCGCGGCGGACCGCGTCGAGCCAGTCCGGGAGTTGTTCGCCTCGGCGTTCGGTGAGCATTCGCGCGAAGGACCGGACGTGGCCGGTGAGGGCGTCGAGTTCCGGGCAGTTGGCCAGAACGGCCTTCAGCCGGAGTTGTTCGGTCTCGTCGAGGGAGTCGGGGGGCGGAGGATCCATCCGGCCACCTTCCGAGGGGACGGTGGAGTCGAGGTCGCGGTCGGCGAATCCGGCGAGAGGCGCTTGGCGCGAAAGTACGCGCGGACTCGCTGGTAGCTGCCTCGGTAGCCGAGCGGCACGATCTCTTCCCACAGCTTCCACGCATTGGTGCATCCCTGGTTCCAACGGTCGTCCGGGTAGGGCTTGTAGGCGTCGAGCACGGACTGTCGGCCCTGCCACTGGCCCCGAAAGAGATCTTCCGGGGCGACCGCGTCGGCGAGGAGCTTCACGGTGCGACTGGTCATCCGCAGTTGCCTCTCGATTGCGCGGCGGCTGATGCCGGTGGCCAACAGCGCGTGGACCTCGGCGTGGTTGGCCCGGGTCCGGTCGGCGAACCGGTGGCCGGTGGGCCACGGCGAGCCCGACGGATCGGCCTCGACCCGCTCCGGTTCCGGGCCGGGTCGGGGCACTTCCGGGACCAGGACACGCAGGCATTTGCCGTGGTCCGCGACGCTGCGTTCTGCGGCTTGGCCGAGGTTGTGCCACAGGTGCCATCGGTCGGCGACCTGGACGGCCTGGGGTGCGCCGGCGGTGGCGCCCTCGGCGAAGAACGGGGCGCGGTCTCGACATACGACCTCGATCCCCGGCCGTTCGCTCGGCCAGGCGGCCAGGCTCGCTGCCTCCCGATCGGGCAACAGGTCGATCGGCCGACGCGTCTCGACGTCGACCAACAAGGTGCCGTAGAAGCGGCCCTTGCGTGTCGCGTACTCGTCGACGCCCACCACGCGCGGGTCGGGAACGGTCGGTTCGGGCAGGGCCTCGACGAGCCGCAGGACCGTACTGCGACTCACCGAGATCCCGAAGACACCGGCCGGACGGGAGCCGGCACGCCCGGCGAGTGCGAGGCCGACTTCGGCCACTGTGTTGCGCAGACGCTCGGTCCGTTGACCGTGGCGGCGGGTCAGCATCGGTATCTGCTCGACGAAGGTCCTTCGAGCGCACGACTCGTCGCGGCAAACGAATCGGCGGACGTGTAAGCGCAACACCAACTTCCGGCCCCCACACGGCACATCGGCGGGAAACCGCAGGTAGGAACCGTGCACACGGTTTGACCAGGCTCCACACACCGGACACGAGGCACCGGCCCTGGTGCACCGGGCCTCCACGCGCACAACCTCGTCGTCCACATCGACCGACAACACCGCGACGTGCGCGATCGACGGAAACAGCAGCTCTTCCGGCCGGAGCAAGATCTCATCCACGACACCGAACTGTCGGGCATACCAAGCCGATCACCGACCAATTCCAGGCAACTTCCCCAGAGCCCAGAGGACCCAAGTCCGTGACTCAGCGTGCACAGTCCACAGAAGTTGAGCCAGAACCGCTACTCGTGAATAAAGCCAGTCGGGCATGCCGGTCGCGCGAGGGCGGGCTCAATCCGTCGCGAGACGTGCTTCGGCCAAGTGGGCCTGGATGGCGTCGCGGTGCCTGGTGAGAATGTCGATATTGCTCTGAATGTTGTCCGGTTCGCGGGCCAGGCCGGCGGCGAGTTCCGTGTCCACCTCCACCTCCACCTCCACCTTCGCCCGCAGCGACTCTCCCCCTGCCGAGGCCGGACCTGAGCAGGTCGCGAACCCGCTCGGCGCATACGAGGGACTCCTCGGAGAAATCCCGGTAGCCGTTGGGGAGACGACGGGGGTGCAGCAGGCCCAGTTGCTCGTAAGAGCGCAGCGAGCGGCTGCTGATCCCGGTGCGCCGAGACAGCTCACGCCACCCGCCTGGTCCCCTCGGAGCGGGCGGGCCGCGCCGTAGCCGTCGTATTCGCGAGCAAGTCCGCCGCGCTGGCCTTCGGCGTGCCGCTGGGAACCACGGTCGGCGACACACTGGGCCGGCGCAGCGCCTTCATCCTGCTCGCCGCGGTGGCCGCACTCGCCCTCGTCGCCGCACGACTCCTGCTGCCTGAGGCGTCCGGCCCCGCTGCGACGCGGGTCACGGCCCTGCCGCCGTCAAACTCCCGGGCGTGCTCGCCGTCACCGTCGCCACGACCCTGGTCATGCTCGGCCACTTCATCCTCTACTCCTACATCTCGCCCTACTTGCGGCACATCGGCGTCGGCTCGGCAGCGGTGGGCCCGGCGCTGCTCGGCTTCGGACTCGCGGGAGTTGTCGGAGTGTGGACCACCGGCGTACTGGTCGACCGCCGTCCCCGCGGCGCGACCCTGCTCTACGCCGGCGCGATGGCACCGGTCTTCGCGGCGTCGGCCGCCACGGGCAGGGCCACGTTCGTGAGTCTCGTGCTGATCGTCGTATGGGGCCTGCCTTCGCGGGTCTGCCCACCCTCTTGCAGTCCGCCGCGCTGACGGCCGCACCGCAGGCCCAGGCCGCGGTGTCCGCGCTGTACGTCATCGGCGTCAACTTCGGTATCGGCGGCGGTTCCATCGCGGACGGGCAGGTACGGGACCGTCTGGGAGTGGCTTCCTTGCCGCTACTCGCCGCCGTGCCCACGGCCGCGGCGTGGTTCGTCATCGTCGGAGCCCGCCGTCATGCCTTCCCCCGACGTCCGATCGCCGGTACCGGCGCCCGGCCGGAACAGGACAGCGGCGACAGCGTGCCCCGAGAGGCGAGCGAGGCGGGCGAGGCGGCGTGGGACGTCCTTCCGCTCCCTGAGGCGCCCCTTCCGGAGGCGTCCGCTCCTGCTACGGCGTGCCGCCGGCGAGCCTGCCCATCACCTCGTACAGCTGCTGCGGGGTCGGCGGGGCGACGGAAAGCGGACCTTGCGCTGTTTTCGTGCTCAGGCCGTCAAGCAGGAAGGCGACTTGGCGACGCCAGGCATCGGGCGCGGTGTCCGCGACTGCGCGAGCGAGCAGAGCGTTGGTACCGAAGAAGAGCAGCAGGTCCTCGCCGGTGAAGTCCGGGCGGATGGCGCCGGCCAGTCGGGCTCGTTCGATGATCCGCGTGGCGGCGTCCTGCGCCCGGCCGCAGATGGCCATCAGGCACTCGGCAGCCGGAAAGCGTCCGCTGACGACGTCGGCGACCGCGGGATCGGTGGCCTGCAGTTCACAGACCTTCTCGACGTAGTACGCGAACCCCTCCCCGGCCTCCTCGAAGGACAGGGCGCGCTCGGCGGCTTCGCCGAGACGGTCCGCGGCCAGGCCGGCCACCACTTCGTCGATGAGCGCCTCGCGGGTGCCGAAGAGGTTGTAGAGAGTGCCGTGACTGACACCGGCCCGGCGGGCGATTTCTTTCAGGGGCACCTTGAGGCCGCGCTCCTGGAAGAGCTCGGCGGCGGCTGCCCGCAGTTTCTCCGCGTTGCGTTGCGCGTCGGCCCGCATCAGGTCGTTCCTCCCGGCTCCGGCATTGCGGCCTCCATGGTCGCATTCCCCACGAGATTAACTTGACCCCTGGGTCAAGTCACATGTTACCGTCGACAGGCAAGTTGACCCCAGGGTCA
This sequence comes from Streptomyces sp. SID3343, assembly GCF_009865215.1. Taxonomy (GTDB): domain Bacteria; phylum Actinomycetota; class Actinomycetes; order Streptomycetales; family Streptomycetaceae; genus Embleya. The sequence goes on along the minus strand of NZ_WWJX01001261.1, from coordinate 1,340 downwards.
AGAACGCTGCCATGGCAAGGAGTAGTCCTATGTCCAAAGTGATCGCCGTTTTCGGTGCCGGTACCGGTCTGGGTGTGTCCGTGGCCCGCCGCTTCGGGCGTGAGGGTTTCCGGGTCGCGTTGGTGGCCCGCGGCAAGGGCCGGTTGGACGCTCTCGTCGAGGTGCTCGCCGGTGAAGGCATCGAGGCGGTCGCGTTCTCCGCCGATCTCTCCAAGCCCGCCGAGGTGCCGGCTCTCGTCGAGGCGATCCGCGACCGCTTCGGCCGGATCGACGTGGTCGAGTACGGGCCGATCAGCGGCGACCAAGGCTTCACCCCGGCCGCCGAGCTGGACGCGGCCACCCTGGAGGGCCTGACCCCGCTGCTGCTGTTCACCCCGGTCGAGGTGGTCCGGGCTGTGCTGCCGGAGTGGACCGAGCGCGGCGACGGTGCCTTCCTGCTGGCTCAGGGCTACTCGGCGGCGCAGCCGATGCCCCATCTCAGCGGCCTGGGCCCGGTGATGTCCGCCACCCGTAACTACCTCTACTCCCTCAACGCCGAGCTGGCCGACACAGGTATCTACGTAGGCGCCCTGACCATCGCGTCCCTGATCGCCCGCAGTGAGGTGTCCGCCGCGGCCCAGGCCGCCTTCGAGTCGGCCGACGGTCCGCAGTTCCCGGTCGTCGACCCGGACGACCTCGCGCAGCACTACTGGAACATGTACACCAGGCGCGACCGCGTCGAGCAGTTCCACCCCGAGTCGATGGCTCCACAGGCCACTGTGTAACGCCTGCGGCGCCGAGCCGGACACCGAGGGACAGGCGAACTCCCGGGGCGGTGGCGGATACCGCCGTGTTGGACCCGGTCGAAGATGCGGGTGAACCGGTCGTCGGGCCGGCGGGTGCCGTGCTCGTTGTGGTGGCAGTGCGGGCATTGCAGGTTCGCGCGCCACGAGTGCGTCCGGCAAGCGTTGCCCGCGGATGTCGGCTCCAGGCCCGCGGATGTCGGTTCCAGGACGGCGGATGTCGGTTCCGGGACGGCGTGTTGGGCGCCGAGCAGGATCGAGCCCTCGCAGCGTTGTCCCTGATCGATGAGGGCGACGAAGGCCGCGTAGCGTAGTCGGCGGCGGTGGCGTCGGGTCGGGTCGGGTCGGGTCGGGTCGGATGAGGAACCGGGTCGTGGGCTCGCGCGGCACGCCGGGGACGAGGCCGGTGCCGTGTCGGGTGAACACGGTGTGGAAGGCGACGCCGGCCGGGTCCAGGACGAGTTCGCGGCCCGAGACCGAGTCGGGGAGGACGTTTCCGTCGGTCGGGCCGAGGCGTTCGGCGAGGGTGGGTGCCTGCGTCATCGGCTCCCCGCCGAA
>NZ_WWJX01001260.1 GCF_009865215.1 Streptomyces sp. SID3343 | reverse complement strand
CGGCGGGTCGACGGCGCCCGTCGGTACGCGGGGGACCCGAACGCCCGGCCTTGGCGAGGTCGAGGCGGGCGGCGGTACGCGAACTCCGGGCCGCGGGGCCCGACCGCGCCGCCCGGTAGCCGCGAGACCGCAGCCCGCCTCGCCCACGCCACGGGTGGTGCGAGTGGGAACAGCCCCCGCCACCAGCGACGATCCCGCAACCCGACCGCCGCCTCGGCCGGCCCTCGCCGCCTGCCCCCGGCCCCCGGGAATCGCAAGGGCCACAAGGCAACGAGCCCCCGCCTCCGCGCGTTCACCCGCGAGGCCCGAACCGCTATTGTTGGTTGCGCCAAGCAGTTGATGCGTTGGCCAGTGGACAAGGGGGGCGGTCATCGATACCGCGACATCGTGCGACGAGCCGACAGCCGGCCGCGCACCCGACGAGTTGGGACGCGAACTCGCGCGTCTCATGCGGCTTTCGGCCGCGGCCAAGGCGCGCAACCGTGCCGAAGGCGGCCCCGTGCCCGACGGGGGAGACCGGCTGCTCCTGGCCTACCTCGCCCTGGAAGGGCCCCGCAGGGTGACCGACCTGGCCGCCATGACCTACCTGGACGTGTCCACGGTCAGCCGACAGGTGGCCTCGCTCGTGCAGCGCGAACTGGTCGAGCGGCGGCCCGACCCCAACGACGGCCGCGGTACCCTGCTTGCCGCGACCGACGCCGGGCGGCAGGCGTTCGAGGTGTACCGCAAGCGCCGCGAAGTCGAACTCGACAGGGTCACCCGCGACTGGTCCGCCCATGAACGCCGCACGCTCGTGCACCTCCTCGGTCGTTTCAACGACGACCTCGAACGCGACCAGTCCCCGACGCGAGAAGCGGGCCCGGCCCGCGAAGCCCAGGTCCCGGCTCGCGAAGCTCAGGCACCGGCCCGCGAAACCCAAGCACCGCCCCCCGAACAACCCCAGACACAGTCCCCAGACGCAGCGTCCGGTGGCCCGGAAGGCAACCTCGCATGACCGATACGAAAACCCCCGCCGAGCCGCAACAGGCCCAGGACGACAATGGCCTGAGCCACCGTCAGATCATGACGATCCTGTACGGCCTGATGGCAGGCATGTTCCTGGCCGCGCTCGACCAGACCATCGTCTCCACCGCGATCCGCACGATCTCCGACGACCTGCACGGCCTGAGCCAGCAGGCGTGGGCCACCACGGCGTACCTCATCACGTCGACCGTCGCGACGCCGCTCTACGGCAAGTTGTCCGACCTGTACGGCCGGCGCCCGTTCTACCTCGCGGCCATCACGATCTTCGTGCTCGGCTCGGCGCTCTGTACGTTCTCGACGTCGATGTACGAACTCGCCGGCTTCCGGGCGCTTCAGGGCCTCGGCGCCGGCGGTCTCATGTCGCTCGCGTTCGCGATCATCGGCGACATAGTGGCTCCGCGTGAACGCGCCCGCTACCAGGGCTACTTCCTGGCCGTCTTCGGTACCTCCAGCGTGCTCGGCCCGCTCGTCGGCGGCTTCTTCGCCGGCCAGGACACGATCCTGGGCATCGCGGGCTGGCGCTGGGTCTTCCTGGTCAACGTCCCCGTCGGCGTCGTCGCGCTGATCGTGGTCGCCAAGGTGCTGCACATCCCGCACACGCGACGTCCGCACCGCGTCGACTGGTGGGGCGCGGCCCTGCTCACGCTCGGCGTCGTACCGCTGCTCATCGTCGCCGAGCAGGGCCGGGAATGGGGCTGGGGCTCCAACACCGCCGCCACGTGCTACGTGATAGGGATCGTCGGCGTCGTCTCGTGGGTGCTGGTCGAGCGGCGGATGGGCGACGACGCGCTCATCCCCATGCGCCTGTTCGGCGATCGGATCTTCAGCCTCGCGTCGCTGATCGGTGTCATCTTCGGCATGGCCATGTTCGGTGGCTTCATGCTGATCCCGCAGTACTTCCAGATCGTCAAGGGATCCAGCCCGACCGAGGCGGGCCTCCTGATGATCCCGGTCATGGCCGGGATGATGGGCTCGTCGATAGTGTCCGGCCAGCTCACCTCCAAGACCGGCCGCTACAAGATCTTCCCGATCCTGGGCACCGGCATCGCGGCCGTCGCGATGGGGCTGTTCTCGCTGTTCGTCGACGCCGACACCCCGATCGTGACCACGAGCCTGTTCATGGTCCTGCTCGGCATCGGCCTCGGCCAGTGCATGCAGACGCTGATCCTGGTCGTCCAAAACGCGGTCCCGCCGCGCGACATGGGCGTCGCCACGTCCGCCGCGACGTTCTTCCGACAGATGGGCGCCACCGCCGGTACCGCGGTCTTCCTGTCCGTCCTGTTCAGCAACGTGTCCGAGGAGATCGCCAAGGCGTTCACCCGCGACGTGGGCACGCCCTCGTTCCAGGCCGCGCTCAACGACCCCGGCGTGCTCGCCGATCCGGCCAACGGCCCCGTGATCGAGATGGTCCGCAATCCGAACCCGGGCGGCGCCCAGGGCTCGGGCGTACTCAGCGACTCGTCGTTCATCTCGAACCTCGACCCACGCCTCGCCGCCCCGTTCAAGGAGGGCTTCTCCGAGGCGATGCAGCTGGTGTTCCTGATCGCCTCGTGCGTGATGTTCGTGGCGTTCGTTCTGGTGTTCTTCATCAAGGAAGTGCCGCTCCGCACGATGTCCGGCCTCCAGGCCAAGGCCGCCGCCGAGGCCGAGGACCAGGCGACCGCGACCACACCTGCCGGCTCGTCCACGAAGCCGACCCCGGCTCCGACCCCGGGCGCCGCCCCCGCGACGAGCGCGCCCCCGGCGTCCCCGCAGTCCCCGACACCGCCGGCGACCGGCTCGGCCGAACAGCAAGCCCGCCGAGCAGCCGGCAGACGCTGGCCCGAGAACTGACCGAACCGGGTCCGACGCAACATCGGACCCGACGCAAGACGGCACAGCACCGACCCGGCACAACACCGTTGCGACACGGCACCGACACCACCCAGGCGTCGACACCGATACGGCACCCGCGGCCCGGGCAGGGGACACCCCCCGCCCGGGCCGCTCCACACTCTCGTCCCTACGCCGCCCGCGTCTGCCGCCGCCGCCCGAAGAACGCCCAGGCCCACAACCCGGCCACCACGTTCACCACGGCCAGCGCCCCGAACGTCAGCACTGTCGCATGCGCCGAAGCCCCCGCGCCGGCGCCCGTCGTGGACAGGAACAACGTCCCGTACGTCGCGACCCCGAGCACCCCGCCGAACTGCATGAGCGTCACCACGACGCCGCTCGCGTCACCGGCGTCCTCCGGCCGGACCCGCGCGAGCGCCGTACCCATCATCGGCCCCAGCGCCGCGCCCTGGCCCAGGCCCATCGCCCCGAGCGCCAGCGCCAACGCGAAGCCCGCCTCCCGGCCGCCGCGCACCGACAAGGCCAGCGCCACGTACGACAGCGCCACCAACGCGAAGGCCACGTAAGCCACATGCGCCCGCAACCGCTCGGGCAGTCGTCGCCACCACATGCCGCCGGCCGCGAACCCGACCGCACAGGGCACATAGACGAGTCCCGCGCGCAACGGACTGTCCCCGAGCCCGGACTGAAGGTGCAGCGCCAACGTGAACAGGAAGCCGTTGTAACTCCCGACACCCAGCAGCAACGCGATTCCGGCGGGCAACAACCCGGGGGAGCGCAGCACCGCCCCCGACACCAACGGAGCACCCCCACGCCCGGCCACCCACCGCTCGACGAGCGCGAACGCGCCCATCCCCACCAGACCGGCAACCAGCAACACCCAGCCCCACACGGGCCAGTCCTGCTCGTGCCCCATCACCAACGGCACCACGACCGCGAGCATCGCCGGCGCGAGCATCAGCACGCCCGGAACGTCGAGCCGCTGCCACCGGGACGGGCCCGTACCGGGATCCGGCTCGTCACCGCCAAGCGCGCGCCACCCGATCACGAGCAGCCCGATGCCCAGCGGCACGTTCACCAGGAACACCGGCCGCCACCCCGTACCCCACAGGTCCGCGCTGACGAGCACGCCGCCGAGAATCTGCCCGATCACCGCGCCACCGGCGATCGCCGTCTGGTACAGCCCCAACGCGGCCGTGCGTCGCCGCCCTTCGAACCGCCGCTGAATCAGCGTCAGTACCTGCGGCACCAACAGGGCGGCCCCGGCCCCCTGGAGACACCGGAACGCGACGAGCTCGGCCGTCGACCCCGCGATCCCGCACGCGAGCGACGAGGCGGTGAACAGGCCGAGCCCCGCGAGGTACGCCCGCCCGTGCCCGAAGATCGCGCCCAGGCGTGAACCCGTGATCAGCAACATCGCGTACACGATCGTGTAGCCCGCGATCACCAGCTGCAGCCCGGACCCGGACGCGTGCAGGTCGGTACGCATGTCCGGCGCGGCCACGTTGACGATCGAGGCGTCCAGAACCGCCACGAACTGGCCCGCCACCAACACCGCGAGCAGCAGCGTGCCCGCGCTTTTGTGTCTGGTACCGGCAGCCGCCTCCGCGTCCGCCGCCACCTCCGTACTCGTCGGGTGTTCTTGCTCAGGCTCGATCCGTCGCGCACCTCGGCGCGACACCACATCGGTCATGGACCCGACTCTGCTCGATCCCGGATACCCGGACCAGAAGCCTGGTTATCCGGGTATAACCAATAACCTGGCAATCGAGCCGCTCGCATGCGCACGATGGGACCATGACCGTACGCCCGGGCCTCGACGTCGCCACCACCACCGCCACCGGCACCGGCCGGGAGTCCAAGGCCGACACCGCCATCGACGCCGTCGGCCCGTCGCCTTGCTCGGCCGAGCCCAGCGCGGCGGACCGGGCCCCCGAGTACGTACTGCCCGCCCGCGACGCCTCCCGCGCCGAACTCGGCGCGTTCCTGCGCAGCCGCCGCGAGCGGATCACCCCCGAGCAGGTCGGCCTGCCGACCGGCCGCCGCCGACGCACCCCCGGCCTGCGCCGCGAGGAACTCGCGCAGCTCGCCGGCGTGGGCGTGACCTGGTACACGTGGCTCGAACAGGGGCGCCCGATCAACGTCAGCTCCCAGGTGATCGGCGGCATCGCCCGCACCCTGCGCCTGGACCCCGCCGAGATCGACCACGTCAAGCGGCTCGCGTGCGTGCCCAACCAGGCCACCCCGCGCGCCGACGACGTGGTCGAGGACGACGTCAAGGCGGTGCTGGACGACTTCGCGACGATGCCGGCGGTGATCCTGAGCGGGCGCTACGACGTCCTCGCCTTCAACGCCCTGTACGCCAGGGTGTTCCCCGCGCTCGTGGCGGAGCCGTGCAGCCGGCGCAACCTGATCTGGGAGCTGTTCACCCGGCCCGCGTGCTGCAACCCGTTCCACGAGTGGAAGGAGGAGACCCGGGGCGTCGTCGGGACGCTCCGCGCCACCTACGCCCGCAACGTCGGTGACCCGGTGTGGGGCGCGTTCATCGACGAACTGGTAGAGGCCAGCCCGGAATTCGCGACGGCGTGGGCGGCCCACCCGATATCGCTCTCCCGGCCGCGCGTGAAGGTCTTCCGGCACGCCGACGTAGGTCTGTTGCACGTACGCACGATGCCCGCCGATCTCGCCGCGGCCCCGGGCCAGCGGATGAGCGTGTACATCCCGCAGAACGACGCCAGCCGACAACGCCTGAGCCGCCTCGGCGCACCGGACTTCGTCGGGAGCCCGATACACGATCACTCGACACCGTGAGGTCGGACGGGTCCGCCGGTCGGCCCGCGATGTGACGCACGCGACGGGCGACGGGCCGGGCCGTGGACTGACACGCCGTCAAAACCCGTCACGCGCAACGCCGTCCGCCCGATCAACCGACCGACGGGTTACCGATCGACGGCCATCGATGGACCGATGCACCGATCGTCTCCGGAAAACGTCGAGGGGCCGGAAGATCGAAATCTTCCGGCCCCTCGATACATCCGCGGTGCGCGATACTGGGATTGAACCAGTGACCTCTTCCGTGTCAGGGAAGCGCTCTCCCGCTGAGCTAATCGCGCGGGTTCGTACCGTTCCATCCGTTTTTCTTGGTGCAGCGTGCGCGATACTGGGATTGAACCAGTGACCTCTTCCGTGTCAGGGAAGCGCTCTCCCGCTGAGCTAATCGCGCGGGAAGATCACCGTCGGCGTACTGCCTCGGGCGTTCTTGGAGGTGGAGACGGGATTTGAACCCGTGTAGACGGCTTTGCAGGCCGTTGCCTCGCCTCTCGGCCACTCCACCAAGTGAAGGAAACATAGCGGGTCACCGCCATGTTCCTCTACTTCTTCCGAGCGGACGACGAGATTCGAACTCGCGACCCTCACCTTGGCAAGGTGATGCTCTACCAACTGAGCCACGTCCGCCTGTCCTCCGACCCGCGTTTCCGCGTTCCGGCGACGTGCAGAACTTTAGCGGATCGGAGGGCCATCACAAAAACCGATTCCGCGGAACCCGGTCGGCAGGACCCGCGCAACCTGCGAAAACGGCGGAAGCCGGCCCGAACCACGAGGGGTCGAACCGGCTTCCGAAGCGCTCCCGACCCCTCAGCCTCGACGGTCACCCGACGAAGCCGACTCGACCTCGCGGGCGACCGAATCAGGGAGCGCGGCGTCGCCGGAGGGCTTGCCCTTCGCATCGGAGTCGGAGCCGGAGTCGGAGTCGGCCGTCGGGTCGGCCCGGCGGTCGGCCTGCTGCGCGGCCTCGGCGTCGACCTCGGGGACGCCCTCGGCGTCGACCTCCGGTTCGGCGGCAGGCCCGGCATCGACCGCGTCCCGGCCGGTCGGAGCCCCGACCTCGTCCGCAGCCTCCGCACCCACCTGCGCATCGGCGTCCGCCTTGGCAAACGACACGACCGGCGCCGCGTCGACAACCACGACCGGCTCGACCGTCGTCTCGGCCTCGGCCTCCACGACATCCGTCTGCGCCTGCGCCTGCGCCTCCGCATCGGCCGCGTCCGCGTCGACAGCCTCGATCGCGTCCGCCCCGACAGAGGCGGCCCCGCCCTCCTCCTCGACCGGCTTCGTCAACGACACCGGCGCGGCCGATTCACCGTCGGCGGACACCGCATCCGCGACACCGGCATCCTCGGCACCCGCCATCGGTGCAACCTCGGGCCGCGGCGGCGCCTCGGCCGGTACGACCTCGCCCTCCGGTGCAGCCACAGCAGCCTCCACGGCCGTGTCCCCGGCCCGCGGAGCCATCCCCGGGGCCATCGGCACCGGCGGCACTCCCGGAGCCGCAGGCGCCGCAGGAGCGGTCGGCCCCATCGCCGGCTGCGGAGCATGGAAGTGCCCCGTCGGTGCCTGCGGAGCGTAGAACTGCCCCGTCGGTGCGGGCGGGTTGTACCCACCCCACGGTGCCCCGCCGCCGGCACCCGGGACCGCACCCGCACCGGCCGCCGACGCGTACGCCATGGCCTCGCGCTGCTGCTGGAACCGCGTGATCCGCTTGACCACGAAGATCGCCGCGATCGCCGCGAACACCAGCGCGATGTCCGCCGCGCCCGAGAGGATGTCGATCGTCTCCAGCCGGCTCGCGTCGTCCAGTCCGACGTTGCGCGGGTACGACAGTCGGCTCGCGAGGAACAGCACGACCGAGCCCACGAGCAGTACCCACCACGTCCACAACAGCGGGTGACGGCCCGGTGTCCTGCCGCCGCGCTCGGCGGTACGCGCGTCGCTTGCGCGCCACACGTCGTGCAGGATCACCTTCGGGAACCACAGGTTGGCGATCGGCAGGAACCAGCCGCCGATCGTCCACCCGACGTGCAGGCGCTGCCTCGAAGGGCCGAACAGGTCGACGTTCGAGCGGGCCCGGTGCAACCAGATGATGAACACGGCGGCCGTCGCGACCAGGGACAGCGTCAGGAACCCGATCGCCACCCCGACGAGCACGTCGGAGTCCTCGGCCCGCTGGTGCAGCTCCGAGTCCACGCCGAACTCACCGGCGTCCGAGATCTGCTGCAACACGTCGGCACGGTAGAAGAACGCGATCGCGCCCAGCACCGCGAAGACCGCGTTCACCGGCAGCAACGCGTAGAGCGAGATCGCGAGTCCGCGCAACGCGCGAAACCGCGGGGCCGGTCGCCAACCGGGATATCCCATGGTGGGGTACTGACCGGGCATGCCGTACGGGGCCTGCGGCGCGAACTGCCCCGGCGCCGCCGGATAGGCCCCGGTGTACGGAGGAGCGGCGGCGTAGGGAGGGGCGGCCGCAACGGGCGCGTACGGATCCGGCGCCACGGGAGCCGCGGGGGCTGCCGGAGCCGCCGGAGCCACCAAGGCCACCGGAGCCACCGGGGACACCGAGGCCGGTGCGGCGTCGGCCGGTTGAGCCGACGCCGCAGGAACGGCACCACAGTACGAACAGCGGTCGGCCCGCGTTGACCAGGTGTCGCAGGCGGAGCAGTGCACGGATGAAAGTCCTTCGATCGCATGGAGACGTGTGACGTGACGCGCGAGGCGTGAGACGTGAGGCGTAGCACAAAGAACGTGAAACGTAGGAGTGAACCGAGGAGCGCGAGCCGAACCGCGAAGCGCGAGCCGAAACCGCGAACCGCGAACCGCGAACCGCGAAACGTGAAGCCGAGCCGTGAAGCGCGAAGTAGGTGTGAACGTGCAGCGTAGGCATCCGATGACGAGCGGGCGTCGCGGTCGCCGACCGAGGTCGAGACGCCGGACCCGGCGATGCCGAGTATCGCCACCCGTGCCGCATCATGCCGTGCCCGACGGCCACTACGGAACGGGGATATCCCAGTCGCGCCGCCGATGCGACTCCCGGTTCGCCCGTAAGCCTCTTTCCGCCCGCTTGCCGCAACTCCCGTACAGGCACCCCAATTCGCGCATACCGGCGCCCCGGCGCACGCCCCCACACGCGCACCCGCCACTTCGCGCCCTCCTACAATGGTTCATCCGACCCACGCACCGACCCACCACAGGTGCCACCGACCGTCCACAGGTGCCGAGGTCGCTATCCCGGAAACGAAAAACGTGAGCCAGTCACTCCCTCTCGCTCATCTCGGCGGACGCTTGGCCACCGGCCTGCGTGACGTCACTCGTGACCCCGCCGCGTTGGAATCGCACGGATTCTGGGCAGTCGTCGCCGACTTCGAAGGTGACGTGCTGTGCGCGAGATTCGACGACGTACGACCCGCGCCGCTGCCCGCCGCGCCGTGGAGCGGTCCGCCCGCGGACGCGTGGACCGATTCACTCGGCGCCGACGCCTACCGCGCCGGAGTACGCCGGATCCGCGAGTACATCGCCGCCGGCGACGTGTACCAGGTCAACCTCTGTCGCCTCCTCACCGCGCCGCTGCCCACCGACTTCGACATCGTCGGCCTCGCCGGCCGGCTCGCGCACGGCAACCCCGCGCCCTACGCCGGCGTGCTCCGCCTGCCCGAGCACGGCGTCCACGTCGCGTGCGCGTCACCCGAGCTCTACCTCGACCGCAACGGCGACCGGGTCTCCTCCGGCCCGATCAAAGGCACCGGCGCCACCGAGGCCGACCTGCTCCCCAAGGACTACGCCGAGAACGTGATGATCGTGGACCTCGTCCGCAACGACCTCGGCCGGGCAAGCGCGATCGGCACCGTCACCGTGCCCGACCTGTGCGTCGTGGAGAAGCATCCGGGCCTGGTCCACCTGGTCTCGACGGTGGCCGGGGAGCTGGCCCCAGGCGTCGGCTGGCCCGAACTCCTGGCCGTGACGTTCCCACCCGGCTCGGTCAGCGGCGCACCCAAGAGCGGTGCGCTGCGCATCATCGACGAACTCGAACCCGTCCCCCGCGGGCCCTACTGCGGGGCGATCGGCTGGGTCGACGCCGACCGCCGACAAGGCTCGCTCGCGGTCGGCATCCGCAGTTTCTTCGTCCGCGACGGGCGGCTGTGCTTCGGTACCGGCGCCGGCATCACGTACGACTCCGATCCCCAACGCGAGTGGGACGAGACGCAACTCAAGGCGCGTAACCTGCTGGCGGTCGCGGCACAGGACCACGCGACCGCGCCCGGCGCGCAGACCATCTCGGAGGGCCCATGAGCAAGATCTGGCTGAACGATCGTCTCGTCGACGACGAACAGGCCCTGGTGCGTGCCGACGACCACGGACTGACCGTGGGCGACGGCGTGTTCGAGACCCTCAAGGTCTCCGGCGGACGGACCTTCGCGCGCACCCGGCACCTGGACCGGTTGACTCGCTCGGCCCGCGGCCTCGGACTGCCGGAGCCCGACCTCGATCTGGTTCGCCGCGCGTGCGACGAGGTGGTGCGCGCCAATCCGCTGCCGGGCCTGGGACGGTTGCGGATCACCCACACCGGCGGGCCGGCCCCGTTCGGCTCCGAACGCGGCGAGGCCGCCCCGACGTTGCTCGTCGCGCTCGGCCCCGGCAAGGACCGCGGCCCCACCACTGCGGCCGTCACCGTCCCGTGGACGCGCAACGAGAACGCGCCGACCGCCGGCCTCAAGACCACCAGCTACGCCGACAACGTCGTCATGCTCGCTCACGCGAAGGAACGCGGCGCGACCGAGGCGCTGTTCGCGAACACCGCCGGCAACCTGTGCGAGGGCACCGGCTCCAACGTGTTCGTGGTTCTCGACGGCCGCGTCGTCACGCCACCCCTGTCGGCCGGCTGCCTGGCCGGCATCACGCGCGAACTCGTCCTGGAATGGCTCGGCGCCGAGGAAATCGACGTACCGCTGTCCGTGCTCGCCGATGCCGACGAGGTGTTCCTGACCGGATCGCTACGCGACGTACAGGGCGTACACCGCATCGACGACCGCACCCTCACCGCGCCCGGACCCGTCACCCGCAAGGCGATCGAGGTCTTCGCGGCGCGCTCCGCCGCCGACATCGACCCGTGAGGCCGATCCGTTCCGGGTTGGTCGGGTCCGCGGGCGGGCAGCACTGCCGGTAACGGGGCGTTGCGCCCGGGGAAGGCGGACGCCCGCGATGACCACCACTTTGCGACCGGCCGGCCCCGGCCGTGACGGCGTGTACTCGATCTGCGCCAACGGCCGGTCCATCGGCGGCGTGCACCTGACCCCGTTGGGGCCGTGGGGCGCCGGCACCGGCTGGATCCTGCACATCCAGGTCCTGCCGTCCCGCCGGCGACGCGGCCACGCGTGCGTGGCGATGCTCGCGGCCGAGGAGATCATGCGCAGCCGGCGCTGTACCCGCATGGCCAGTGCCGTCCCCGAGGGGAACCGCGCCGCCGAGGGCCTCGTCGAGGCCCTCGGCTACGTCCCGGACAGCCGCCGCCTGTCGGCCCCCGTACGCACGACCGGCCTGCCGCCGAGCGTGCGCCGGATGGACGCCGACGAACGCACCCAGTGGTGCGCCGCCGAACTGCTCCGGTACACGGCCGCCCT
>NZ_WWJX01001259.1 GCF_009865215.1 Streptomyces sp. SID3343 | reverse complement strand
GCGGGCGCGGTCGGCGCGGCGGCGGCGAGGAAGCCCAGGGTCAGGGCCGCGGTGCCGGCTGCGGCGGCGATCCGGTGGGAGAGGCGCATGGGTCACCTGTTCTTTCGGTCACGAACGCGAACGTGGGGGTACCGCCCGTGCGTTCGGGCGGCCGAAGCGAACCGACCCACACCGGCCCGTCGGACACCGTAGGACGATCCGCTCGGCACGGACAAGATGTGGCCGATCCCCTCGGACTCCGACCCGTACCCACCGTCGGTGGGGCTCCTGATCGTGTCGGCCCGGGCCTGCGCCGCGCACCGCACACGATCGGCTCGACGGTGCCCAGGCGAGGAAAGGGGGTGCCGATCGGGGCTCGGGTTGTGATCATGGGCGGGCAAGTTCGCTGTATGTAAGGAGCACGGAACCATGACGTCAGCCGTACCGCCCGAACCCAACGTGGTGCATCCGATGCCGGAGCAGACCCGGGTGGTGTTGCTCAAGCCACTGGTCACGTCGCCGTTGATCGAGGTCGGGGAGTTCTCCTACTACGACGACCCGGACGATCCGACCGCGTTCGAGACGCGCAACGTGCTTTACCACTACGGCCCGGAACGGCTGGTCATCGGCAGGTTCTGCGCGCTGGGCACCGGAGTTCGGTTCATCATGAACGGCGCCAACCACCGAATGGACGGCCCCTCGACGTTCCCGTTCCCGATCATGGGCGGTTCCTGGGCCGAGCACTTCGACCTGATCACCGGTCTGCCCGGTCGAGGCGACACGGTGGTCGGCAACGACGTCTGGTTCGGCTATCGCGCCACGGTGATGCCCGGGGTGCGGATCGGCCACGGGGCGATCGTGGCCTCCGGCGCGGTCGTCGTCGACGACGTCCCCGATTACGCCATCGTCGGCGGCAACCCCGCGCGTGTCATCCGCCGTCGCCACGACGACGCGGACATCGCCCGCCTCCTGTCCGTGGCCTGGTGGGACTGGCCGGCCGAGCACATCACCCGCCACGTCCGCACCATCATGTCCGGCAGCATCGACGAACTCGAAGCCGCGGCGCCGAAGCAGGATTAGGCGAAGGCGTGCGTGCGGGCGCCGCGGCTACTCCCCGTGGGACGGTCGCGTCGCCCGCGCGGCTTCCGCGTGGCGCTCGTAGCGCGCTCGGGTACGCAGGTCGCCCCAGTGCGCGGCGGCGAACACGAGCAGGGCGCACAGGACGAAGATCGTGATGTTGAGCGGTGAAGGCTCCATGAGCGGGAACGTAGCGGAAGTGGCCTGCGCTTACGAGGGCTTGCGGCATCCGACTCGGGACGGCGGGCCTCCATCCGACTGGGCGATGGGCTGCCGGCGCCGCCTGGTCGCTCGCACCCCGGCATCGAACTCCCCTCAACGCCGTACCCACACCCGTACGATGGCCCCCGACGTCCGGGCCGGCACCCGCCATCGCCCTTAACCCGTCGGGGAGTTCGCCGTCTCCGGCGGGGACGTGTGCGAGCGCGAACGCGGGTGCGTCCTCCGGCGGGGGTGGCGCCCTACCCGTACCGACCCGGGCACGGTACGTTACCGCTTCACCGGTTGCGCCGGCCGACCGTTCGAAGCTTGGAGACCCCGTGACGGTGTCGGCTCCGCCCGAGGACCCGCCGATCCCGAGCCTGGCCACGGCCGTACGCCGCGGCGTGTTACTGGGCACGGGCCTGTTGCAGCTGATCGTGTGGCGGCTCGCGGTCTGGAATCCGTGGAACGTCGACACACTCCAACACGCGACCCTGGAGAGCGGGTTCCTCGCCACCTCGGTCGTCCTGCTGTCCGTGTGCATCGAAGGATTGTGCACCTTCCGAGGCTGCTTCCCGCGGCTGCTGCTCTCCCTGGCCGCGTTCGCCTTCGCCTTGTTGACCCTGATCGCGGTATGGACGGCAGCCGGCTGGAAAGAAGAGGTGACCCAGGTCGCCGCCGTGTCGCCCGACGGCCGGGTACAGGCCGAGTGGGTGAACCAGAGCGGACCATTCGCCTCGTCGACGGGTCTGGTGTTGCGCACCTACCACGGGCTCAATCGCCATTCGACCGTGCTGACCTCGTGCAACTCCAAACCCGCCTCGGGCATCATCCGGTTCGCCGACAACCGAACGCTGGAGCTCGTCGACCGCAACGGCCGCGTCACCCGCGTCCACTTCGACAAGAACCTCGACCACCGGCGCGTGGGGCGCTCGTGCGGCGAGTTCCGAGGCTAGTGCCCCGCGCCCGTAGGGGCCGATCCGCTTGCCCGATTCTGCCGACGGATCTCCGGCGCAGGACACCAGCCCGCACAACCTCGCGGTCACCTCCGTCGCTCCCGGATTCGTGGTCACCGAGCGACAGGCGACGCAACCGTCCGACCCGGAGGGCGAGCGCCTGTGGGCGGAGAGCCCGTTCGGCACGATCGGCCTTCCCGACGAGATCGCCGCGGCCTTGCACTTCCTGGCGTCCCCGGCGGCGGCACGGCCCTCGGGAACCGTCGTCGACCTCAACGGAGAGCGCGACGGCAAGCCTTGACCTGACGTGCCCGACCACCCTCCGGCCGCACCCGACATCCTCATCGCGCCGAGACGAGACGAAACGCCGGTCCCCGGTCAGCGCGCCGAAGCCAAGTGCGCGTCGTCGGGGGAGCCTTGCAACAGCGTGGTGACCTCGCGGATCCGACGGAAGCGGCCGTCGTCGGCGAGTTCGGCGAACGAGTACACCGCGGTGGCGAACGCGCTGCCGTCCGCCTTGACCCCGTGCACGGTGAGGCGAGCGGCGTACCGGTCGCCGTCGCGCAGTTCCTCGTGCACGTCGACGCGCCCTCCGACGAGGCCATCACGCATGAAGCGGACGTGTTGCACGAACTCGCCTCGATCACTCCAGACGCCATCGGTGCATTGACGGTAGTCGTCGGTGAAGTGGGCCGAGACGGCCTCCTCCACGGCGGATGTCCGGTCGAAGAACAGCGCATCGAGTGCAGCTGCGATTCCCACGGTCATGGCGGACCTCGTCTCTCAAGCGTGCACGGTGCACGCTGTTGTAGTGAGCATATGCCATATACGTGCAGGATGCACGCTAAAGTGGGGGTGTGAATACTCCGACGCCGGGCGGCGAGGTCGCGGCAGCTCTCGGTGAACTGTTGGTCAGAAGCTCCCGGGCGCGGCTCCACCGCGCACTGACCGAAGGCCTGGGCGCGGACATCGACGAGGCCACCTACCCCGTCCTCAGCGGACTCGCGCGGCTCGGTCCCCGCACGGCGGCGGCACTGGCCTGCGACATCGGACTGGACCGCTCGGTGATCAGCCGCCACGCCACCCGGCTGGAGCGCGCCGGACTGCTGAGCCGGAGCGCGGATCCGTCGGACGCCCGCGCGACCCTGCTGACGCTGACCGACGCGGGCAACACCACCGTGGAACACATGCGCACACGCCTGGCCGACCACCTCGACCGCTACTTCGCCGACTGGCCCGAGCCACAGGCACAGGCGTTCGCCCACGCACTGCGCCGATTCGTGGACCAGGGCCTGTCGTTCGAAGAATCGCCGGCAGACGGCGCCAGGTCCTAGAGCCTGTACGGAGTTGTGATCAATCCTGTTCGTGAACCGGTGGAACCTTGCCGTGACGCGACGTGAACTCGACGACGACGAACGGCAGTTGATCGAACCGTTCCTGCCGATGGGCGCACGCCCCGCGGACTCAGGGCCGCCGGCTTCGTCCCAGCTCGGCCATGGTCGCGGCCGTGTGCCTCGTGGTGCCGGCGGCGTCGAAGCGGCCGGTCTCCTCGTAGCGGTCGGCCAACGCGGTCAGTGCCTCGACGACGGTGGCCGGGTCGGCGAAGCCCAGTTCCAGGCCGGTCGTCAGCGCGGTGACGGTGAACTCCAGGATGTCCACCAGGCGCGACGGCTCGCTGCCTCCGGCCACGCCCGACGTGTAGGCCGCCCAGCCGAGCATCCCGAACCGGGCGTGCGCGAGCCCGTTTTCCGGTTCGTCCTCGCGCACCCGCCCGACCTCGCCGATGGCGCCGATCAGGCAGCGGAAGGCCATCGCGTGATCGCCGAAGGCGGTGAACGCCGCCGCGCAGTCCACGAAGGCGTCCGCGGTGGCGAACGGCTGCGGCGTCGGACAGTCCTGGGTCAGCAGGTCGTAGGCCGTGGTCGCGCGGACCATCGCGCGACGCTCCTTGCCCTCGTCGGCCAACTCCCGGGCCCGCCGGGCGAGGGCCCGCCCACCGTTCCTGGGACCGAGGTCCGCAGATCGTCGACCAAAGCCCATGGCTGGTGTCCTCCGGTTCGCGTGCCGCGTCGCGCGGATCGGCTCCGGGAAACGGGGGCCGACATCGTATCGACGCGTCGACGCCGCATCGCGTTCCGAAATCCGGCGATCGGCCCGACGAGAGGCCGGGCCGACCGGAGGCCCGGGGCCGCCTCCCCACCGCGCGGCCCCGGGCCTGACCCGCGAGCACGGGCGTCAGACGAGGAGGTCCTCGTGGTTGTGGACGACGAGCCAGCCCTCGGTGGTGCGCCGGGACACCGCCGTGTTGCGGATGTGTTCGGGTGCCGGTGTCACGCCGTCGGCGCCCGGGGCGAACTCGACCCGCAGACGGTAGCGGGCGAGCGCGGTGTCGCCCCAGACGTCGATCACCTCGTCGCTCGCGTGGATGCCGGTCACCACCGGCGCGTCGGGCCCGGTGGGCCGCTCGGCGCGGATGCGGTCCAAGTCGGCGCGGCCGAAGAGGAGTTCGGGGGCGGACGAGTCCCAGATCGTGGCCTCGGGGTGGATGCGGCCGTCGATCCGGTCGCGGTCGCCGGCGGTGAAGCCGGCGTAGATGTCGAGCAGGGCGCTCCATACGGCGGCGCGGTCCTCGGCCGAGCCGGCGGATCGGTGGGCGGCGCGCGAGGCGGCGGGGTCGGTCATGGCGGTGGAGGTCCCTTCCGGGGTCGGGGTGGAGATGGGCATGGGACAGGGATGCCTCCCGCCGCCGGCGCACGTGGCGCACCGGCGGCGGGAGAGTGGCGCGGCTTCCCCGGGACCGGCGAGGTCGTCCCAGGCGAAGCCGGCGAATCAGGCGGCCAGGTCCTCGCGGACGATCCGCCCGCCCTGCATGACGAACGACAGCCGGCCGAGCGCGGTGATGTCGCTCAGCGGGTCGCCGTCGACGGCGACCAGGTCGGCGGTGAATCCGGGCGCGACCTGCCCCAACCGGTCCTCCGCCTTGACCAACCGCGCCGCGGTGGTGGACACCGACTGGAGCACGCGCAGGTTGTCCAGGCCGCCGCGGGCCATCAGGAACATCTCGTACACCGCCGCCGGTACGCCCTCGACCAGGTCGGCGGGCGGGATGTCGGTGCCGTTGACCAGTTGTACGCCTGCCGCGACCGCGCGCCGGAAGCTCTCCTGGTGCGGTTCGATCGCGTTCTGCGCGTTGGCCATCGAGGCTTCCTCGAAGTGGTTCTCGCGCATCCACCCCAGCGAGTTCGTCACGCACAGGGTCGGGGTGACGAACGCGCGACGGTCGGCGAGCAGACGCGCGGTGTCGTCGTCGAGCGCGTACGCGTGCTCGAAGGAACGCACGCCCTGGGCGAGGGCGGCCCGGATCGCGGCGGATTCCCCCGAGTGGGCGACCACGTACGCGTCGTGCTCGTGCGCGGCCTTGACCGTGGCGGCGATCTCCTCGTCGGTCATCTCCGCGTGCTCGAAATCCTCGCCCTCCCGGGCCAGGCCGGAGTTGATGAAGATCTTCAAGTGGTCGGCGCCCGCCGCGAGTTCGCCGAGCGCGGCGCGGTAGAAGCCGTCCGCCCCGCTCGCGTAGGAGCAGTCCGCGCCCTCGCCGTGCCCGTGCGGGGTGGACAGTGCGCGGCCCGCGCCGAAGATCCGCGGCGCGTTGATCCAGCCGCGCTTTTGCGCGTCGCGCAGGACCAGGTCGATCTGGTTCTGCTCGTGCACGCACCGCAGGGTGGTGATGCCGGCCCGCAGCGCGTCGGCGGCGCGTTGCGCGGCGCGGAACGCGGTCAGGCCGGGCGACTCGTCCTCGCGGGTGTCGGAGAAGGGGAAGACGACCGACAGGTGCGAGTGGCACGAGATCAGGCCCGGCAGCAGGTGGCGCCCGCCCAGGTCGTGCGCGGTCGCGTTGGGCGGCAGGGCGCCGCGTACCTCGGCGATCGTCGAGTCCTCGACGCGCACACTGCGGTCGCGCAGCACTTCGCCCGTGACGACGTCGACGACGTGACAGTTGGTCAGCCACATGAGTGCGGTCACCCGACTTTCGTGAGAGCCGGCGCGAGGACGGAACACGCCGCCCGCCGGTGCGGAAGGAACTCGACGAGCGCGGGTTCGTCGTCCGCGCACGCGTCGATCGCGATCGGGCAGCGGGGGTGGAACCGGCAACCGGTCGGCGGGAACGCCGGATCGGGAACGTCGCCGGGCAGGTCGACGGGCAGTTCGCCACTGCCGTCGGCGCGGGGCACGGCCGCGATCAGGGCCTTGCTGTAGGGGTGGCGCGGGTTGTCCCACACCTGATCGGTGGGGCCGCTCTCGACGACGGTGCCCAGATACATCACCGCGACGGTGTCGGCGATCTGGCGCACGATCGACAGGTCGTGCGAGATGAAGAGCAACCCCACGTTGCGTTCGCGGGCCAGCGTGAGCAGCAGGTTGGCCACCGACGCCTGGGCGGAGGCGTCGAGGGCGGCGATCGGTTCGTCGGCGACGATGCACGAGGGTTCGGCGGCCAGGACCCGGGCGATGGCGATGCGCTGGCGTTGGCCGCCGGAGAACGCGTGCGGGAAGCGGTCGGCGAACTCGGCGGGCAGTCCGACCCGTTCCAGCAACTCGCGGGCCACGCCGCGCCCTTGCTCGCGGCTGCCGCCGCCGAGCACGACGGCGTCGGAGATCTGTTCGCCGACCCGGCGACGCGGGTTCAGTGACGCGTACGGGTCCTGGAAGACCATTTGCAGGCCGCGTTGGCCGGTCGGCCGGGACCGTAGTCCCAGCGGGGTGACGGGGTGTCCGTCGAACTCGACGACGCCGGAGGCCGGCTTGATCAGGCCCACCGCGGCCTTGCCCAGGGTCGACTTGCCGCACCCGGACTCGCCGACCAGGCCGACGACCTGCCCCGGCGCCACGCTCAGATCCACGCCGGCCACGGCGCGCACGGCCGGCCGCCCGGGCGAACGGTAGGACACCGACAGGTCTCGCAGCCGCAACCCGGTGTCGGGAGCGGAGGACGACCCCGAAAAGACGGAGGACGCGGTCACGAGACACCCACCTTCGAAGTCGTGACGGCCAGTGGATCGATCGGGCACGCGCCGGCGTGCGTGGGCGTCAGCGCCAGCAGTCGCGGGCGCTCCTCGCCGCAACTCGCCACCGCGTGCGGGCAGCGCGGGTGGAAGGCGCACCCGGTGGGCGTGTGGCCCAGCTTGGGCGGCGTGCCCACGATCGGCACGAGCGCGGCCGTGCCGCCGTCGGGGTGGGGCAGCGCGTCGAGCAGGCCGCGGGTGTACGGGTGTCGGGGCTCGCGCAGCACGTCGGCACGGGGCCCGCTCTCCACGATCCGGCCCGCGTACATCACGCTCACCCGGTCGGCGAGCGCCGACATGACGCCGAGGTCGTGCGTGATGATCAGCACCGAGAGCCCGTTCTCGCGGCGCAGCCGATCGAGCAGGCGCAGGATGCCGGCCTGCACGGTGACGTCGAGCGCCGTGGTGGGCTCGTCCGCGAGCAGCAGCACCGGGTCGCACGCGAGCGCGATGGCGATCGCGATCCGCTGGCGCATGCCGCCGGAGAACTGGTGCGGGTAG
>NZ_WWJX01001258.1 GCF_009865215.1 Streptomyces sp. SID3343 | reverse complement strand
CGCCCGATCCGATGGGCGCCCACACCGCAGGTCTCGGCGTGGTGATCGCCGCCGCGCTGGCGGCGGGCGCGCGTGGCCTGGTGATCACCGTGGGCGGATCGGCCTCGACCGACGGCGGGACGGGTGCGTTGCGCGCCCTCGGCACCCGCTTCCTGGACGACGATGGCGCCGAACTTCCTTATGGCGGCGCTGCGTTGGCCCGCCTGGGCCGAATCGATCGGAGCCGACTCCTCGAACCGCCGGCCGCCGGGGTGGAGATCCTGACCGACGTCACGAACCCGCTGCTCGGCCGACTCGGCGCCGCACACGTCTACGGCCCGCAAAAGGGCGCGACCACAGCGGAGATCGACGAACTCGACGCCGGCCTCACCCGCTTGGCCGAACTCCTCGGCGGCGAACCGGGCGCGCCCGGCGCGGGTGCGGCCGGCGGCACCGCCTACGGCCTGGCCGCCGCGTGGGGCGCGTCGATCCTCCCCGGCGCACACCGTGTGGCGGAACTGGCCGGTCTCGCCGCCACGCTGTCCGGCGCGGATCTGGTGATCACCGGCGAGGGCCGCTTCGACGCGACCTCCGCGCAGGGCAAGGTCGTGGGCACCGTCGTGGACTACGCGCACGCTGCCGGCGACGTACCGGTCGCCCTCGTCGCCGGCACGGTCGACGCGCCCCTGCCACCGGGCATCACCACCCACGAAGACCTGACCCGCCTGGCCGGATCCACCGCCGCCGCCTCGACCGAACCCGAGCGCTGGCTCGAACACGCCGGCGCGGCACTCGCCGCCCGCACCACGACCCACCCGTAACCGCTTCCCGCTTCCCACTCTCCGCCTCCCGCTTGCGCGCCGCGCGTGACGCATCCGACAGTCCCGAACCGCCGGATGCGCCACGCACGCTCTACCGGCGACCACCGCGATGCGCCTCCGCGATCAGGCCTGCGGCCGTGTCCATCAGCCTACGGACAGCGACGATTCGGATCTCTCGGCGGCCATCTCCCGCTCTTCAACCAACCGTTGCCGCAGGTCGACCACGCCGCCAGGCGCCAGCCCCCCACCCACGACCGCCCAGCCAACCACCGCCGCGCGCCTCCGCGATCAGGTCTGCGGCCGAGTCACGAGCGCGAACGCCCCCGGGCGCGAACACCCCCGCGGGCGCGGGCGGCTTCGGGTGTTGGGTCGTTCTGGGGACACGGGAGGGCCTCGTTCGTGAACCACCGGCAGGTGGACGCCGGCCGTCAGCGGGCCAATGCGTCGCCCAGTGGGGTGCGTTCGTAGCGGACCTGGTGGCCGTGTCGGCGTGAGAGCAGCAGGCCGGCGTCGCGCAGGACGGACAGGTGGGCCGAGACCGAGGACAGGGCCAGGCCGTGGCGGTCGGCGAGGGCGCTGGTCGTCGCGGGTGTGTCGAGGCCCACGAGGATCTCCGCGCGATTGGCGCCGATCAGGCGGCTCAGGCCTTGTGAGGGTTCCTGCGCGGGCTCACTCCACAAACCGCCGATACCGCGGGCGGGGTAGATCAGCGTCGGCTGCCATGGCGGGTCGAAACCGCCCACGACGGCCGGCCACACGAAGACCCCGGGCACCAGGACGAGTCCGTCGCCGTCCAGCACCCGGGAGTGGGTCGCCGACCCGTTGCGGCCGGTCACGGTGAGCGTTTCGTCGGCCCACGAGATGCGCGGGTGCAGGTCGGCGAACAGACCGGCGAGCCCGTCGTCGGCAAGGCGTCGGGTCCGAAAGGCGATGTCGGCCTCCAGGAGCGACCGCAGGCGCGGCCAGTACGGGGCCAGGAGGGCGTCCCACGCGCGCTCGTAGAGATCGGCGAGTTCACCGATCGCCCACGCCGGATCGGCGAGCATCCGGCGGCCGAGCGGGTGGTCGGCGGAGCCTGCGGTCTGCGCCAGCGCGCGGGAGAGTTCCGGGTGCGCCGCCGCCGGGTCGGTCGCGCGCACCCGGGCGAGTTCACCCTCGAGCGTCGTCAAGGGGCCGGCAGGCGGCGGGCACAGGAAGTCCGGGGTGTAACCGCGCCAGGGCATCATCAGGAGCATCGGCTCCAGGTCGAGGCCCACCACCGCCTCGCGGGCCCGCCGTACCCATTGTGGGTGGTATCCGTGTCCCTCGGAGCGGATCAACGTCCGGATGGCGTGGTGCGTCTCCCACAGCGGCGAGATCGCGAACCGACAGCGCAGGAGGTCGGGCGCGCCGAAGTGCATGTGCAGGGTCAACGGTCCTCCCGCGACGGTCGAAGTTTCGGATGGGCCCGAAACAATACATCGCGCACCCCTCGGCGACCAGGCTGTCGCCATGACGACGACGGGGAACAAAACGGACGAGCCGGCCGGCGACACGGCCTCGGCCGCTCCGGTGGGCACCGGGGTCGAGACCTCGCGAAACGAGCGCGGCGGCTACGGAATGGTTTTCGCGGTACGGGAGTTCCGTCCCGTCTTCGCGGCGCACGTACTGTCGATGGCCGGCACCGTACTGGCCCAGGTGGCCCTCGCGGTGCTGGTGTACCGCCTTACGGGGTCCGCACTGCTGACGGCGCTCACCTACGCGCTGGGGTTCCTGCCGTATGCGATCAGCGGCACGCTGCTGGCCGGGTTGGCGGATCGGTACGCCGCACGCACGGTGCTCGTGGTGTGCGACGTGCTGTGCGCGGGGTGCGCGGTGGTGATGGCGGTACCGGGCACCCCGGTCGCGGTGCTGCTGGGGCTGAAGTTCGTGATGTCGCTGGTGGCGCCGGTGTTCACCGGTGCCCGGGCGGCGAGCCTGACGGACATCCTGGGCGACGGGGACACCCTGGTCCTCGGTCGGTCGCTGATCCGGATGGTGGCGCAGGGCGCGCAGGTCGCGGGGTTCGGGCTCGGCGGGCTGCTGCTCGTGGTGGTGAGTCCGCGCGGGGCATTGCTGGTCACGGCGGCGACGTTCGCGGCGTCCGCGCTGCTGCTGCGTTTCGGCACTCGGCGGCGTCCCGGTCGGGCGGTGCGCAAGGCCGGGGGCACCCGCGAGCTGCTCGCGCATCGTCCGGTGCGCACGCTCATGGTGCTCGTCTGGATCCAGCCGTTCTTCATCGTGGTCCCCGAGGCCCTCGCGGCTCCCTACACGGACGGGATCGGCGCGGGAACCACGGGGCTCGGGCTGTTCATGGCGGCGATGCCGGTCGGGACCCTGCTGGGCGAACTGCTCGCCGGCACCCTGCTCGGTCCGGCGCTGCGGTCGAGGATCGTGGGGCCGCTCGCGCTGGTTTCGCTGCTTCCGTTTCTCGGCTTCGCGCTGCGTCCGTCGCTGCCCTGGGCGCTCGCGGCGATGTTCGCGACGGGGTTGTGCGGCGCGTACACGCTCGGAGTGGACCGGTGGTTCCTGACCGCGGTGCCGGCGGGGATGCACGGTCGGGCGATGACGCTGATGTCGGCCGGGCTGATGACGGTCCAGGGGGTGGGGATGGCGCTGGCGGGGGCGCTGGCCGAGATCGGCGCGCCGCATGTGGTGACGGCGTGGGCGGGGGTGTTGGGCACCGGGTGCGTGGCGCTCGCGCTGCGGTCGGCTCGGCGGGCGCAGCGGATGCCTTGATCGCACCTGTCGGCTCGCGTCCCCTGGTGCCGCGGACGTGCGCTCTCCCTAGGCGGGCTCTCGGCACATGCGCTCTCCCTACGCGGGCCCTCACTTCGTCCGCTCTCCCTAGGTGGGTCCTCGGCACGGGCGCTCTCCTTGCGTGGGCTCTCGGCACGTGCGCTCTCCCTACGTGGGCCCTCGGCACATGCGCTCTCCCTGCGTGGGCCCTCATCACGTGCGCTCTCCCTGCGTGGGCTCTCGGCACGGGCGCTCTCATGCGGTCTTAAGACCGGTCTCATCCGACGTCCAGATCGCCGGACCAACGTTTGCGGCATGAGTCACGCCCATCGACGCCCAAGGCGTCCCGCGAGTGCGAGACGGTCGATACCGGGCGCCTCGCTTCTCGCTGTGGTCTTGACGATCGTGGTCGTGTGCGTGCTACTCGTGGCGCACGCCGAATCGGGCGACCGGTCGGCGCGCGAGCCGGTCGCGAGGTCGACGGCGACGGAGACCCGGATGCAGGTGGGCATGGACGACGAACCGGAGCAGGCCACGGCGCCTCCGACGGCGGTGTCGAGCGCGAATCAGGATCCCGCCGCCGCGTCACGTGTGGCGTCCGCCCCGGTATCGAGCTCTGCGTCGGCGGCCTCCGCGTTGGCCGCCGCGATGCCTTCGACGATCGGGCACCTCTCGGTGGCGGTCTTCGATCCGGCCACGGGGGAGATCGCGTCCTCGGGCGGGGAACGGACGTACGTCACAGCCAGCATCGTCAAGGTCGACATCCTCGCCGCGCTGTTGCTTCGGGCCCAGGACGAGGGCCGATCGCTCACGGCGGCCGAGCGGACGACCGCCGCCGCGATGATCCGCAACAGTGACAACACCGCGACCGACACGCTGTGGGGGTCCATCGGCGGCGCCGCGGCGCTGCGGGCCGCGAACGTACGACTGGGGCTGACGGAGACCGTGCCCACCGAGGCGTCGTGGGGGCTGACCGCCACGACCGTCGGTGATCAGGTCCGCCTGCTCAACGCCGTGACGGCTGATTCGTCCGCCCTGACCGCCCGGTCGCGGGCCTACATCGAGGACTTGATGACGTCCGTCGCCGACGACCAGGCGTGGGGCGTGTCCACCGTCGCCGACGCCGGGACGGACACCGCGCTCAAGAACGGCTGGCTGCCGCGTGACGCCACCGGGCTGTGGGTGATCAACAGCATCGGACGGGTCACCCACGACGGCCGCACCCTGATGGTCGCGGTGCTGTCCGACGATCAGGCGTCGATGGCGGCGGGGATCGATCAGGTCGAGGCGGTGGTCGAGGCGGTCGTCCCGGCCGTGACGGACGCACTGAACTGACCCTGCCACCGGGCCGGTTCGCCGGGCCGGTTCGCCGGTCCGGACCGGACCGTCAGGCGACCCGAAAAGGGCAAGCGACCGGCTACGAGGGCGGCTTGGCAGGTTGGTCTGCCGCGTCGTCGTGATCGTTGCGGGCGGCCTCGACCAGGTACGTGCGTACCACGAGGCCGTCCCGCCCCACCTGCCTCGTCAGCCCACGCGCGCGGTGAACTGCTCGGCGGTGACCACGTCGGCGGTCGACTGGGCCAGCACCACGAGGGCGGCGCGGTGTACCTCGTCGGCCGTCATCGCGCCCCAGCCCAGGTCCGGGTGGTCGTACGTGCCACACGCGTCGGCGACGACCAGGGTCCAGAAGTCGCGGAACATCGCGTCACGCGCGGTGGCGTGCACGCAGTCCTCGGTGGTCACGCCGGTCACCGCCACGGTCGTGATGCCGCGCCCACGCAGCAGAATCTCCAGGTCCGTCCCGAAGAAGCCGCTGTAGCGGTGTTTCTTGACCACGATCTCGCCCGGGGCCGGCGCGACGGCGGGGTGGATGTCTCCGCCGGGAGTGCCGTCGACGAGCGCGCTGCCGTCGGCGATCGGCGGATACAGATCCTTGTAGCGGCCCATGTCGGAGCCGTCGGGACGGTGCACGTGTGCCGTGTAGACGACCAGGATCCCGGCCTTGCGACAGAAGTCGATCAGCGCGCCGAGAGTGGGCAGCATGGCGTAGCCCGCTGCGGACTCCAACGGCGCGCCGGGAGCGACGAAGTCGTTTTGCACGTCGACGACGATCAGGGCGGTTCGGGCCGGATCGACGGCGCTGACTCGGTAACCCATGGACGGACACCCTTCTCGCGCACGGCCGCTCGACTCCTGCACCGATTGCGCGACCTGCGGCGTGCGCGGCCTGTCGCACATGGCGTATGTATGACGAGCGCCACGATAGCGCGATACCACGTGCTTCGAAAGATCATCGGCGCGGTACACCGTGCGCGGTGCCCGGTAGACGGTACCCGGCGCCCGGTGCCCGGTGCCCGGTACCTCGGTGCCCGGTAAGCCGTGCCCGGCTCGGGGGCGTCACCGGCGCTGTCATCGGTGTCGGGGGCGGCGCCGTCGGAACTGCGCCGGCGGGCGGAGGTTTGCGGCCACGGCAGCGACCGAGGCAAGGGAGCGTCGTGGGACCGCCGACGTGTGCAGTCCACCGGCGCGATGCCCCCGCGAAGGAGCCGCCGGCCACTGTGATGGGCTGGGACGTATCCGGGTCGTCGACCTGGCCGGGACGTCCGGGTGGCAACACGGGCCGGGGACGCCCGGATCCGCAACGACAACGACAACGAACAGGGGTACCGAACGGTGACACAAAGGTCGACACGGGGGAGCGCCGCCGAGACGTTGCTCGGGCTGGTGCTCGCGGGGGGCGCGCCCGGGGACGCCGGGCGGTTGCGGGATCGACTGGGTGATGTGGAAGTCCCGATCCTGGGGTGCGCGTTGTCGCCTGCGGGTGCGCGGGCGACGGCGGTCGACGACCCCGACGTGCTGGTGCGGCGTGCCGTGGCGCACAACCCGAGTCTGGACGCGGACGAGTTGACCGTGTTGCTGGAGCGGCCCGACCCCGTGGTGGACACGCTCGTGTATCGGCACGCCGCAGCGCTGCCGTGGATGCGGCGGACCGTACTCACCCCCGGTCGGCACGCCGAACCCGGCGCCCTGCGCGCCCTGTGGGAGGCGATCCGCACCCGCGGGGCCGACCCGATGGACCGGCCGGGATTCGTCGGCGCCGCGGTGGTGTCCGACATACCGGAGCTCGTCGAGCACGCGCTGCGCACGGTGGGGCCACGGCTGTCCTCCGCCGAGCAACTGCGCGGCCTGTGGGGGCTGTTCGCGGACCCGGACCGGCTGCGCGCGCTGCTCGCGGATCCGGCCGGCGAACTGCGGCCCGCCGTCACGGCCGTCGCCCGTGCCGCGTTGGACACGGGGGCCGAGCCGCTGCGGGACGCCGTCGA
>NZ_WWJX01001257.1 GCF_009865215.1 Streptomyces sp. SID3343 | reverse complement strand
GCCGACCCCGCCCGCCCCGCCGGTGGGCACGGTGCACGCGACGGACGCCCCCACCAAGGTGGTTCGGCCGAATCAGTTCCCGGCCGCGCCCATCCTGGAGGCGGCTCTCGCCGACCCCACGGCCCTCGCCGCTCCCGCGCCACCCGCCGTCGGTGCGGCAGGCGCCGTCGGTGCGGCAGGCGCCACGCCGGCCCCGCGCGAGCAGCGCGAGGCCAATCCGCTGATCTGGTACGCCGTGATAGCTGTGGTCGGCCTCACGGCGGCCGGCCTCGGCCTCTTCCGGGTCACCGACTCCGAGTGGCGCGACGCGCAGAACTCCGTCCTGGGCCTGATCCTGCCGGGCATCTCGATCGTGTGCGGCATCGCCGGCATCGCCACCCTGGCGCTCGCCGTGATGTCCGCCCGCAGGCAAAGCCCGCCGGCGACACCGCCGTCGAGCCTCCAGGCGCCGCCCGGAACCGACCGGGCCGCCGCCGGCACCGACGCGCTGCGCTAGCCGCCACGAAGCGGAGCGTCCGTCGCCCCCGGCCGAACAATGGCAACAGCCGGCCGGGGACGACGAGGGGGCCACCGCCGAGCGCCCGCACGTCACGACGACGACCCGCCTCCACCCCCACACGACGAACCGCCTCCACCGCCTCCACAGGACGACCCGCCTCCACCGCCTCCACACGACGAACCGTTGCCACACGCGGAGCCACTCCCGCACGAGGAGCCACTCCCGCACGTCGAACCGCCCCCGCACGTCGAACCGCCGCACCACGAGGCCGTCCCGGCGTCGGCTCCATACGTGGACTGATACAGCGAAGGCCAGGTGACCGCGGACGGGCGGTGGCGTGTGCTGCGTTCGCGAAGGGCCGACTCGCGGAAGATCGCAGGCAGTTCGGGGGTTGTCAGGCCGTAGTCGCCGTGCAGCGCCGCCGCCCCGATCGGGTCGAGCGGCAATCGACGCGGCCAGTCGTCCACCGCCGCCTCCGCGTACCGGCTGCCCGTGAACGTGGTCCGGGCCAGTCGCTTGGAGTGCAGCAGGTCGACCATCCAAACGGCGAAGATCGCCGTCACCATGATCAGCGGAATCAGCATCCCCGATCGCCGGTCGCTCACCATGGGCGAGGTGAACATCACCATCGGGGTGACGGCCATGACGAATGCGATGAGGAGAACCCATCCGGCGGTCAGCAGGCCCCGGGTGTTCGGGTTCGGTCGCCGGCGCAGGAGGCCGAGGTCGGCGAGCCGGTCACCGATCTCCTGGACGGCCGGCGCCCGCGCGGCCGCCGCCCGCACGGGCGTGAGCGATACACCCGGCGCGGCCTCCACCACCGCCAGGACCGCGTCCCCGACCGGATCCGCACCGTGCGGCGCCCCCGTCGGCGTCAGCGCGCCCTCACGCGAGACGTGCAACCCGCCCGCGGCGTACAGATGCACGATCGCGGTGTCCGCGACGCGTCCCGGACCCCCGCGCAGGAAGGCGAGTTCGTACCACCCGAGCGAGCCGTACGCGGGCCCGCCCACGCCGGGACGGCCGGTGGCGAACCGCAGACGCAGCGTGCACACGGTCAGCGCCGTGAGCCCGCCGACGGCGATGACGGCGTAGAGGATCAGGAACGCGTCGGTACCCATGCGACGGGTCTACCGACAAACCTCCACACGTCATGCGTGTGGGCCCGTTTTCGAGGTGACTCCCTCGCCCGCGCCGGCTCGTTCGCCTCGCGCCGAACCCGACGCCCCGTCGGTGCCCCTGCCACTACCCGACGTTCGTGTCCGCGCGGCTCCGTCGGGCCACAGCACGTACAGGTCCTTGCCCGCCGCGCGGGCCTGCGCGACGACTCCGGCCGTGCTGCCGCGCGGACGTTCGGGTCCGCCGTCCCACACCGCGAGGTCGCGGTTGAGGGAACCCCCCATGTTTCCTGCCACACACGGCATTTGGTCACAGGCGGGTCGATAATCGGGAACGGACACACGCCGCCTGGGCGAGAGGGAGTGGCATGCGATCAGGGAGACGCCGAACGGTCGCGACCATCCTGCCGGCGCTGACCCTCGTGGCCTGTTCGTACAGCCCGGCGAGTCAGCCGGGCGTCCCCGGGCCCAGCGCGCGCGTCTCCGTGTCCGGCGCCCGTCCCGCGCTTCCTCAGGACTACCCGGCGCCCTCGTCGGCCCCGGCGTGCGACCCGCGCGAGAGCCTGTCGCCGCTGTCGCCGCTGCCGACACCGGGGCAGATGCCCGCCGGTTCGACGATGGAGAAGATCCTGCGCCGCGGATATCTGATCGTGGGCGTCGACCAGAACACCCGCTACTTCGCCGAGTTGGACACCCGCTCCGGCCGGATCAAGGGCTTCGACATCGACATCGCCGACCGGCTGGCGACCGCGATCTTCGGCGGGGCCGGCCCGGCCGGCGAACACATCCGCTACAAGGTGATCACGCAGGCGCAACGCCCCGAGGTGATCCGCGATCGCGTGGTGGACGTGGTGATCGACACGATGACCATCACGTGTGATCGCAAGGTCGTGATGGCGTTCGGCAGCGACTACTACACCGACGGCCAACGGGTGATGATCCGCGACGACACCGACGGTGCGGGCGTGACGAGCCTGGCCGATCTGCGCGGCAAGCGCGTGTGCACCGTCCGGCTCACCACGTCGATCGCCTATCTGCGCGACGACCCCGCGCACGTACTGCCCTACGCGGCCGACAACTGGACCGATTGCCTGGTCGCGCTGCAACAGGGCGAGGTGGACGCGGTGTCGACCACGTCGGCGCTGCTCAAGGGTCTCGCCGCGCAGGACGAGGACATGAGGGTGGTCGGCCCGGTCTTCACCGACGAGCCGCACGGCATGGCGTTTCCGTTGGCCGACAAGGACTTCGTACGTTTCGCCAACGCGCTGCTCGAACAGCTCAAACAAAACGGCGAGTGGCAGCGGCTGTACGACACCTGGCTCAAGGAGCCGTTGGGCGCGCAGTCGCCGCCACGAGCGATCTACTCGGGCTGATCGTCCGTCAGGGTCCGGCGCAGAGACTCGATCACCGCCGGATCCTCGATCGTGGAGGGCAGTTCGGTCGGTTTGCCGTCGGCGATGTCGCGCATGGTGCGGCGCAGGATCTTGCCGGAGCGGGTCTTGGGCAGCGCTGCGACGACGTCCACCCGGCGCAGCGCGGCGACCGGTCCGATCGTCTCGCGCACGCGGCGCACCAACTCGGCCGCCACGTCGCCCGGTTCGCGGTCGACACCGGCCTTGAGCACGACCAGGCCACGCGGGACCTGCCCCTTGAGCTCGTCCGCGACCCCGATCACGGCGCACTCGGCGACGTCGGGGTGCGCGGCGAGGACCTCTTCCATCGAACCGGTGGACAGACGGTGCCCGGCGACGTTGACGACGTCGTCGGTGCGCCCCATGACGTAGACGTAGCCGTCCTCGTCCTTGTGGCCGCCGTCGCCGCTGAGGTAGTAGCCGGGAAACGCGGTCGGGAAGGAGGCGACGTAACGCTCGTCGTCGCCCCACAGGCCGGCCTGCGTGCCGGGTGGCATCGGCAGCTTGAGCACGACGGAGCCGTCGACGCCCGGCGGGACTTCGCGCCCCTGCGCGTCGAGGATGCGCACGTCGTATCCGGGTACCGGCAGGGTCGCCGAGCCCGGCTTGGTCGGGTGCGGTTCCAGGCCCATCGGGTCGGCGACGATCGGCCATCCGGTCTCGGTCTGCCAGTAGTTGTCCACGATCGGCACGCCGAGCATCTCACCGGCCCAGCGGTAGGTCTCGGGGTCGAGCCGCTCCCCCGCGAGGAACAGCGTGCGCAGGGACGAAAGGTCGTGCGCGGCAAGGAGTTTCCCGTCCGGGTCGGCCTTCTTGATCGCGCGGAACGCGGTCGGCGCGGTGAAGAGCATGGTCGCGCGGTGCTCGGCGACGACGCGCCAGAACGCTCCGGCGTCGGGGGTGCCGACCGGCTTGCCCTCGTAGAGCACGGTGGTGCAGCCGGTGAGCAGCGGCGCGTACACGATGTAGGAGTGGCCGACCACCCAGCCCACGTCCGACGCGGTCCAGGAGACCTCGCCGGGGTGCACGTCGAACACGTTCTCCATCGACCAGCGCAGCGCGACCGCGTGCCCGCCGTTGTCGCGGACGATGCCCTTGGGCGGTCCGGTCGTGCCGGACGTGTAGAGGATGTACAAGGGAGCGCCGGCCGCGACGGTGACGCATTCGGTGGGCGCGGCCGCGGTCAGCGCGGTGTCCCAGTCCAGGTCGTGGTCCGTCAACTCGGCGACGAGTTGGGGGCGTTGCACGATCACCCGGTGCTCGGGCCGGTGGGTGGCCTCGGCCAGCGCGGCTTCGAGGAGCGGTTTGTAGGCGACCGTTCGGGTCGGCTCGATCCCGCACGACGCGGCCACGATCACCTTGGGCCGGGCGTCGTCGATCCGCACGGCCAGCTCGTGCGCGGCGAATCCGCCGAAGACCACGGAGTGCACCGCCCCGAGCCGCGCGCACCCGAGCATCGCGATCACGGCCTCGGGAATCATCGGCATGTACAGCACGACCCGGTCGCCCTTGCCGACCCCGAGCCCACGCAGTACCCCGGCGAACCGCGCGGTGGAGTCCAGCAACTCCCGGTAGGTGTAGGTGCGTCGGCTCCCGGAGACGGGCGAGTCGTACACCAGCGCGGCCTGTTCACCGCGTCCGTTCGCGACGTGGCGATCGAGGGCGTTGTGGCATGTGTTCAGTTCACCGTCGGGGAACCACCGGTACATCGGCGGGTTCGCGGCGTCCAACGCCCGGGTGGGCGCGGTGACCCAGTCGATGTCGGCCGCCGCCGCCAACCAGAATCCGTCCGGATCGTCCAGACTGCGCCGATACGCCGCCTCGTACGCCCCACCGGTATCGCCACTCATACGTGGTTTCCTCCCACTGGTCCCGCAGGACCGCTGTGTACCGACCACCGCCCCGCCGCGAGGATCCCGACGCGATGACACGAAGTCAAGCGGCGTGCCGGCCGGATCGGTGACGGGGGTGCCGGCGGGGGTCGGTCGCGCGGAACGATGGCGGGGGTCGGTGGCGGAACGGGAATCGGTCGCGGGGATCGGTCGCGGGGGGCGGGGCGGGAGGCCGTGGCGAGGTCGGGGCGTTGGGTCA
The DNA here is from genome assembly GCF_009865215.1 of Streptomyces sp. SID3343. Taxonomy (GTDB): domain Bacteria; phylum Actinomycetota; class Actinomycetes; order Streptomycetales; family Streptomycetaceae; genus Embleya. The sequence goes on along the minus strand of NZ_WWJX01001257.1, from coordinate 1,196 downwards.
GGTCAGGTGGACGGCCGTTACGCCGACCGCCGTGCCCAGGACGACGGGGCCGGAGCGCGTGATGCCGATGCCGTGTACCGGGGCGCCCGGGCGTAGGTCGATCGACGTGTCGTCGTCGGTGCGGTGGACGCGGACCAGGCCGTCGGCCCATGCGGCGACGATGATCGGGCCGGATTCGGTGCGGTCGGCCGCGAGCGCGGTGACCGGGCTCTGCCGGGCGTCCAGTGGGTCGGCGATGGGGTCGGCGCCCGGGCTCCACAGGCGGACCCGCCCGTCCAGGCCGCCGCTGATCAGCAGGGTCAGGGCGGCGTGTGGATCCAGGTGGACCGCGGCCAGCGCCGTCACGGGGCCTGTGTGCAGAGCCGCGGAGACGACGCCGTCGTGCGCGGACGGGGAGCGGTGCCACCACACCCGGCCGGCGTCGTCGCCGATCGCGGCCAGCGGATCCGCGCACAGCGCGGTCGGCTCCGCCCCGCACGCGTTCACCAGGTGCTCGAAGGTGGCTTCGAGCACGCTGCGCGGCCCCGCGAACCCGAGGTCGACCACGTCCAGCCCGCCCGGCAGGCTCAGCGTCGCGAGCCGACCGTCGAACGTACCGGCGACGGCCCGCAGGGGAACCGGCGGCGTGCTGCCGACCCGGCCGCTGATCGCGCCGGTGGCCGCGTCGATCGTGCGGATCACCCCCGTGGGATCGACCACGAGAACGTGTCCCGCGAGCCGGCCGCGTCCGGTGCCGGCCGCCGCCACCGGCCCGGGCCAGCGATCGGGGTAGGACGAACCCCCGTCGTGCCAACGGGCCCACAGCGCGGTCCAGCCCTGCCCGCCCGCATATCCGGCCAGGTCCGTGGCCGCGCCCTCCTCCCGGCCCAACTGGTGCATCCGCAGCACCTCGGCCCGGACACCGGGGTCGGTCTCCTCGATCAGCGCCGGGAGCGCGCCGCGAAAGGCCGCGTGCAGGACCACGTCCCACTGCCGGGTGGCCACGAGCGCGGAGACGACCGCGTGCGGCCGCGCGAGGGCCTGGACGACCGGATCGGTCGCGAGGTCGACGGCGTCGTCCATCCGGACGCTGTGGTCGAGAATCGCCGAGATCCGCTCCTCGCCCACCCCGCGCAGGTCGGCGGGCGACACGTCGGGCACCCCACGCAGGGCGCCGTGGACGCGCAGCACGCGCCCAGGGTCGGCCGTCTCCGGGC
>NZ_WWJX01001256.1 GCF_009865215.1 Streptomyces sp. SID3343 | reverse complement strand
GCGGGCCGGGGGGCCGTTGGTGACGGTGACACCGAATGCCGGGCCGTCGTGCCAGAGCTCGACCCTCGCGGCGGCACCGGGGGCGTGCTTGCGCACGTTTGTCAACGCCTCCTGGACAGTGCGGTAGAGGGCGCGCTGAGCCGGGGCGGGAACAGCATCCGGGGCGGGGAGTTCGCCGGTGAGCCCGGCGTCCAAGCCGCTGCCGTGGACCAGGCGGCGCAGGTCGGCGAGGGTGGGCTGCGGGGCAAGCTCCGTGGTGCCGCCGCTGGAGGCGCGGAGCAGGCTGATCATGATGCGCAGCTCATCGAGGGTTTCGACGCTGAGTGTGCGGATCGTACGGGCTGCCTCGTGGACCTCGTCGCCGGCGGTGGCGACCTGGAGCGCCCCCGCCTGTACGGCGATGAGGCTCACCTGGTGCGAGACGACATCGTGCATCTCCCGGGCCAGCTGGGCTCGTTCGCGGGCGAGGACGGCCTGTGCGTGCAGTTCCCGCTCGTGCTCCCGGGCCGCCTCGGTCTCCGCCAGCTGCACCAGCAGGTCCCGCCGGGTCTGGAGGAGCCGGCCCAGCAGCATGGGGGCGGCGGCCATCGCGAGCATGTAGACGAAGGTGACCAGCGTCCAGGTGCGCTCCTTGCCCGCGAAGTCCGTCAGCGGCCAGGGGGCGGCGGTGAAGAGCGCAAAGAGGGCCACGTACAGGGCGAGCAGCCGCCGGTCGCGGGTGCCTGCGGCGAGGGTGTACAGCGCGGCGACCGGCGCGACGAGGACGTCCTGAACGAGGGAGCCGGGGAGGCAGAGAAGGAAGACGGAAAGGGGGAAGCGGCGGCGCAGGGGCAGCGCCGCGCAGGTGAGAACTCCGAGGGCAAGGCCGAACGGGGTGTCGTCACCCAGGTTGAGCCAGAGGTCGAACCCGGCCAGGACGACCAGGCCGGCGTCGACGAGTGCGGCGGGGATCCTGTTCATCGCCGCTCAAGCAGCCCCGCCCGCTGCGCGAGCAGCGCTGCCTGGACGCGGCCACCGACCCCCAGCTTGGTGAGGATCGCGCTGACGTGGTCCTTGACCGTCCCGCCGCTCAGATGGAGCCGGTCCCCGATCTCGGCGTTCGAGAGCCCCTCGGCGACCAGCACGAGCACGTCCCGTTCCCGCTCGGAGAGCCGTCCGACCCGGACGGTGCCCTCGTCGGCCTCTCCTGTGCCGGGGTGACTGCCGAGCAGGGAACGGGTCGCCTTCGGCGACATCACGACGCCGCCTCCGGCGAGTGTCCGCACCGCCTGCGCGAGCAGGGCGGGATCGGTGTCCTTGAGCAGGAAGCCGGCGGCCCCGGCGTCGAGGGCGGCCAGGACATACTCGTCGGTATCGAAAGTTGTCAGCATCGCGATGGCGGGCCGCCGCGGGCCGGGTAGCGCACGCAGCTCGCGCAGGACGGTGAGGCCGTCCACGTCCGGCATGCGGATGTCGAGGAGAACGACGGCGGGCTCGAACTTCCGTACGACGGCGAGGGCCTCGCCGCCGGTGGCGGTGGCGACGACCTCGATGTCCTCGGCGGCGTTGAGGATGAGCCGGAAGCCGGAGCGCACGAGCGCCTCGTCGTCGACCACCACGGCCCGGATCACGTACACGGCCCCCTCTACATCGTCACAACCCGACCTTACAGCCGGTACGTTCCGGCCGGTCGCACGGACGGAGAAGTCCCGCCGGTCGGGGGAGGCATCCCCGCCGACCGGCAGGTACCGGGCACCGGCCGTGGAGCGGGAGGCTGGTGTCATGGCCCACCGAACCCTCGCTCATCGCCCGCTCGTCTCCGTCCTCGTCTCCGTCCTCGTGATCGCCACCTTGCTGGCCGTGGGCTGCGCCCCGTCTTCGTTTGCCGGGGAGCGACAGCCCGCCGAGGGCCCCCTCGCGGTGATCTACGACGGGCCGCAGGGTTGCCCCGACTGCGCGCCGGCGATAGCCAAGGTGCTGCGTGAGGCGCCGCAGCACTACCGGGTCAGGTACGTGAAGGCCGCGCCGAAGGCTTCCGACCTCGCCGGGGCGAAGCTGTACGTGCAGCCGGGGGGCGGCTCCGACCTGGAGCGGACCTGGCGGGACCTGAAGAGCTCCGCCGAGGTCGTCCGCACGTGGGTCCGGGAGGGCGGCAGCTATCTGGGACTGTGCTTCGGCGGCTACCTGGCGGGCCGTAACCCGGGCTTCGACCTGCTGCCCGGCGACACCAACGGGTATATCGACTCCCCGAACACCACCGTCCCCGACGGGCGCGACACCGTGGTGCCGGTGACATGGAAGGGCAAGCCCCGGCACATGTACTTCCAGGACGGGCCCGCCTTCTTCCTGAACAAGGGCGCCGACGTCCTGGCGACCTATCCCAACGGAGATGCCGCCGTCGTCGTCGCCCCGTACGGCAAGGGCCGGGTCGGCGTGAGCGGCCCCCACCCGGAGGCCGACGAGTCCTGGTACGCGGAGAAGGGACTCCACAACCCCGACGGCGTCCGCTTCGACCTGGCTTACGAGCTGATCGAAGCAACCGCCGGACAACGGTGAGAGCGTTTCGCAACTTGCGACCCGAGTGAACCCGACGGCGACGCCGTACCCGGATCAAACCGTGCCGGGCACAGGCGTCGCCGTCCTCGGCCACCGGGGCAGGCTCCGCGCCCACGTCTGCGGCACCTTCCCCCTCGCCGAAGGCGCCCGGGCCCACGCCGCTACCCGGCCTCGGTGATGGTCGGCTTCCGCACCGACTGACAGCCCCTACGCCCAAGTTCGGCGACCCCGGGCAAGCGGCGGCGAGCAGCGGCAGCGTGTCCTTTCGGCCGGGACCATGACCGGGAGGACACGCCGACGCGCGCACCAGCCACAGCGCGCCCTGCTCCTCCCGGTCATCCTCGGGGTCGACCACTGACGCGCACGCGCTTGGCGATCGAGGGCCTGCGCACACGGGTTTCTGACGGTTTCCTGACATCGTTGCGCGAGTCTCGTCTGCCGGCTTCCCGCCGGAACAGTCCGCGCTTTCACTCAGGGGGAGAGTCCCGCATGGAGATACCCAGCCGGATCCGACGCACGGCCGCGGCGATCGGCCTGTGTGCGGTCCTGGTCGCCGTCCCCGCCGTCCCCGCCGTCGCGGCGACCGAGCCCGCGGCGCCGAAGACGCCGCAGCCGCCCGCCGTCCCCACGGAGCAGGTCGTCACCACGGAGCAGGTCATGTCTCACCTGCGGGCGTTGCAGTCGATCGCGGACCGCAACGGAGGCAACCGGGCCCACGGCAGCAAGGGTTTCCGGCAGTCGCTGATGTATGTGAAGGGGGTACTGGACAAGGCGGGCTTCCGCACGAGCCTGCGTCCCTTCACGCACAACGGAGCCCTCGGCTACAACCTCGTCGCCGACTGGCCGGGGGGCGACCCGGACCACGTCGTGCTCGTCGGCGCCCATCTCGACAGCGTCGAGGCGGGGCCCGGGATGAGTGACAACGGCTCCGGTTCGGCCGCCGTGCTCGCCACCGCCGTCGCGATGTCGCGGGCGGGCGTCGCGCCGAAGCGCCATCTGCGGTTCGCGTGGTGGGGTGCGGAGGAGCAGGGGCTGATCGGCTCCGAGGACTACGTGCGCAAGCTCTCCGCCGCCCAGCGCAGGAAGATCGACGTCTACCTCAACTTCGACATGACCGGCACCAGGAACGTGCAGCAGTGGCTCGTCGTGCACGACGAGCCCGGGGCCACGGACACGTTCGAGGCGTACTTCGCGGCCAAGGGCCTGCCCACCTTCGACGTCGGCATCGGCGGCTCGGACCACCAGTCCTTCGGCGACGCCGGAATCCCGGTCTCCGGCTTCTCCACCGGTCTCGGCGACTGCTACCACGCGGCCTGCGACCGCATCGACAACGTGGACCCCGCGATCGAGACCATCAGCGCCAACGCCGTACTCGGCGTGACCCGGCAGCTCGTCGCCCACTGATCACCGACCTCGACCACCACGGCAACCACGACCGGGAGCAGCTCAGATGCGCAGTACGACACAACGGCACCGCCATTCGGCACTGGTGGGCATCCTGGCAGCCGGCCTACTGCTGACTGCGGTGCCCTCCTCGGCCGCCGCCCGCAGCGACGGGTCCGGGGTGGGGGACCCGTACTTCCCCGACGACGGGAACCGGGGATACGACGTCTCCGACTACGACGTCCGCGTGGCCTACGACCCGGCCCGTCCCGACCACCTCACCGGCGACACCGTCGTGACCGCCACGGCCACCGGTCGGCTCGACCGCTTCAACCTGGATCTGGACGGCTTCGAAGTCGCCTCGGTCACCGTCGACGGCACCCGCGCCAAGAGCTTCTCACGCAGCGGAGCACACGAACTGGTCGTCACCCCGGCCCGCCGGATCGCCAAGGGTGCCCGATTCGCGATCCGCGTCCGCTACTCCGGCAAGCCCGTCGGCGAGAGCTGGCACCGCCTCGCCGGCGGCGGGGTGAACGTGACCGGCGAACCGCATTCCGCCACCGCGTGGTACCCCGCCAACGACCACCCGTCCGACAAGGCCACCTTTCGGCTCAGCGCGACCGTCCCCGACGCCTGGACCGTGATCGGCAACGGGCGCCCCGGGCGGACCACTTCCCCTGCCAAGGGGCAAAAGACCTTCCGCTGGTACGAGGACAAGCCGCTCGCCACCTACCTCAGCACCATCGCCATCGACAAGTTCACCGTTCACACCTCGCAACTGGCCGACGGCACCCCGGTCGTCAACGCCTACAGTCCCGGCACCGTGATCGACCCCGCGTCCGAGGCGCTGTTGCCGGACGTCATCGGCTTCCTGGCCTCGAAGTTCGGCCCGTACCCCTTCTCCTCGGCCGGCGGCATCGTCGTGAGCGACAACGGCGGGCCCGGTGGCGGTCCCCTCGCATTGGAGACCCAGAGCCGACCGACCTACACCGGCATGATGTTCGACTCCTCGATGGTGCACGAGATCGCCCATCAGTGGTTCGGCAACAGCGTCTCGTTCTCCGACTGGCGCGACGGCTGTCTCGCCGAGTGCTTCGCCCAGTACGCCAACCAGCTGTGGGACGAGAACAGTGGCGCCGACCTCGACACCGGCTTCTACCCCGCCATGGTGGAGCAGAGCAAGGCGAATCCGGACTTCTGGAAGGTGAGGCTCTACAACCCGGGCCCGGGCAAGGAGTTGGACTCGGCGCTGTACGACAAGGGATCGATGATGCTGCACGCGCTGCGCCGGACTGTCGGGGACACCGCCTTCTTCGCGACCCTTCGCCGATGGCAGGAGGAGCACCGCTACGGCAACGCCTCCTGGCCGCAGTTCGAAGCCCTCGCGAAGAAGGTCTCCGCCCGCCCGGACCTGAACGGATTCTTCGAGGCATGGGTACACGGCACCACCGTTCCGGAACACAAGTACCTGTACCCCGGAAGCCTCGGCTGACCGGCGGGCGAACCCACGGAACCGACCCCCATCGGTCCCGGTGGTGGAGCCTGTTCCGTGGGTGCGCGCCGTCCTCGTGCCTGGGGCCGGTCAGGGGTCGTGCCCGGGTGTCCCGGGCGTGGCCGGTCAGGGGTCTTGCCGGGGCGTCCCGGGCGTGGCCGGGGCGACTTGGGATCGCTCAACTGTGTCTCGGTTGTGGCTCGTTCGTTTGGTTCGTGGGGTTGTGGCGCGGATCGGGGCGGAGCAGGAGCAGGAGCAGGGTCAGGAGGCAGCCGAGGGCGGCGAGGGCTGCGGCGGTGCCGAAGCCTGCGCGCAGGCCCTGGGCGTAGGCCGCAGCGGGGGATCCGGCCGCGGCCTCGGTGACCGTGCCGGCCAGGGCGAGCAGGGCGAGGATGCCGCGGGCACCGAGGCGCTTGAGCGCGTACGGGACGAGGTGCGCGAGATCGCGATGTTCACCACCGCCACGGGGAGGACGGCCAGGCCCGATCGGGTCGGGCTGTAGTCGCGCACATTCTGGAGGTACAACTCGACCAACGCGAAGACCGGTACGTGCGCCGCCCCGACGAGCGCGTTGATCCCCGCCGAGCCGGTCACCTCGCGGATCCGGAACAGGCGCGGCGGTACGAGGGGGTACGGGCTGCGCCGCTCCACGGCCACGAAGGCGGCGAGGACGGCGAGCCCCGCGGCGAGCAGGAGCCACGCGCGGGTGCGCGTGTCCGGTTCGGCGAGCGCGCCGATCGCGTAGCCGACGACCAGGAGGCCGATCGTCCCGGTCAGCGCTCCGGGGATGTCGAGCCGCCTGCGGGCGGGGCCGGAACCGACCGGATCGGCGGGCAGGAAGCGCGCGGCGAACGCGAGCGCGACTACTCCCACAGGCAGGTTGATCAGGAAGATCGACGGCCGGCCGAAGCCGTCGGTGAGCGGCCGGGCCACGTCGATCGCGTCGATAGCGGCGTTGGTCACGGCGTCCCGTCGGGCCCGCTCCCGCATCTGGACGAGCAGCAGCAGTGGTTGGCTCCGGCGACCGAGGCACGGCTGCTTGGTCACGGGGCGTGCGTCTGGTCGCGCGGACGGGTCAGGTCGGCGTAGATGATGGTCCGCAAGGGCGTCTTCGAACTCCGAGGGCGGGAGGGGCCGTTGCCCGAGAGGCGTGTACGGCGCTCCGGTGGCGGTCGGATGCGGGCCGAGGTCGTGGATCCGCAGCTTGTTCCGGCGTTCACGGCGCTGGTCGGGCCGGACGAGCGTGGTGACCCGATGTCTCCGCTGCGCTGGACGACGAAGTCGCTGCGGAACCTGGCCATCGAGCTGTCCCGGCGGGTCCTCGTCTCGCCCGGCGCTCAGCCTGGTGATCAGGAGGGTGTGGGTGGCGGGTCGGGGGCGTTCGTGGTGTCGGTGTGCGTGTAGGTGCCCGGAGTCTGGCCGGTGATGCGGCGGAAGGCGTTGATGAACGCACTGGGTTTGCGGTACCCGACGGCCCGGGCGGTGGCGTTGACCGAGGCACCGCCGGCCAATAGCTGGACGGCGGCGCGGATGCGCACCTGCGTGCGCCAGTGGGCGAAGCTCAGTCCGGTTTCGCTGCGGAACAGCCGCGACAGGGTTCGGACTCCGGCGTGCACATGGTCGGCCCAGGCGGCGAGTTCGCGCGGGTCGGCGGGGTCGGCGACGATCTGCTCGGCGATGGCGCGTACCCGCGGGTCGGTCGGCACGGACACGTGGATGTCGTGGGTGGGTAGCGGCACGAGCAGGGTGAACATGAGCGCCTCGGCGTGCGGTCGGCTCGGGTCCTGCGGCCCGGTCCGGTCCAGGTGCGCGATGAGTTCGCGCAGCAGTGGTCCGATCGAGACGCCGGTGGGTTCGGACCAGGTGATCGGGCAGTGGTCGGGGGCGAAGACGATCAGCGATCCTTCTCCGGCGTGCAGCACACTCCCGGCGTGTTCGATCCCGCCGGGGATCCACAGCCCGTAGCCGGGCGGGATCAGCCAGTCGCGTGCCAGGGTGCCGACGGTCACCGTCGCGGTCGAGGTCCACATCAGGATGGGTGCGGGGTGGGAGTGCGTCTCCACGAAGAAGGGTGCGAGCGGCCCGGATTCTCCCCGGTCGATGCTCAAGATAGGTGACCCCGGCGACCCGGGCGACGTCGGCGATGCGGTCCGTACCGGCTCGTGTGACGTCGCCGGCGTGTGGTGCGAGTTGCTCATGGGGTCGATCCTGTCCCGTCGTCGTACCCGGGGGCTCGGAACCTCGGTCGAGTCGGCCGTTTCGGGGTATCGATCGGCCGCCATGCGCACACCGACCGGCCTAGCGTCCCAATACGGGGTGTCGCCGGGGTCCGAGCCCGCCTCCGAACCGAACGCGCATGAAAAGGAAGAACCTGGTGAGCGAGTTGATGATCGAGGCCGAGGGCCTGGTCAAGCGATACGGGAAGACCGAGGCGGTGGCCGGGGTGAGCCTGGAGGTCCCGGCCGGGACCGTGCTGGGGGTACTCGGCCCCAATGGGGCGGGCAAGACCACCACGGTGCGGATGCTGTCCACACTGACCGCGCCGGACGCCGGATGGGCGCGGGTGGCCGGCCACGACGTGGTTCGTGAGACCAAGGCGGTGCAGGCCAAGATCGGCGTCACGGCCCAGGACGCCACTCTCGACGACATGCTCACCGGTCGGCAGAACCTCGTGATGATCGGCCGCCTGAGCGGACTGCGCCACGGCGACTCCCGGCGGTTGGCCGAGGCCCTGCTGGACCGCTTCGAACTGACCCCAGCGGGCAACCGGATCGTGAAGGGGTACTCAGGTGGGATGCGCCGCCGCCTGGATCTGGCCGCAGGACTGGTGACCCGACCGCCGGTGCTGTTCCTGGACGAGCCCACCACCGGGCTCGACCCGACCAGCCGGGTCCCGATGTGGGGCGTGATACGCGAACTGGTCGCCGACGGCGCCACCTTGCTGCTCACGACGCAGTACCTGGACGAGGCCGACGAGTTGGCCGACCGGATCGTCGTCGTCGACCACGGGCGGGTGATCGCCGCAGGGACGGCGGCCGAACCGAAGGCTCGGGTCGGCGGCGCCCACCTCCGCGTCACCGTCACCACCGCCCATCCCGAGGCAGCCGGTCTGCTGAGCCGGTTCGCGGCCGGGGACGTCACGGTGAGCCGGGACGGGCGACAGCTGCGAGCACCGGTGGACGCCCGTCCGGGACTGGCCGGCGCGGTGGTAAGGGTCCTGGTCGAGGCGGCGATCGGCGTCGACGACGTGGAGGTCCACCCGCCGTCGCTCGATGACGTGTTCTTCGCCCTGACCGGCCATCCGACCCAAGAGCAGCCCGGCAGAGACGACCTTCCATCGCCTGCGGGGCGGCGGCTCGACCCGGAATCGCAGGTGACGCGGGCATGAGCACCACCACGACCACCAACGTCACCCTGCCCACCGGCAAGGCGGCGACGCTGCCGACCGCAGCGACCCGGCCCCACGGCCCATTGCGCATGTTCTCGGACGTACTCACACTGGTCCGGCGCAATCTGGTCCACATCTCTCGCGAACCGATGCAACTGTCCGATGTCACCATCCAGCCGGTGTTGTTCACCCTGATGCTCGTCTACGTCTTCGGCGCGGGAGTGGTACTGCCCGACGGCGGTGACTACCACGAGTTCGCCCTGCCCGGCATGCTCGTCCTCAACCAGATCACCGCCACCGTCGGCACGGCCGTCGGACTGAGCACGGATGTCAACACCGGCGTCGTCAACCGCTTCCGTACCCTGCCGATGTGGCGGCCGGCCGTACTGCCGGCCCGCTCGATCACCGACCTGCCGACCGCGATCGTCGGCGCCGGCATCGTCGCCGCCACCGGCTTCGCCATCGGCTGGTCGCCCCACAACGGCGTCGGCAACACGATCGCGGCCTTCGGCCTGGTCCTGTTGATCGCCTATGCCCTGTCATGGGGATGCGCCTGCCTGGGTCTGGCGAGCAAGGGCGCCGAAACCGCCCAAGCCCTGGGTCTGTTTCTCCTGTTCCCGGTCGTCTTCGTGTCCAACGCCCTGGTTCCCACGCAGCACATGACGCCCTGGTTGCGCGACGTCACCACCTGGAACCCGATCAGCGCCGTCCCCGCAGCCGCCCGGGAACTGCTCGGCAACCCCAACCCTTCGGCCTCGATCGACGCGTGGCCCATGCAACACCCCGTCTATGCCACATTCCTCTGGTCGATCGCGCTCCTGACGGTCTTCGTCCCCCTGGCCGTCACCCTCTACCGACGCCGCGCCACGGACTGACCACCAACGTCCACCTGCCCCGCCCCGACCAGCGCTCGCGCGCCGATCGGTGCGGGGAGGTGCTGCGGGTCGGCCCACCGCCACCGCAAGCCGGGCAGGCCGTTCGCGACGAATCGCCCGTCGGCGGTGAGCATCGCCCGGCCGCCGGCCGCATCGTGTCAGGAGCCCGCGAAGTCGAGCCCACCCCCGCGCAGTTCCGCCCACGTCCGCGGTCGCGCCGGAGAGCATCGACTACGGCACCCGGACCGGGACCGTCCTACCCGCTCGGGCAATGGGTCGGCGACCGGCATGGGTGGCCCGCTTGATCGGCCTGCGGCGCGCGTCGGGCTGCTGGAGCGGTTGGAATGGTGCGGAGCGGTGGCGTTCCCAGGACATCGGGAACGGCAGGTGCGGCAGGTGCGGCGGGCGCGCTGCAGGCGAAGCGGCATCCGCTGCGGAACGGTCGGAGTGTCCGATGAGTCGGCTGAGATCTCCGGAAAACGGAAGTGAGATCCTCATCGGGCTACGATGACGTGTGAAGTATCTGCCGGCCATCCTGAGTGAAGACCACCCGAGCCTGAGTGCCACCGGGCGCGCGTATGCCACGATCAAACGTCAGATCATCGAGCTCGATCTCGCGCCGGGAGCCCATGTCACGAAGTCGATCCTGGTGCATCGGGCCGGCGCCGGCGTCATGCCCGTGCGCGAGGCGCTGACTCGGCTGCAGCGGGACGGCTTGGTCCAGGCACTTCCTCGCTCGGGCTACCGCATCCTTCCGGTGACTCTCAAGGGGACGCGGGATCTTTGCGCCTTTCGTCGCCTGCTGGAGGTCGAGGCCGCCGGTCTCGCGGCGGAACTCGGTTGCCCGCAAGGCGATCTTGCCCGGATGGAAGAGCTCCTGTCCGTTACCTACGGGAGCGGTGACCAAGCCGGCATCGATGCGTTCCTTCGGGCCGGCCTGGAGTTCGACGCGATCATCGCGAACCGATGCGGCAACGACATGCTGGCCGGGGCGATCATCCGGGCCCTCGACGAGTTGGAGCGAGTCCTGCGGATCACGCTGAGATCGCTTCCCTTCTCGACGTCCTCCGCGCACCAGCGGCAGGAGATCCTCCGCGCCATCGGAGACCGGGACCCCGCCGCGGCCCGTGCGGCCATGTGCGCGAGAACGCAGACTTCCCAGGAGCAGATCATCGACCAGCTGGTATCGCTGGCGTCCCTTGCCGAGTTCAGCATCACCCTGACCTGAACTCGGGAGAACGGTTCGTCCCGCGCTCCCCGAGCGTTGACAGATGCCCGGCCGAGTGGTGTGCTGGAGAGAAGAGATCTTAGACGGCAGTTCAGAGATCTCAGAGCCGCAATCCAGTCCATGCGACGGAGATCAGGAAGCCGGAGACACGGTGCGTCACCAAGCGTCCCGCAGCAAGGGTTCGTCTTTTCCGATGACGATGGGTTCGCTTTTTCCGAGGACACCGAAAGGTGCAGGATCTTGTGCGCACCCATCTAAGATCTCAGACGGAATTATAGTGATCTCAATGGCCTTGGCCTTGTTTCCGTCAGTCACCTCGGCCGGGGCCACGCCCGTCGACCAAGTTCCGCGAGGGGTATCCGATGAAGTTGGAACGTCTGCCTGCTCTCGAACTCGCCGACCGCGCTCGGACGGCAACGCCGGGCCGTGTGGCGGCGGTTGCCTTCCGTGGCGTGCCGATGCTGCCCATGCCCGAGCACGTCGTGGAGGCGGCGCGGGCGGCCGCGGGAGAGGTGTTTCCTCGGCGCAGCCGCGGCTCCGCCGAGCTTCGCCGGGCGATCGCCTCGCGTTTGGAGGCCGTACACGGGGTGGTGGTGGACCCGGAGAACGAGCTGCTGATCACCCACGGCGCCCAGCACGGGATGAGCGTGGCCCTGCGGGCACTCCTGTCGCCCGGCGACGAGGTCCTGGTCCCCGCTCCCAGTTATTTCTTCGACGGCATGATCCGCATGGCGGGAGCCCGGCCGGTATATGTGCCCTCCGACGAGGACGCCGGATGGGATCACGTCCCGGAGGCCGTCGCGGCCGCCGTCACCCCCGCCACCCGCGCCCTGCTGATCTGCAATCCCAACAATCCGACCGGCTGGGTACCGAGCCACGAGACGCTGGGCCGACTGCTGGACATCGCCGCCCGCTCGGGGCTGACCGTCTTCTCCGACGAGTGCTACGAGCGCTATGTGTGGGACGGGCCCGGCTACGTGCCACAGATGCTGCTCCGTGATCACCATCGCGACCTGGTCACGGTGACCAGCCTCAGCAAGAACTTCGCCTTCACCGGCTGGCGGGTCGGGTACGTGAACGCCCCGGCCCATCTGCTGGAGCCCATTCATCGCGCCTTCGAGTGGGACGCCATCAACGTCGGCGACGTGGCGCAGGCCGCCGCGCATGCCGTCATGACCGGCCCGCAGCACTGGATCGAACGAGAGTTCGCGACCATGCGGGCCCGGCGGGACATCCTTCGCGACGGTCTACGGAGTGCCGGCCTGGAGTCGGTCCGGCCCGACGCCGGCGTGTTCGTCTTCGTCGACTGCACCCCCTTGGGCGTTCGCGGACGTCGTTTGGAGCAATTGCTGCTGGACCACGGCCTGTCGGCCCTCGCCGGGGACGCCTTCGCCGGACCCGATACGCATGTCCGCATGCTGTACGGCGGGTCCGCAGCCGACCTCGAGGAGGTGGGACGGCGGCTCGCGGCGCTGACCGCGCGGAGGGCGGACATCCCCGGCAACAGGGGATCTCGTCGGCATTGCTGAGATCTCAGAGTTCTCCTATGGTCATCCCAGTCACCGGCGATCGGTGTGCGGGAATCGAGCGGAAAGCCCCACGGGGCAGCCTCCGAAGGAGCCGAACGTGTCAGGAACCACCCACCCCGATCACAGCGAGAGCTGGCGCGTCGCCGCCGACATCGGAGGCACCTTCACCGATGTCATCGCCCTGGGGCCGGACGGCCGGGTCGTCCCCGTCAAGGTTCTCTCCACACCGCCGGGCTTCGGCGGCGGCGTCCTCGAGGGAACCAGGCTCGCGCTGGCGGAGGCAGGCGCGCTCCCGAGCCGGGTCGAGGCGATGCTGCACGCGACCACGGTGGCCACCAACGCGATCCTGGAACTGCGCGGAGCACGGACCGCCTTGGTGACCACGCGGGGATTCCGGGACGTCCTGGAACTGGGACGCCTGCGCCGCCCCCGACTGTACGACCTGTCCTGGCAGCCGCCGACCCCACTCGTTCCCCGACGCCACCGCTTCGAACTCGACCAGCGCATCACCGCCGACGGGCACCTCGAACCGCCCGCGGACACGGTCGAACTCGCCCGTGTGGCCGACCGGATCCGGGCCGCGGGCATCGAGGCGGTGGCGGTGTGTCTGATCAACTCCCACGCCTGCCCCGGGGAGGAGATGCGTGTCGCCGCCGAACTACGGGCCCTTTTGCCCGGCACGTATGTGACCGCCTCGGTGGACATCACGCCGCAGATGCGGGAGTACGAGCGCACCAGTACCGCGGTCGTCAACAGCTATGTGGGACCCCAGGTCCACGACTACGTCACGGCACTCGGTGAGGGCCTGCGGGCGGCGGGCGTTCGCGCGCCCTTGATGATCATGCAGTCCGGCGGGGGCCTCCTCGACGCGGCCTCGGTGGTGGGGCAGCCGGTGCGGATCATCGAGTCGGGGCCCGCCGCCGGTGTCATCGCCGTGCAGAAGCTTGCCCGGCTCATGGGCCTGGACTCCGTGGTCGGCTTCGACATGGGCGGCACCACCGCCAAGGCATCCCTCGTCGAGCACGGGGAGCCGTTCGTCGTGGGCGACTACGAGGTCGGTGGGGGCATGAACATCACCCGCGCCCTGGGCAAGGGCGCGGGATACCCGCTGCGCGTGCCCTCCATCGACATCGCGGAAGTCGGTGCGGGCGGGGGAAGCATCATCTCCACCGACGTCGCCGGATCCCTGCGCGTGGGACCCGACAGCGCCGGCTCCCGCCCGGGCCCGGCGTGCTATGGCAACGGAGGGACCAGCCCCACACTGACCGATGCCAACGTGGTCCTGGGCTACCTCAGCCAACAGGCGCTCGCCGGCGGGCGGGTGCCCATCAGGGCGGACCTGGCCCGACAAGCCATCGCCCCGATCGCCCGGGCCCTGGGCCTGGACGTCGTCGCGGCCGCCCGGGGGGCCTATGAGGTGGCGGCATCCAGCATGACCAAGGCCGTCAAGGCGGTCACCAGCGAACGCGGGCGTGATCCGCGGGAGGCGGTCATGGTGGCCTTCGGCGGCGCCGGGCCCCTGTACGGCGCGGCCATCGCCCGAGAACTGGGCATCGACACGGTCCTGGTCCCCGTGTACACCGGGCTGTTCAGCAGTCTGGGACTTCTCGTCGCCGACACCGAACGGCAGGCGGTCGCGCCCTACCGCCCGGACCTGGACACGGTGGACCTGCTCGGCGCGGAGTTCGACCGGATGGCCAAGGACGTCACCGAGGCCCTGCTCGACGCCGACTCCACGGCACACCCCCAAGTGCATCGGATCCTCGACATGCGCTACCGCGGCCAGCGCTTCGAGCTGTCCGTCACCGTCCCCGACGGTCCCCTGGACGACGACCTGATGGCCGCCGCTCGACAGGGGTTCCACGCCGAACACCAGCGCACGTACGGCCGGTGCGGCACCGACGAGCTCGTGGAAATCGTCAACCTCCGCGTACGCGGACGGGTGCACAACCCCGTCGGCATCGAGCACCTCCTGAACCTGCCGATGTCGGCCTCGCGCCCCGAGACGACCCGGGCGTGCCGATTCGAGCACACCGAGCCGACCCCGGTCGTCACCCGCGCCGCGCTGTCGACTCGACCCAGGCCGGGCCCCCTGGTCGTCGAGGACATGGACTCCACGACCCTGGTGCCACCGGGCGCCACCGCCCACCGCGACCGCTTCAACAACATCGTCATCAGCTGGCAGACCACCGCCCCGGAGGCGTCCTCATGAGCCCACGCCCGATCAGCGACGCCGCCACCTTCGAGGTCTACCGGAACGCGATCACCGGACTCGCCGACGAAATGGCGATCACCATCCTGCGCACCGCCCACTCCCAGATCGTCGCCTCCAGCATGGACTTCTCCGCCGCGCTGTGCGACGCCTTCGGACGGGTGATCGCGCAGGCCAACACCTGTCCGGTGCACCTGGGTTCCATCCCCGAGGCGATGAGCGCCGTACTGGACGCCTTCGGCGACTGCGTACGTCCGGGCGACGTCTACCTGCTCAACGATCCCGACCTCGGCGGCATGCACCTGCCCGACATCTTCGCCATCGCCCCGGTGTTCACCACCGGCCCGGACCCGATCGGCTACTCGGTCACCGTCGTCAACCACGTGGACGTGGGCGGCTGGGCCGCCGGCTCCATGGCGGTGCAGTCCACCAGCATCTTCGCGGAGGGCGTGCAGATCCCGCCGTCCCGGCTGTACGACGCGGGCATCCTCAACGAGACCTTCCTCGCGCTCGTCCTGCGCAACGTGCGCGAGCCCGAGCTGCTGCGCGGCGACCTGGAAGCACAACTCGCCGCCTGCCACGCGGGCGGCGAGGGACTGAGAGAACTCGCCGAACGCCACGGCACCGACGGTCTGAACGCCCTCAACGAGGAACTTCTGGACCACTCCGAGACACTGCTGCGCGCCGCGCTGGCCCAAGCCCCCGACGGCGCCTACCCGTTCGAGGACTTCATCGACGACGACGGCCTGGGCTCGCCGCCCATCCCCATCCGCGTCACCGTCACCATCGCCGGCGACACCCTGCACCTGGACTTCACCGGATCCTCTCCCCAGGTCGCCTCGGCCCTCAACGCCACCGCGTCCTTCACCCGATCCGCCTCCTTCGCGGCCGTCCAAGGCGCCTTGGGCTCCGACATCCCCGCCAACAGCGGCTTCTACCGGCCCTTCACCTTCACCATTCCCCAGGCATCCATCCTCAACGGCCGACGGCCATCGGCCCGCGGCGCCCGCGGCCTGGTCGCCTACCGCATCATCGACGCCGTCCTGGGCGCACTGGCCCCCGTCTTTCCCGACCGGGTCCCGGCCGCAGGCGACGGCGGCCCCGACTCGGTGGCCATCGGCATCACCGCCCAGGACGGAACCACCAGCGTCCTGTGGGACATCCTCTGCGGGGCCTGGGGAGGGCGCCCCGATCGCGACGGCGTGGACGGCATCAGTCCGCTCGGAGCCAACCTGGCCAACGTCCCGGTCGAGGAACTCGAACAGTCCGGCCGGATACGCATCGACGGCTACGGCTACCTGCCCGACACCGGCGGCCCCGGCCGTTGGCGCGGTGGCCTGTCCACCTTCCGTGACATGACGATCCTCGCCCCCACGGTCTCGGTACAGATCCGCTCGGACCGACGCACACACCTGCCCTACGGCCTCCAGGGAGGATCCCCGGGCACCGCGTCCTCCAACATCCTCAACCCGCACACCCCCCACGAGCAGGAACTCCCGGCCAAGGTGGTCCGCACCCTCACCGCCGGCGACCGCCACCGGCACGTCACCGCCGGCGGAGGCGGACACGGCGACCCCTTCACTCGGGACCCGGACCGCGTCCTGCAGGACGTACTCGACGACAAGGTCACCCGCGCCGGCGCAGCACACGGCTACGGAGTGGTCATCACCCCCGCCGGCGCCGTCGACGCCGCCGCGACACGCCGCCGCCGGGCCGATCCGCGTCGCTAGCGGGTGACCCCAACACTCACCGCTTCACTCCTCAGCGCCCTGGGAACGGCTCACCGAGAGGACCCCGACATGGCCGAGGCCACTGCCCCCGCGGAGACAGACGACGTCATGCGCCGCGTATGGCGCAAGGTGGGCATCCGCATCATCCCGCTCATCGGCCTCGCCTACGTGATGAGCTACATCGACCGTGCCAACCTCGGCTACGTGGCACAGCCGCTCAAGAAAAGCCTCGGCATGACCACCGGACAGGTGGGCCTGGCCTCCGCGTTGTTCTTCCTCGGCTACATCCTGGTGGAAATCCCCAGCAACATGATGCTCAGCCGGTTCGGGGCCCGGAAATGGATCACCAGGATCCTGGTCTCCTGGGGTCTGGTCACCATGGGAACCGCGCTCGTGCGGAACGTCGGCCAGTTCTACGCGATGAGAATCCTGCTGGGCTTCGCCGAGG
Source organism: Streptomyces sp. SID3343 (assembly GCF_009865215.1). Classification (GTDB taxonomy): domain Bacteria; phylum Actinomycetota; class Actinomycetes; order Streptomycetales; family Streptomycetaceae; genus Embleya. The sequence continues at coordinate 2,330 of NZ_WWJX01001256.1, read as the reverse complement.
CCGGGCTCGCCGCCGGGATCCTGCTGTACATGACCTTCTGGTTCCCCCGAAGACAACGCGCGTGGGCCATGTCGACCTTCTTCCTCATGATTCCCCTGTCGGGCATCATCGGCTCGCCCCTGGCCGCGGGCATGCTGTCCTGGGGCGAACAGCTCACCGGATTCACCGGATGGCGGTCGCTGTTCCTCGTCGAGGGCCTGGTCACGATCGTGTCCGGTCTCGTCATCTACCGATTCCTGCCGGATCGACCCGCCGACGCCACGTGGCTGACGCCGGAGGAAAAGGACGCCATCCAGCGGCGACTGACCCTGGAAACCGCCCAACACAACGCCCACGGCGCGCTCACCGACGTCCGTCAGGCGCTCCTCAGCGCTCGGGTGTGGATGCTCGCCGTCGTCTTCTTCGCCATCGTCTTCGGCCTGTACCCCATCGCCTTCTTCCTGCCGACGATGATCTCCACCTTCACCGGGCACGACTCCGCGACCTCGAACGTCACCAGCGTGCTGCTCGCCGCCATCCCGTCGGCGGTCGCCATCATCGTCATGCTCGTCTGGGCGAAGTCGGCGGCGCGCCGGACCGTGGTGTTCTCCACCGCGGTACCCCTGGCCTTCGCAGTCGTGGGCCTGCTGCTGGCCACCTTCGTCCACGACGGCGTCCTGTTCGTCGCGGCGTTCTGCGTCAGTGTCTCCGGCATCTACACGGCCATGGCACAGTTCTGGCGGCTGCCGCCGCTGTGCCTGACCGGAGCCGCCGCCGCCTCCGGCATCGCACTGATCAACTCGGTGAGCAACGTCAGCGGCTTCATCGGCCCCTATCTGACCGGCGCCATCGAGGACGCCACCGGCGACTTCACGTACGCCCTCCTGCTCATCGCCCTCATCATGACCATCGGTCTGGTGATCCTGCTGACGGCGGGCCGCAAGACGGAACGGACCACGGCCCGAGACCCACTGCCTCGGACCGACCCCACGGAGAAGGTCACGCGAACGGACGCACCACTGCCCTGATCGTCCGCGACATACGGACCGGCCTCCTGGCGAACCACACGTTCGATCGGGCACCGCCGGCTCCCATGCAGTCGCTGCTCCCCCGAGCCCGAGCACGCGGCATCCACGTGGTCTTCGCCCGCACGGAGCCGCGCGCCGGCGGCGACCCTTCAGGGCTTGCCCGACGAGTTCTTCGTTGCAGACGCTTTCCGCTCCCGTTGTACGCGGGCCCGTCGCGCTACCGCGCCCCGCATACCTGCGGCGCGTGTTCGCGTAGGCCGAGGAGTCGGTAGTAGTTCGTATGGAGGCGGAGGGTTCCCGCCGCCCGCGATGCACGCAACGTCGACGGCGGGTGTGAGGGCGCGGAACACGGGAGAGGGGCAACCGCGGGAGGCCCTCCCCGGCCGACCTCGCACCCGCCATGTCGGTCACTCGCTGAGGTCGCCGGGTTCGACCCCGGGCGGGGAGGTCGTCTCACCGACCGAGTCCGTCCGACCACTTCACGCCGCCTTGCGGGTCGGCGTCTTCGACGCGTCGAATCCGCTGGTCCGCTGGTGCGCTCTCAGGGTCGCGAGTGTGGGGTTGGTGGCCAGACATGCAGCGCGTGGCCGGCTCGTTGGTGACCAACCATGTGCGTGTGTACAACCTCTGCGGGTGTTCGGCTGCAGGGCTGACGACCCACCCCCGTTGGGCAGGCATTCGCCGGGTTCGGGCGAATCGCCGAGACGGTGCACCTGCTCGCGGCCGTCGACCCGGTCGACGACACCTCCCTGCGCCGGTGAACCGCCGACTCACGATGGAGGGGTCGCGGCGCGGTCTCGCCCTGGGTGGTCTACCTCGGCAGGGGGGTGGTGGTGGGGGTGTTGCCGGCTGCCGCGTACGTGTCGAAGGGCGGGGGTGGTTGTCCCCGCCCTTCGACACGTCCAGGCCCACTACGTCGGCAGGCGTCGAAGCCTCCCGCTCCGGAGTCGCCGGAAGGACGGTGCGACCATGCGGCTGCGTTCACCGCCCGGGCTCACCAATCGGTTCCCACGCCGACTCGGTTCCCGAAGGTACTGTGGCCGGTTCCGGGATAGAAGTACATGTCGCCGGTGGCACCTTGTCGGGCCTGGACGGCATCCAGGTCGGTCCTACCGTCGCCGTTGAAGTCGCCGCTGACGATGGTCCGCATGATGTGCCACCCCGAGCCGGCGATCGTGGCGGCGTCGAGGGCGCCCACGCCGTTGCCCGGGTAGATGTACAGGGCGCCGTCGCCCTTGCCGACGGCGGCGATGTCGGCTCTCCCGTCGGCGTTGTAGTCGCCGCCGGTGAGTTGGTCGAGATTGTTCCAACCGGTGCCGGCGA
>NZ_WWJX01000132.1 GCF_009865215.1 Streptomyces sp. SID3343 | reverse complement strand
GCAGCGCGGCGTCCTGGCGGAAGCGGGCCGCGACGACGGTGGGCGGGAACGGCACGGCCGCGTCCAGGCGTCGGCGCAGGGCGGCCAGGACGCGCGGGGCGGAACGCATCAGGCCGCCGGTGACCGCGATCCGCTCCGCGTCCACGGTCACGGCGAGATTCGCCACATGGCGGGCCAGTTCGTCCAAGGCGTCGTCGACCAGGGCCCGTACGCCCGGTTCTTGGGCCGTGAAGAGCCAACCCGCGTCCGTGTCGCGGCCGAGCAGTTCGGTGCCGCGCGCGGCGAGCCCGCTGCCCGACACGTACTCCTCCAACGGCGCGTGGCCTGCGGCGAATCCGACGTCGTGTCGGTCGCGCAGAAGGTAGCCGATCTCGCCCGCCGCGCCGTGGGCGCCGGCCAGGACCCGGCCACCGACCACGAGCGCGGCGGCGATTCCGGT
>NZ_WWJX01001255.1 GCF_009865215.1 Streptomyces sp. SID3343 | reverse complement strand
CCCGCCCATACCGCCACCGCTCATGCCACGTGCGGGCGCGCTGCGCCCGCCCGCAGTGCCGGCGCCGCCGCTTGGCGCGCCGATTCCACCGGCTCCAGGCCCAGTGCTGAATGAGCCGCGTCCCCCTCCGGCGGGAGTGGAACCGGGCGTGGAGCCTCCTCCGCGAGGGCTTGAGCCGGGGACACCTCCGCCGCGAGAAGTCCCGCCGCCTCCAGCCTTGCTTGCACCGGTACCGCCACCGCCACCGCCACCACGAGGACCGACCACCCCTCCTCCGTTCGAGGAGGTGCCGCTGCCACCAGGTGGCGTGAACGGGAGCGAGCCACCGCCCTGGAAGCCGCCGGTTGTAACGCCCGGACCTGCGGTTCCGCCTTGCGGTGACGGGGACCAGGGGCTCGTGGTTGTGCCGGGGGCCGTGAGCAAGCCGTTGCCTTGCAGGTTGGTGCCTTGCGGAAGAGTGCCCCCACCGCTGTCGGGCGCCCAGTGACCGGGAGCTTGAGGCGTGTTCGGCGGCGATAAGGAGGGGTTGGACCCAAAGCCCTGGCCGCCACTCAGGACGCCGCCGCCTGCACCCTCACCGTGTACGCCGGCTGGAAAACCGCCGCCGCCACTCGGATAGCCACCGCTGATGGTGCCTCCTCCACCACCCGCCGCCCCGGAAGCCCGGCCGCTGCCGGGGTTGTGAGTGGTGCCCCCACCCCCGTTGCCCCCGCCACCGCCGCCGCCAGGTCCGTCGAAAGCGACGGTACTGTCGAGCACGATGTTGGCCGGTGGTTGCGGGAACTGTGGAACGTTCAACCGACCCAGGTCCGCCGAGGCCGCCCGATACGTCGATGTCAGCGAGCGTAACTGCGCAACCGCGTCACTGTGCGCCGCGTTCACCTGAGCCCGTGCCGCGTCCCGGGCCGCCGCAGGGTCGTTGCAGTCGACTGCCGGCCTCAACAGGTAATCGGGCGTTTCCATGTCCGCCTTGGCGACAAGAGCGGGGTCGAGCTTCGGCATCCGGGACTTCGTCTCGGCGAGTTGCCGTGAGATGTTGCCGACGTGGTCTGCGGTGGACTTGACGTACGCGCCGACTTCGAGAGTGGCCGAGACGATCGCACGGTTCCAGTCGCTGAACTGGTCGGCACTGGCGCCCTTCCACCCGTATGCGACGTGTATCAGGCTGAAGCCCACGGAGTGGGCGGCGTCGTCGATTCGCGTGGCGGCCTTCTGCAGGTTGCGCGCGAATTCGTCCAGCGCGGCCGGGTTGGCTCGTTCGACCATCCGCACGAGCTCGTTGACCCGGAACTGCTCGAAGTCGGTGACCGGACCCGTGGCCGGACCGTTCGTAGGGGCGCCGTCCTGGTGCACCATCAGATTCCCCCTTCGCCGTGGCTACGTCGCGTCCGGGTCATTGCAGGCCCGCCGCCTGACCCGGAGCGGCCTGCGTGCCGCCGGGAGCCGCCGGGGCCGGCGCTGTTCCCGCCTCGATCCGCTTCAGCGTCTCCGACAGGGCGCGACGAGTCTCCTCGTCCACCGCCTCCGTGTTCCCCGCCGCCATCATCACCGACAACTTCATCGCCGCGATCTGATCCAGCAAAGTCGCCACCAACTGCTGCAACCTGGTACTTCTCTCCAGCAACATCCCGCGTATCCACGGCGCTTCGGCGAACTCTTCGCCCAAATCCGAGGCGCCGACGTCGAGCCGCGTGATTTGAGCCAGAGATCCGCTGTCCTCGACCAGATCCTTGAGGATCATTTCCATGCACTTCTGGAACCGATCGAGCGAGTCGAAGTCGATCTCGAAACCTTGACCTGCCTCTGCCACCGTCATCCCCCGTGAGTGTGGTGCCCCCTGTCGCGGCCGCCGTATCCCCCGACGAACAGACCCGCGCACCGCAATTCGACTATTGATCCATGAACAGGGAGCGCACCGCAAGGGGAATATGACGTTCCGTTATAACCGTTCGGATGGCGGCGCCCGGCTTGCCCTGCCAAAACGGGAAAGGGCCGACTCTCCGATAAGGAGAGTTGGCCCTTCCCATTACAAATGCGTTGGCATCCCGACGGGTTCCGGTCGGTGATCCGGCCGGATCACCGACCGTTCTCAGCCCGCGTCGTCCGGCAGCCAAGCTGTCTGGATGAGCTCCACGCCGCGTCGCCGTGAGATGAACTGCCCACGCCCTGGGGGCATTTGGCTCGGTCGGACGTTGCCCATCAGGGCACCTTCGTCGCGGCTGCCGGACAGGATCAGGCCCGACGTGCCGAGGTCCAGGAGCTTTTGCATGATCGGTTCGTACAGCGAGCGGCCCGCGCCACCACTGCTTCGGGCGATGATCAGGTGCAGGCCGACGTCCCTGGCCAACGGCAGGAACTCGGCGAGGCCGCTGATCGGGTTGCCGCTCGAGGACGCGACCAGGTCGTAGTCGTCCACGATCATGAACAACTCGGGCCCCGTCCACCAGCTCCGGTTGCGCAGCTGATCCTGCGTCACCTCCGGTCCGGGCAGACGCCGTTCCAGCGCGTCGCGGATGTCGCCCATGAACGCCGTCAGCGCCGGCGCCGCGGCCGCGTACTCCAACAGGTGCGACGCCGGGACCACGTCCAACAGCGTGCGCCGGTAGTCGGAGACGATGATGCGTGCCTCCGCCGGCGCGTACCGCTCGCTGATGCCGCGCACCAGCAGCCGCAGGAAGTTGGTCTTGCCCGACTCGCTCTCGCCGAACAGCACGAAGTTCGAATCGACGTTGAAGTCGAGGAACACCGGGCCCAACGTCTGCTCGTCGACACCGATCGGGATACCCCGGCCGGGGACGTGCTCCAGGGTGGGCAACCGGTCGTACGGCAGCAGCATCGGCAGCACGCGCACCGGCGGCGCGGGCGGACCCGACCAGCCGGCCTTGACCGCGCCGACCATGTGCGCCATGCCCTCCGCGAGATCCTCCGCGGAGTTCGAGCCGTCGATGCGCGGCAGCGCGGCCAGGAAGTGCAGCCCGTCCGGGGACAGACCGCGACCGGGAGCGCCCGTCGGCACGTTCGCCGCGAGCCGCCGGTCGACCTCGGACTCCATGGTCTCGCCGAGGCGCAGTTCCAACCGGGTCTGGATCTGGTCCTTGAGCGCGGGCCGGATCTCCGGGTGCCGCGACGCGGTGAGCACGACGTGTACGCCGAAGCCCAGACCCCGGGTGGCGATGTCGGTGACCTCCGCCTCCAACGCCTCGAAGTCGTTCTTGAGCGTCAACCAACCGTCGACGAACAGGAACACGTCACCCCACGCCTCGTCGGGCAGCGTCCCCGCCGCCCGCCGACGTCGGAAGGTGTCGATCGAGTCGATGTTGTTGACCCGGAACATCTCCTCGCGCCGGTTGAGGATGCCCTGCACCTCGCTGACGATGCGGCGCACCCGCTCCGCGTCGAGCCGGCCCGCGACCCCGCCCACGTGCGGCAGATCGCTCAACGCGACCATGCCGCCGCCTCCGAAGTCCAAGACGTAGAACTGGACTTCGGCCGGGGTGTGGGTCATCGCGAACGACGAGATCATGGTCCGAAGCAGCGTGCTCTTGCCGCTTCGAGGGCCACCGACGATCAACGCGTGACCCGCCGCTCCGGACAGATCCGCGTACAGCACGTCGCGGCGCTGCTCGAACGGCTTGTCGACGAGGCCGAGCGGAACCACCAGGCGGCCGTTCGCGCCCCAGTCGGGCGACGACAGACCGCGATCCTGCGTGATGGTCAGCGGCGGCAGCATCTGGTCGATCGAGTTCGACTCGGCCAGCGGCGGCAGCCACACCTGGTGGGCGGGCGGGCCCTGGTTGACCATGCGTCGCACGATCACGTCGAGCACGGTGTCGGCGAGCGCGCTGTCGATGTCCGGCTCGGGTTCGGGCTCGGGCGGCAGATCCGGTTGCCGGTTCCACATGTTCGCCACGGTCCACTGGCTGTCGAACATCACCGGCATCGGCGAACCGGTCTGGTTGCGCCGGATCCGATCGGAGGGACGGTAGGTCCCCGACACGTACGCGGCCTTGAACTGCACCATCGACTCGGTGTCGAACTTCAGGTAGCCCGCGCCCGGCACCGACGGCAGGTGGTACGCGTCCGGTACGCCGATGGCCGCGCGCGATTCCGCGGCGGAGAACGTGCGCAGACCGATGCGGTAGGACAAATAGGTGTCCAGACCGCGCAGTCGGCCTTCCTCCAGGCGCTGCGACGCGAGCAGCAGGTGCACACCGAGCGATCGGCCGATGCGGCCGATCTGGATGAACATCTCGATGAAGTCCGGCTTGGCGGTGAGCAGTTCGCTGAACTCGTCGATGATGATGACGAGTGAGGGCAACGGCTCCAGGGCCGCTCCCGCGACGCGGGCTCGCTCGTAGTCGTGCATGTTGGCGTAGTTGCCCGCCGAACGCAGCAGCTCCTGACGGCGGTTGAGCTCACCCGTGATCGAGTCGCGCATGCGGTCGACCAGGGTCAGGTCGTCGGACAGGTTGGTGATGACCGCCGCGACGTGCGGCATGTCCGACATCCCGGAGAACGTCGCGCCACCCTTGAAGTCGGCGAGCACGAAGTTGAGGATCTCCGAGCTGTGCGTGGTCGCGAGACCGAGCACCAGCGTGCGCAGCAGCTCCGACTTGCCGGAACCGGTCGCGCCGACACACAGGCCGTGCGGGCCCATGCCCTCCATCGACGCTTCCTTGAGGTCCAGCATGATCGGTTCGCCGGTCTGGCCGATGCCGATCGGAACCCGCAGGCGATCGTTTTGCGGCCGCGGTCGCCACGTGCGCGACACGTCCACGTGCGCGGCGTCACCGATACCCATCAGGTCGGTGAAGTCCAGGTTGGACAACAGTGGTTCGTCTTCGTCCTGGGCGGACAACCGCAACGGCGCCAACTTGCGCGAGAGTACCTCCGCGTCACCCTCGGACAAGAAGTCGGGAAAGCCCTCGTAGGCGCCGGCGGTCGACTCCAGCGTCAGCGTGTTCTCCTCGGCGATGATCGCCAGGCCGCCGCGCAGTTCGTCGAGCGGCCCCGGGATCACCTCGACGATCGTCACGCCCTGGAGGCCGTCGGCCCCCGCGAGCTGCGAACCGGCCGGCACCGCGCCGCCGTCGAGCACGACCACCAGGTGCGGCTGGTCGAGGTTGGGCTGCGCGCCCGGCGAGAAGCGCGAACGCCCCGCCAGGTCGTCGGCCAACCACTCCTCGATCTCGCCCAGGTCGGCCGAGATCATCCGCACCGAGCCCGCACCGTCGGACAGCGACGGGTGTTGCGCGTGCGGCAGCCACTTCACCCAGTCCCACAGCGGGCGCGTGGTCGCGTCGGTGGCGACCACGATGCGCACGTCGTCGGGGGAATGCAGTACCGCGAGCTGGCCGAGCATCGCCCGGGTCAGCCCGTACACGCTCTCCGGGTCGCCGGAGACGGTCAGGTGATAGAAGGAGCGCAGCGAGATGGCCATCGGCAGGTCGTCGAGCGTCGCCTGGGTGCGCAGGAAGCGCCGCATGGCGTCCGCGCACAGCGGTTCGAGCTCTTCGAGCGGCGCGGTGTCCGGCGCGACGATCGGGGTGGACAGTTGTTGTTGCCCCACGCCCACTCGCAGTTGCGCGAAGTCGGCGTCGCCGGGTCGGCGTTCCCAGATCCGCCGCTCGCCCGCGGCCACGGACCACAGCTGGTCCGGATCCGGGTGCGTCCACAGCTGCGAATCGCGCTGCCTGCGCGCGGTCCGCCGGACCTGCTTGCGAGTCTGGGCAAGATATTTGAGGTAGTCGCGCCGCGCGTCCAACATCTCGGCGCGGTTGCCGCCGCGAGCCCGCAGGATGTTGGCGACGACCATGACGAGCGACGACACCATCATCATGCCGCCCATGACCATCATCATCTTGGGCGCGCCCGGCATGAAGAAGAATCCCGCCGAACCGAGCATGCCCATCATGGGGAGCACGCTCATGATCCAGTTCTGATCGCCCGGCCGTTCCAATTCCGGCGGGGATTCGAGCTGGATCTCCTCTGCCGGGACAGCAGAGGGCAACACCCTGGGCGGGCGTTTGACGATGACCACGGTCAAGGTGAATCAGCCTCATCCGTCGCGAGGATCCTGGACACGGATCGAGCCCGCCGCAGAACACGGAAAAGGAGCAGGTGATGTGAGTCAACCCACCCCGTCAGGGTCGTCTCCATGACACACGGCGGGCAGTCGACGAGCCGTTCGTATGTGCGCCGCATACTACTGGCCGACCCCGTGAGCGCCAGTAGCGGTGCGTATAGAGTGCCTCCTCATCCCGGCCCCTCGGGGCCGTCGGGACAGCGGGCAGCGAGAAGCAGGGGGAACTGCACAGGTGAACTCCACGACCACGACGGTCATGACCGGGTTCGCCCGGATCACCGTCATCGCACCGGATTGTCGAGTCGACCTCGCACTTCCGGAGGAGGTCCCACTCGCCGAGCTATACCCGGAAATACTGCGGCTGTCCGGGCAGATTCAGCGCAACGGCAGTGTGACCGGATTCCAACTCACCAGGCTCGACGGGGAGCCGTTGGACAGCACGCTCACGCTCGCCGCGCAGAACGTCCGCGACGGAGATCTCCTGCGTTTCACGGCGCTCGCCGACGCTCCGCCGCCGCCCGTGTACGACGACGTGGCCGACTCGGTCGCCACCTCCGTCGCCGGTGAGAACCGCCTGTGGACGCCCGAGATGCTGCGCATCGCCGGCCTGGCCGGCGCGGCGGCGTTCTTCAGCCTCGGCGCGGTCGTGCTGTGGCGGATGGCCCTGCCGCACGGCCTTCCCGCGATCGTCGCGGGCTCGCTGGCGATCCTGCTCACCGTCCTGGCCGGCGTGCGGGCCCGGGTGTACGGGGACTCCTCCGGCGGCGCGGTGCTCGGTCTGGGCGCGCTGCCCAACGCCTTCATCGCCGGCCTGGGCGCGATCGAGCCGCCCGTCCGCGAGGGCCCCGGGCGCGTCCAGTTCCTGACCGGGTGCGTGGGCGTCCTGGTCGTCGCGACGCTGATCGCCGCGCTGCTGCCCGAACACGGCGCCGTATACATCGCCGGAGCCGGCACCGGCGCGCTCGGCACACTCGCGACGTTCGGCCTCATCGCGTTCGACGCCGCGCCCCGTGAGGCCGCCGCCGTCGCCGGCACCGTCTCGGTCGCCCTCGTCGCGTTCCTGCCCTCGTGGGCGGCCCGGCTCGCACGGCTGCCGATCGGCTTCCTGCCCGCCGACGCGCCCAACGCGGGCCAGGTCGACGCCCTCGACCACGCCGACGTCGCGGCCCGGGCCCGGCGCGGGCACGAGCTGCTCACCGGTCTCACCGGCGCGTGCTCGGTCGTGATCGTCACGTCGTGCATCGTGCTCGGCAACGTCGACACGATGTGGGCCCGCATCCTCACCGCGGTCCTGGCCCTGGTGACCGTCGGCCGCGCCCGCCTGTTCCGGCACACCGCGCAGGTCACCGTGCTGTACGCGGCCGGCCTGATGGGGCTCGCGATGCTCTTCGTCGGCCTCGCCCTCGACACCGGCATGTTCGACAAGGAGCGTCAGGGTTGGATCTTCGCCCTGGTCTGTCTGGTCGGCGCGCTGCTCGCGGTGGTCGCCACCACCGTGCCCACGCGCGGCCTGGCCCCCTTCTGGGGTCGGATGATGGACCTGCTCGAAGGCATGCTGATGATTTCGATCGTGCCGCTGTGCCTGGCGGTCCTCGATCTGTACGACAAACTCCGGAACATCACGGCCTGATCCGCTCCTGCTAGTGTTGTCCGTATCCCGGTGCCGCGTGCCCGGGATGCGTGCTGCCTCCGGGCACGCGCCCGCACCAATGTGAGCCCAGTCGCCTCCGTGAGTCAGACCGGGGGCGCTCACCACCTTGCAGAGGGAGACACAGTGTCGCTCGACACCGCAACGAAGAAGCAGATCATGGCCGACTACGCCACCAAGGAAGGCGACACCGGCTCCCCCGAGGTGCAGGTCGCGATCCTGAGCTTCCGCATCAACGAGCTCACCGGCCACCTCAAGGAGCACAAGCACGACCACCACAGCCGCCGGGGCCTGCTGCTCCTGGTCGGCCAGCGTCGTCGCCTCCTCGGCTACCTCGCCAAGAAGGACATCGAGCGCTACCGCACGCTGACGGACCGCCTGAGCATCCGCCGCAGCGGCGTCGGCATCCGCTAGTTGTAAGCGACGGGGGAGCGGCTTTCCGAAAGCCGCTCCTTCGCCGTATCCGGACACAGTCTTTGTAGGCTGTGTCCGCAGGCGCATCACGTGGGCGCCGCAGATACAAGCCGCAGATACAAGCGGTTGTAATACGACGATACGAAGTGTCCGTGCACACGGCACGAACACGAACGAACAAGCACTGGGAGCGCCGCGTCGCGACCAAGGCGCCGACCTACAGCGCCGGTCCTCGGTAGTGGCCCCCGGGTAACGCACCCGGGTGCTTCGATCGAAGACCGGCTCGGCCGGCCCTGAGGCGTCATGCGCCGCGAAGCTCCCTCGAAACGAACGAGGAGGGCACCCGTGGAGGGTCCCGACATCAGCTTCGCCGAAGCAGTCATCGAAAACGGCACGTTCGGCAACCGCACCATCCGCTTCGAGACCGGGCGGCTCGCCCGCCAGGCCGCCGGCTCCGCCGTGGTCTACCTGGACGACGACACCATGGTGCTCTCGGCCACCACGGCCTCGAAGCGCCCGAAGGACCAGCTCGACTTCTTCCCCCTGACGGTGGACGTCGAAGAGCGCATGTACGCCGCGGGCAAGATCCCCGGCTCGTTCTTCCGCCGCGAAGGTCGCCCGAGCGAGGACGCCGTCCTCACCTGCCGGCTGATCGACCGTCCGCTGCGCCCGTCCTTCAAGAAGGGCCTGCGCAACGAGATCCAGATCGTCGAGACGATCATGGCGCTCAACCCCGACCACCTGTACGACGTCGTCGCGATCAACGCGGCCTCGATGTCGACGCAGCTCGCGGGCCTGCCGTTCTCCGGCCCCATCGGTGGCGTGCGCGTCGCGCTCATCGACGGCACCTGGGTCGGCTTCCCCACGCACACCGAGCTCGAGCGCGCGGTGTTCGACATGGTCGTCGCGGGCCGTGTGCTCGAAGACGGTGACGTCGCGATCATGATGGTCGAGGCCGAGGCCACGACCGGCACGATCGAACTGGTCAAGGGCGGTGCGGACGCGCCGACCGAGGAGGTCGTCGCCGACGGCCTCGAGGCCGCCAAGAAGTTCATCAAGGCACTGTGCGCCGCGCAGGTCGAGGTGGCCTCCAAGGCCGCCAAGGAGACCGGCGAGTTCCCGGTGTTCCTGGACTACCAGGACGACGTCTTCGAGGCGCTCGCCGCCGCCGTGTCCGACGACCTGTCGGCCGCACTGACGATCGCCGGCAAGCAGGCGCGCGAGAGCGAGCTCGACCGGGTCAAGGACTCGGCCGCCGAGAAGCTGCTCCCGGCGTTCGAGGGTCGCGAGAAGGAGATCGGCGGCGCGTTCCGCGCGCTCACCAAGAAGCTCGTGCGTCAGCGCGTGCTGCGCGACAAGGTGCGCATCGACGGTCGCGGCCTGACCGACATCCGCACCCTCTCGGCCGAGGTCGAGGTCATCCCGCGCGTGCACGGCTCGGCCCTGTTCGAGCGCGGCGAGACCCAGATCCTGGGCATCACCACGCTGAACATGCTGCGCATGGAGCAGATGCTCGACACGCTCTCCCCCGAGACGCGCAAGCGCTACATGCACAACTACAACTTCCCGCCGTACTCGGTCGGCGAGACCGGCCGCGTGGGTTCGCCCAAGCGCCGCGAGATCGGCCACGGCGCGCTCGCCGAGCGGGCGATCCTCCCGGTCCTGCCGGCCCGCGAGGACTTCCCGTACGCGATCCGTCAGGTGTCCGAGGCGCTCGGCTCCAACGGCTCGACCTCGATGGGCTCGGTCTGCGCGTCCACGATGTCGCTGCTCAACGCCGGTGTGCCGCTCAAGGCGCCGGTCGCGGGTATCGCGATGGGCCTGATCTCCGACGAGGTCGACGGCAAGACCGAGTACGTGACGCTGACCGACATCCTCGGTGCCGAGGACGCGTACGGCGACATGGACTTCAAGGTCGCCGGCACCAAGGAGTTCGTGACCGCGCTCCAGCTCGACACCAAGCTCGACGGCATCCCCGCGTCGGTGCTCGCCGGTGCGCTCAAGCAGGCCAAGGACGCCCGCCTGCACATCCTCGACGTGATGATGGAAGCCATCGACACGCCGGACGAGATGTCGCAGTTCGCGCCGCGCATCATCACCGTCAAGATCCCGGTGGACAAGATCGGAGAGGTCATCGGCCCGAAGGGCAAGATGATCAACCAGATCCAGGACGACACCGGCGCCGAGATCACCATCGAGGACGATGGCACGATCTACATCGGCGCGTCGGACGGCACCTCGGCCGAGGCCGCGCGGGCGACGATCAACGCGATCGCCAACCCGACGATGCCCGAGGTCGGCGAGCGCTACCTGGGTACGGTTGTCAAGACCACCACGTTCGGTGCGTTCGTGTCGCTCATGCCCGGCAAGGACGGCCTGCTGCACATCTCGCAGCTGCGCAAGATCGCCGGTGGCAAGCGCGTCGAGAACGTCGACGACGTGATCAAGGTCGGCGACAAGGTGCAGGTCGAGATCGCCGAGATCGACCAGCGCGGCAAGCTGTCGCTCGTCCCCGTCATCGAGGGCGAAGACAACGACGCCGAGGCTTCCGAGGACGCTGCCGCCAAGTGACGTCCTCCTCGTCGAAGAACCAGGCCGCTGCGTCCGCGCAGCGGCCTGGTTCCACGAAGACCCTGCTGCGTGACGCGGACGGCACCGGTGCCGTCCGCCGCACGGTCCTGCCCGGCGGCCTTCGGGTGATCACCGAGAACATGCCGTCCGTGCGCTCGGCGACGTTCGGCATCTGGGTCGGGGTCGGCTCGCGTGACGAGACGCCCGCGCTCGCCGGTACCTCGCACTACCTCGAACACCTGCTGTTCAAGGGCACCGACAAGCGCGACGCGTTGGAGATCTCCGCGGAGCTGGACGCCGTCGGTGGTGAGATGAACGCCTTCACCACCAAGGAGTACACGTGCTACTACGCACGCGTACTCGACACCGACCTCCCGCTCGCGATCGACGTCATCTGCGACATGGTGACCGGCTCGCTGATCGACCCCGAGGACGTCGACGCCGAACGCGGCGTGATCCTGGAAGAGATCGCGATGAACGAGGACGAGCCCGGCGACCTCGTGCACGAGCTGTTCTACGACGCCATGCTCGGCGACGCCCCCCTGGGGCGCCCGGTCCTGGGCACGGTCGAGTCGATCAACGCGCTCACCCGTACCCAGATCACGGGCTACTACAAGCGCCGCTACCGGGCGCCGAACATGGTGGTGACCGCGGCCGGCAACGTCGACCACGCCAAGGTCGTGCGCCTGGTCAAGAAGGCGTTCGCGCACGTGCGCGTCGACGAGGCCGCCGTGCCGTCGTCGCCGCGCAAGGGCGGCCGTCCGTTCCGCGGCTCCGCCGACGTGCGGCTGCTCAACCGGCCCACCGAGCAGGCCCATCTGGTGCTCGGAATGCCGGGTCTGGCCCGCGACGACGAGCGTCGGTTCGCGCTGAGCGTGCTCAACACCGCGCTCGGCGGCGGGATGAGCTCGCGGCTGTTCCAGGAGATCCGGGAAAAGCGCGGACTCGCCTACTCGGTCTACTCGTTCCACTCGGGCTACGCCGACCTCGGTGTGTTCGGCATCTACGCCGGATGCCAGCCGAAGAAGGCCGGGCAGGTCATCGAGATCTGCCGGACCGAACTGGACAAGGTGGTTCGCGAGGGCCTGCCGCAGGACGAGATCGATCGCGCGATCGGCCAACTCCGCGGCTCCACCGTGCTCGGCCTGGAGGACACCGGGTCGCGGATGAGCCGGATCGGCAAGAGCGAACTCGTGTACGGCGAACACCTGTCCGTGGACGAGGTGCTCGCGCGGATCGCCGCGGTGACCGCCGCCGAGATCCACGACGTGGCGACGAGCCTGTTCGGCGCCCGGCCCACCCTGGCGGTGGTCGGACCGTTCGCCGACGACGCGGAGTTCGTGGCCGCGTCGGCCTGAGCGTGGTCCGTCTCGGCGAAGGCCGCCTGACGGAGTATGAAGTCCTTCCGACTGGTTCGAAGTCCGACTGGAGAGTGCGCGAGAGATGACTGCAATCCGGGTGGGTGTGATCGGTGCGGCCGGCCGCATGGGATCCGAGGCGTGCCGGGCGATCGAGGACGCGAGCGACCTCGAACTGGTCGCGCGCGTCGACGAGGGCGACGACCTCGCCGAACTCGCGAAGGCGGGCGCGCAGGTCGCCGTCGACTTCACCCACCCGGGCGTTGTCATGGGCAATCTCGAGTACTGCGTCGGCGCCGGCATCCACGCCGTCGTCGGCACCAGCGGTTTCACCCCGGACCGCCTGGAGCAGCTGCGTACGTGGCTTGCGAAGAGCCCCACGACCGGCATTCTGATCGCGCCCAACTTCGGTATCGGCGCGGTCCTGATGATGCAGTTCGCGGCCAAGGCGGCCCGGTTCTACGAGTCGGTCGAGATCGTCGAACTGCACCACCCGAACAAAATCGACGCGCCCAGCGGCACCGCCCGGCGGACCGCCGAACTGATCGCCGAGGCCCGCAGCGCCGCCGGCTGCGCGGACATGCCCGACGCGACGTCCGACGACCCGGACGGCGCCCGCGGCGCCCGCGGCGCCCGAGTCGACGGCGTCCCGGTGCACGCGGTGCGTCTGCGCGGGCTCGTCGCCCACCAGGAGGTCCTGCTCGGCGACGCCGGCGAGATGCTGACGATTCGTCACGACTCCTTCCAGCGCACGTCGTTCATGCCCGGCGTACTCCTGGGCGTGCGCCGGGTGAGCTCCGCCCCCGGCCTGACCGTGGGCCTGGAACACTTCCTCGACCTGGACTGATGTTCGTGAAACAACGTGTCACCGCGCTCGTCCTGATCGCGGTCCTGGTGTTCTACGTGCTGCTCGTCGGCAGTCGCGGCGTGATCGCGATCCGCGACGGGCAGCCCGTCACCGTCGTGCTCGGCGTCGGGATCCTGATCGTTCCGTTCGTCGGCGCGTGGTACATCTGGCGCGAGCTGAGCTTCGGCTTCGCGATGCAGCGGCTCGCGCGCGAACTGGCGGCCGAGGACGGCCTGCCGCAGGACGAGTTGGCCCGCACACCGGGCGGCCGGGTGGTCCGCGACAGCGCCGACGAGGTCTTCGAACGCCGCCGGACCGAGACCGAGGCCAACCCCGAGGACTGGCGCGCGTGGTACCGCCTCGCGGTCGCGTACGGCGACGCGCGCGACAACGCGCGCGGCCGCCGGGCGATGCTCACCGCGATCCGCCTGCACGCCGGGAAGGCTCCCGCGGCGTCGGCGTAGCGCCGCGAGCTCCACCGGTCGCGCC
>NZ_WWJX01001254.1 GCF_009865215.1 Streptomyces sp. SID3343 | reverse complement strand
GGCTGGCGGGCTACCGCGCGTGGTGCGCGGACCGCGGCCTGGAGCCGATCACCGAGGAGTACGAGGCCCGCACCCCCGGCGCGGGCCGGCAGGCGGCCGACCGGTTGCTCGACCACGCCCCCGACGCGGTGTTCGGCCTGCACGAGGGCTGCGCCGCCGAATTGCTCACCGTCGCGCGGGCCCGTGACCTGCGCGTCCCCGAGGATCTGCTGCTCGCGTGCTGCGGCGAGGGCGCCGATCCCTCGATCACCACGCTGTCCCTGCAACCCGCGCTCGCGGGCGCGTGGGCGGTCGAACTGCTCGTGGGCGTGATCGAGGACGCCGACGTGGGCCCGCTGGTGCCCGCGCAGCGCACGGTGCCCACCCGGCTGTCCGTACGGAATTCCTCCACGCGCGGATGACCCGGCCCCGGGCACCGCACCGAGACGGCGCACGCGGCACACTGGGGACACGATGCGACGGCGGTGGGTCGCGGTGGGGGCTGCACGGGGGCCGCGCACAATTGCGCGTGGTCCGTTCCACGGCACCCCGGCGCAAGATACGGTCCATGAAACATCCGAATCGGACCGTGTGAGCCGCAGCCGAACACCGCCGTTGTGCGTCATGGTTCACAACGGGTGTGGTATCCGCCGCCGTGCGGTGCTGCGGAGCGCGAGGAAAGGACCCTTCTGGTGAGCAACGTCTCGGCTACACCGGCCCCCATGGGCGCCGCAGCGGAGCAGGTCGCACCGCTGTACGTGGTCGGCGACGTCCACGGTCATCTGGAGGAGCTCAAGGCCGCCCTGCGGGAACGGGATCTGCTCGACGCCGAAGGGCACTGGTCCGGCGGCGACGCGCGACTGTGGTTCCTCGGCGACTTCACCGACCGCGGCCCCGACGGCATCGGCGTGGTCGAACTGGCGATGGCCCTCGCGCGTGAGTCGGCCGAGGCCGGCGGCAGCACCCGGATGCTGCTCGGCAACCACGAGATCCTGTTGCTCGGAGTGTTCCGATTCGGTGACCACCCCGTGCCCGTGGCCGGTGGTTCCACCACGTTCCGCGAGATCTGGCTGCGCAACGGCGGCATGCAGTCCGATCTGGACCGCTTCACCGAAGAGCAGGCGACCTGGCTGGCCGCGCAGCCCGTGGCCGCGGTCGTCGACGGTCACCTGTTGATCCACTCCGACAGCAACGCCTACCTCGAATACGGCGACACGGTCGAGGAGGTCGACGGCACGGTCTCGCAGATACTGCGCGAGCCCGACCCGCTGACCTGGTGGGACCTGTTCCGCAACCTGACCCGGCGCGGCGCGTTCATGGGCGAGGTGGGCCCCTACGCGGCGGCCGACCTGCTGAGCGAGCTGGGCGGGCGGCGGATCGTGCACGGGCACACCCCCATCCCGTACCAGACGGGCGAGGACCCCGGCACGATCGTCGAGCCGCGTGTGTACGCCGACGGTCAGGTGGTCAACCTCGACGGCGGGATCTACCTGGGCGGCCCGTGTCTGGTCGCTCGCCTGCCGCTGGACGCGTCCACGCCGAGCGCGCCCACGCATTCGCTGGAGGAGACCCAGGGCCGCGTGTACGACCTGGGCGATCTCACCGTGAACAGCGGGGTGGACCCCACCGCGAGCAGCATCGACGACGTCGTCGCGGACGCTGCCGTCGACGCCGAGGAAGAGCACCGAGCGTAGGGAAGTCCCTGCCCAAAAGGTGGGGGCGCACCTTATCATCAACAGGTATCCGCCTCATCACCGTCAGGTGCGTCTTGCGGGTCTTGATCCACCGAAAGCTTGCACGGGTCCCCTGACGGGCCCGGCGGACGCGGGAGATGCCCGCGCGCGCGGCCTCATTCGGGGGATCCGATGCACAACT
This sequence comes from Streptomyces sp. SID3343, assembly GCF_009865215.1. Classification (GTDB taxonomy): domain Bacteria; phylum Actinomycetota; class Actinomycetes; order Streptomycetales; family Streptomycetaceae; genus Embleya. The sequence goes on along the minus strand of NZ_WWJX01001254.1, from coordinate 25,723 downwards.
GGTTTGGAAATGACGAGCACCGCCGCCAGTACGAGCAGTTCGTCGACGACGCGCTGCACTTGGAGGAGACACTCTCCGGTCTGGCGGCCGTACCCCAGCTCAATGTCGAGCAGTTGCGGACCGCGACGCTGACGGCGACGCCGTCGATCGCGGACGCGGCGAGCGACGAGTACGACCGTTACGAACGTACGGAGCAGCGCTACCAGGCGGGCACACAGCAGGATTTCGGCGCCTCGATGATCGAGGTCGGCGAGGGTTTCGGCTGGTTCGCGCTCGCCACGGCGATGGCGATCATCGTCGCCGGCATCTCGGCCGTGGTGTTCCTGATCGTCGGTTACGTCCTGCTGCCGATCACCATGGAAGACAACGGCGGCATGCAGCACACGATGCAGCTCGCGGCTCTGGCCGCGGTCGGCATCTCGGTCGGTGCTGCGGCGATCGGCGGTCTCGCGATGCTCGCGGTGGCCGCACGCAACCGGGCCCGGCCGACCGGCGAGGTCGAGGTGTACCTCGCCCGTGAGGAATGGCGCCGCGCGATCCTGCACCGCGGCATCCTGCCGTTCATGCGCACGCGACTGCGTGAGGCGTCGGACGAGGGCACGACCCTGTTGGGCTGACGGGCCGTTCGGGCCGGCACCTCGGGTGCCGGGCCGACGGGTCGTCGGTACCCGGTTCGGCCGTGTGCCGCGGGCGAGTACGCACCGCCCTTGCGAGGCGAGTGGCCACGACATCACGCGTCGGGACGGGGCAGGCCACACAATGGGCGGCATGAGTGGGATGGTCGGCAAACGCGGCAAGGTCACCGGTGGCATCGGCCCCGGTCTCGTCGGCGAGGTCATGGTGCAAGTGCGCGGCGGGGTCGAGGCGTTCCTCGCCTATCCCGCGCTGCCGGGCGAGAATCACGCCGTCGGCACGCTCGTGGTGATCGTCGAATACCTGCCTCCGCGCACGGTGTACGTGGCCGCCGCCTTCGGCTGAGGTGGGTCGGGCCGGGGACGCGTAGGCGTCGACTTCCGCGTCGACCACCGCGTCGGCTCCCGCGTCGACTTTCGCGTCGGCTCCCATGGGGAGCTCCCTCTTGGCGGGTGGCCGGGCGGCGAGGACACTCCGTTTCAGGCCGGACGTTTCCGGCCCAGAGGGGGGATGCTTCGTGCTCTACACCGTGCTCGCCGTGATCGGTCTGCTCGTCGTGTTGATCGTGGTGTTCAAACTGATGTGGCGGGTCGCCGAGCCCAACGAGGCGCTCGTGATCTCCGGGTCCCGACACCACACCGAGGGTCTGGGCGAAGGCATGGGCTTTCGCATCGTGACCGGGCGCGGCACGCTCGTGCTGCCGTTCGTCCAGGCTGTGCGCAAGCTTTCGCTCGATCTCAACGAAGCGGAGCTTTCGGTCGAATGCGTCACGACTCAGGGCATCCCGCTCCGGGTGCAGAGCGTGGTGATCTTCAAGGTCGGCGACGACTACGTCTCGATCGCCAACGCCGCCCGACGCTTCCTCGACCAGCAGAAGCAGATGGAGTCCAGGGTCCGCAAGGTCCTCGCGGGACACCTGCGTTCGATCGTCGGCGGGCTCACCGTCGAGGACATGATCCGCGACCGCGAGAAGCTCACCGCGCACGTGCGCGCGGCCTCGGGGTCCGACATGGAAAAACTCGGGCTGATCATCGACAGCCTCCAGATCCAGGAGATCGACGACCCGACCGGGTACATCCAGAGCATGGCCGCGCCGCACACCGCCGCCGTGCACCGTGACGCGCGGATCGCGCAGGCGCTCGCCAACCGCAAGGCCACCGAGGCCGAGCAGGACGCGACCGCGCGGATGGCGCAGGCCACCCGCGACAGCGAGATCCAGCAGGCCGGCTACCAGGCCGAACGGGACGAGGCCACCGCCAGGTCGCGGCAGGCCGGGCCGCTCGCGGAGGCGGCGTCCCGGCAGGAGGTCGTCGTCCAGGAGACCCGGGTGGCCGAACTGGAGGCCATGCGGCGCGAGCAGCAACTCCAGGCCGACGTCCGCAAACCGGCGGACGCGCAGGCGTACGAGACCCGCACCCGAGCCCAGGCGGATCGCGACGCGCGCATCTCGGCGGCCGAGGCGAGCGCCCGGGAGACCGAACTGGCGGCGATCGCCGACGCGGAGGCCACGAAGGTACGCGGACTCGCCGCCGCCGAGGCCACGTTGGCCACCGGCAAGGCCACGGCCGAGGCGGCGCGCGCCAAGGGCCTCGCCGAGGCGGCCGCCATCGCGGCCCGCGCGGCGGCGCTGGCCGAGAACCAGGAAGCGGTCGTCGCCCAGCAACTCGCCGAGAACTGGCCGGAGATCGTCCGCGCCGGCGCCGAAGCCTTCGGCAATGTCGACCACATGGTCCTGCTCAACGGCGGCGACGGCATGGGCGACCTGTTCGCCAAGGCCCTCACGATGGGCGGCACGGGCCTGGGCATCGCCCGCCAACTCCTGTCGAGCGGCGGCCCCACCGCCGACACCGCCCCGTCCGCCAACGGCAGCGCCCCGAAGGCAGTCAGGGTGGCGGTGGACGTCGAGACGGACACCGGCACCGAGGGCGACAACGACGACGACACACCTTCGCGGCACTGACCGAACAACCGGCCGGACCGCCCTGTCGGGGTGGCCCGGCCGCACCGTTCACGGGGTCGGCGTGGTCACCGCGCCACCGCTGCGCAACGCACCCGCGGGCTTGCCGACAGGCACGGCGGACCCACCCACCCGGACGCGGCCGAGGCCGCCGAACCGGCTGCACCGGACGAGGCGTCAGACGCCCACACGCTCAAGGAGCGAGCGGCTGCCGTTGTCGTGCCGGTAGCCCCCGCCCCCGCCGCCGTGCTCTTGGCCTCCGCGGCCGTGCTCGTCGCCCTCGTGGTAGTGGTTTTCGATCTCGGCAGCGGCGCACGCATTGCCGAACGCCGGGTTGAGCGCGGCGCCCGCGTCGGCGGTGTTGCCGCACCCGTTGGCCGGGGTGTGGAACGGGGCCTGGCCGATGTTGCCGGAGAAGGCTCCTGAGGACTTCACCGCGGCGGCGTCGGCGTCGGAGCTCGCGCTCGCGGCGCCCGCGCCGGCCGCCACTAGGGCGGCGGTACCGGCGAGCAGGACGCCGGCCTTCTTGAACGAGTTCACGACATTCTCCCGTGTAGCCCATTCGCGCCGCCGATTACGGCGCGCACTGTGCTCAACGAGGCGATTCGCCTCCGGCAACCCAAGGTCACCCTTGTTCACCCGATCGACGCACGACCACCAGGTCCGTTCACGGCGAATCGGCGCCTTCCCCGGCCGTCCCCGTGAGGTTGACGACCAGGGTGCGAAAGGCCGTGCGGTAGGTGCTGGGCGTGGTACCGGTCAGGCGTTGGAAGTGCAGGCGCAGGTTGGCGGGGGTGCCGAGGCCGGTTCGGGCGGCGATGCGCTCCACCGGGTCCTCGGTGCGTTCGAGGAGGCGTTGGGCCTGTTGGATGCGGGTGCGGAGCAGGTATTGGAGTGGGGTGAGGCCGGTTTCGGCGCGGAAGCGGCGGGTGAGGCTGCGGGTGCCGAGGCCGGCGTGGGCGGCGATGTCGGTGAGGGTCAACACGTGGTGCAGGTTGGCCTCCATCCATCGGGTGGTCGGCTCTAGGCTGCTGCCGGGTGGGGTGACGGCGTTGTAGGCCGCGTTCGTCGCAGCAGGGGTGTCGGGCGCGCGGTCGTCGGCCGACCCGTGGAGCTGCATGAACAGCTGCCGTTCGGTTTCGATGGCCACGGCGTCACCGTGGTCCAGGGTGATCAGATGAAGGCACAGATCGACCCCGCCGAGGACGCCTGCGGCCGTGTGGAAGGGACCGTCCGCGACCACCTCGCCCTCGGGGTCGACCTCGATCTCGGGGTGTAGGCGGGCGAATTCCACCGTCTCCCGGCGGCCGGTGGCGGCCCGGCGGCCGTCGAGGAGACCGGTGGCCGCGAGCGTGAACGTCCCGGTGCCCACCGCGCCGATGCGGCAGCCGCGCGCGGCGGCGGCGCGGATGGCGTCGACGATCGCGGGAGGCGGTGCGTCGCGAAAGCCCGCGTGCCCCGGCAGCAGCACCGTGTCGGCGGCGTCGAGGCCCGCCAATCCCCACGGTGTGTCGATGTGAAACGATCCCGGTTCGCCCGTGGCCTCGAACCCCGGAGCGGTGCAGATCCGCAGGTCGTAGGCGACCGTGGGGTGGTGCCGGGCGGCGGTGGCGAACGCGAACCCCGGTGCGGTGAGCTGGTGCCCGGGAACCCCGTCGAGGGCGAGGACAGCGATCACTGACATGTCCGGAATCTAGCCGAGGATGACATTCAGCCGGCTGTTTGCGTGTGCGTGCCGGCACGGAGGATGACCGGGACAAAGGCGGACGCGGGGGACACCCGGCCCGTGCCCTGCCGTGCCACCTCCTTCGAAAGGTCGCCTCATGCCCCATGCGAACTCCTCGTCCGCGCTCGACACCCGCCCCCCGCGTCGGCGGGGCCGCCTGTTCGCCAAGGCAGGCGCCGCGGTCGGCGCGGCGGTCGTCCTCGGCGCCACGGCCTTCACCGGCAGCGCGTCGGCCATCGTCAACGGGCAGGACTCGACCGAGCGTTACCCGTTCATGGCGGCGATCCCGCAAAATGCGGGGGGCGTCGACGCCCAGTGCGGGGCGACGCTGATCGACCGGCAGTGGGTGCTCACCGCAGCGCACTGTGTCGATCCCGATCTGCCGATCAAGCTCGACGGCATCGTGCGAGTCGGCAGCTCCGATCGCACGTCCGGTGGCACGGTCCGCAAGATCGACAAGATCGTGATCCACCCGGCCTACGCCCAGGGCGACGACAACGGCAGCCCCAACCTGAACGACCTCGCGCTGGTACGCCTGGACCGTCCGGTCTCCCAGAAGCCGATCAAGATCGCCAAGAAGGCGGGTCCGGCCGGCACGCCCACCCGGATTCTCGGCTGGGGCACCACCCGCGACATCGAGAATCTCGAAGACGCGGTGTTTCCCGATCGGCTCCAGGGGTTGAACACTCGCATCGGCACCAAGGCCGAGTGCTTCGACCGCACCGACGCGACCCGTCTGTGCACGGTCAGCCCGAAGCCGGGAGCCATGGCGTGCTTCGCCGACTCCGGTGGTCCGCAGATCCAGAAGGGCAAGAACGGGCGCTGGGAGCTCGTCGGGACCACCTCCGGAGACGGCGACTGGAACCCGACCTGCTCGACCGGCCCGGGCCTGTACAGCAACGACACCGCGTACAAGAAGTGGATCTGGAAGACGGTCCACCACAACCACTGAGCCGAGCGGGGCCCGGGCCCCTCGGGCGGCCCGGGTCCCGGCTCGCCGACGCGTGTGTGGTGATCACCCCGGCGCGCATCGGCCGACGTATCGGTGCCGGCCGCGGCGGTAGATTCCGCACATGTCAGTGATCGCCGTCCTGGCCCTCGACGGGGTGCCGGGGCACCAGCTCACCGCGCCCGGCCTGGTGTTCGGTACGGCCTGCCGCGAACAGCGCGACGTGGCCTACGAGATCAGGCTCTGCGCGGCCCCCGGCCTGCGGGCGACCGGCGAACCGGACTCGCTCGGGATCGGCACGCCGTACGACCTCGACGGCCTCGCCGACGCGGACGTCGTGCTGGTCCCGGGACACCGCGGGCATCGCGACGAGCCACCGGCCGGTGTTCTCCCCGCACTTCGGGCCGCGGCCGTCCGAGGGAGTCGAATCGCCGCCGTCGGCACCGGTACGTTCACCCTCGCGGCGACCGGCCTGCTCGACGGGCGGCGGGCCACGACCGGTTGGCGACACACCGAGGAACTGGCCGGGCTCCATCCCCGCATCGACGTCGATCCGCTCGGCACCGTGGTCGAGGACGGACCGTTCCTCACCGCCGCCGGCGTGTTCGGCGGGATGGACGTCTGCCTGCGTCTGCTGGCCCGGGATCACGGTCGACGGGTGGCGCGACAGACGTCCCGCGAACTCATCACGCCCCTGCACCCGTACGCGGACGACGTCCGGGAGACCATCGACCGGGAGATCGCGGACAGCGTGGGCCTCGAACCCACCCTGCGGTGGATGCAGGCCCACCTCGACCTCCCCCTCACCCTCGCCGACATCGCCGCCCACGCACGGACCAGCACGAGCAGCGTGACCCGCCACTTTCGCGCGCACACCGGCCTCAGCCCGCTCCAGTACCTGCTCCGCGCCCGCCTGGGCGAGGCTCGCCGACTACTGACCGAGACGGACACTCCCGTCGAGCGCATCGCGGCCCGGACCGGATTCAGCACACCGGCCGCCCTGCGGCAGCACTTTCGCGCACTCACCGGCACCACCCCGCGCGCCTACCGCCGGACCCACCACGCCGGTGGCGGCTGACGCGAGGAACGAGGCGGGACGGTACAGGACGCGACAGGGACGGGGAACGGGACGGGACGGGACGGGACGGACGGGACGGGACGGGACGGGCGACACCCCCGGAGCCGAATCCGAGCCGCCCGGGCCCCGGCCCCACCCGAGCCCGAGCCACCCCGGCCCCCGACCTACCCCAAGTCCCCCCGCAGCAGTGTGTGGATGCCCTCGATGTTGCCCCGCAGATAGGCCACCAGGCTCGCCGGCACCAAGCCCACCGACGCCAGGCCCTCCGGGGTGAACGGGACGCGCACGATGTCGTATTCGCCGTTCGGCTCGTCGACCTCCGGGCCGTGCCGCAGCGCCGGATCCATCGATTCGAGCCGGCACGCGAAGAAGTGTTGGACCTTGACCCCGCCCGGCTCCGGCACCGTGTCCACGAAGGCCGGTACCGGGTGGCCGATCTTGCCGCCGAGTTCCTCGAACACCTCGCGGCGCAGCGCCTCGGTCACCGTGGTGTCCTCGCGCTCCACGCCGCCGCCGGGGGTGATCCAGTAGGGCGCGCTGTCCGGCTTCGTGCGTTTGATCAGCACCATCCGGTCCTCGTCGTCGAGCAGGATCGCGCGAGCCGTCCGCTTCACCACTGCGAGCATCGTCGTTCCCTTCGCAAAGCGCTGACCCCGTCTGTTGTCTCCCTTTCCGGCCGGACGGGTGGTTTATGCGTGTGCGGTGGATCTCACGGAGGCGGGGGTGCCCTCACGACCAGCGCGCGGCGCGCGCGAGCAGCTCGCCGTGCAGGTGCGCGATGTGCGGTTGGCTCAGCGTGCCCTCCCGGATGGCGAGGAAGACCGTGTGCAGGGGCGGGAGTTCGGGGTCCAGAAGATCGACGACCGCGCGGCGCTCCAGCGCGTCCGCGCACAGGTAGCGCGGGAGCACGGCGATTCCCGTACCGGCGCGCACGCACTCCAGGACGGCGCGCAGGTCGGGGACCACCAAGGCGGCCGGGATCGCGGGCTTGGCGTCGAACACACCGGCCCAGTAACGCTGGGCCAGCGGCTGTTCCTCGGCCTCCCCCACCATCGGCGCGCCCACGAGCGCGCGCGGCCCCTCCGCGCGGATGCGCCCCGCCGGAAACCGCTCGGCCCACACGGGCGCGCCGACCAGGACGTACTCCTCGTCGGCGAACGGCATGGCCGAGATCCCCCGCATCCGCGGCCGGACGTCGGAGACGACGATGTCGTGCCGGGCCGACGCGAGCCCCGAGAGCAACTCGTCCCCGGGCCCCAGGGTCACCCGCAACCGCAGCCCGCGCCGGATCAGATCGCCGAGCGAGGGCAGTACGCGCAGGCTGGTCAGGTCGGTCGGGCCGGCGAAGTGGACGGTGCGGTGCAGCGGGTCGTCGCCGTGGATCTCGCGGGCCGTGATCGCCGCGATCGCGTCCAGGTGCGGCGCGAGCCGGCGGGCGAGCTCGTCGGCCGGGCCGGTGGGCGCGACGCCGCGGGGAAGGCGTTCGAAGAGCTGCTTGCCGACCTGCTTCTCCAACGCCCGGATCTGCGCGGTTATCGCGGGCTGGGAGATACCCAGGGACGCGGACGCCCGAGTGAACGACCCGGCACGGTGCACCGCCAAAAACGTGCGCAGCAAGGTCATGTCCACGGGTCCCCCGTCTCGTGTCCCCCGGCCGCTCCCGAGGCCGGGGACATCCCGTGATCCTGCCCGAACTCGTAGGTCAGCCCAAAGATGCGGCGTCGAGGGCGCGCAGCACGTCACGCACCAGGTCGCCGGTGTCCTCGCACCCCGCCGAGAACCGGACGAACCCCTGCGCCACATCGTTGCCGGCCCAGCGCGCGCGGCGTTCGGCCATGCTGTGCACGCCCCCGAAACTCGTAGCGTCGGCGACCAGTTCGAGTGCGCCGAGGAATCGTCGGGCGGTGTCCGCGTCGGCGAGTGTGAAGCTCACGACGCAGCCGAACCGCCGCATCTGTCGGTGGGCCACATCGTAGGCCGGATCGCCCTCCAGCGCGGGATGGCGTACGTCGCTCACGTCGTCGCGACCGAGCAGCGCCTCGCCGAGCGCGAGCGCGTTGGTCGCCTGCCGGTCCACGCGCAGGTGCAGGGTGGACAGCGAACGGTGCGCCAGCCATGCCTCCATCGGCCCCGGCACCGCGCCGGTGAGCCGGCGCCACGCGCGTACCCGCGCCGCGACGTCGGGGTCCGCGCACGCGACGTAGCCCAGCAGCACGTCGCTGTGTCCGGTCAGCGCCTTCGTGCCGCTCGCCGCCGAGATGTCGGCGCCGAGCGCGAGCGGGAGTTGGCCCAGCGGGGTGGCGAGCGTGTTGTCCACCGCCACGAGGGCGCCGTGTTCGTGCGCGAGCGCCGCGATCCGGCCGATGTCGCACACGTCGAGCCCGGGGTTGGACGGTGTCTCCAGCCAGACCAACCCGGCCCCGTCCAGGGCGTGTTCGAGGTCGTCACCGACCGTGGGCGCGAGTCGTACGGTGATCCCGCGCTCGGCGAGGTGTTCACCGACGCTGCGCGTGGCCGGGTAGCCGTCGGAGGGCAGCACGACCACGTCGCCGGGCGCGGTGAGGCCGATCAGGACCGCGGACACCGCCGCCATGCCGGACGCGAACGTCACGGTGTCGGCGGCGCCTTCGAGGCCGCCGATCGCGGTTTCCAGGGCGTCCCAGGTCGGGTTCGCGTGGCGGCCGTACTGGTACGGGCCCACCGGCTCGCCCGGCAGGTGGTAGGTGCCCGCGAACACCGGCCCCGGAAGGAAGGGGTCGCCGGCCTCGCCTGCCGGGGCGCCGGCTCGTACGGCTCGCGTTCCGTCCGTCCACTCCACGACGACTCCTTCATTCGCTCGAGTACCGGTTGTCGGGCGCCGACCGGCTTGATCCGGTCGACGTTTCACGTGAAACCGTGCCGGCCCCCGACCGCTCCGCTCCGGCGACCGCGCCGCTCCGGCGACCCGGCACCTCCGTACGGGACGACCGAGTACCCGGCGCAACCACCGAGTACCGCGGCGGCCGGCGTCAGTCGCGGTCGAGGATCAGGCTCAGGAACCAGCTCACGAGGCTGATCACGAGCGCGCCGAGCAGTGCGGTCCAGAAACCGTCGATGTGGAAATCGAGGTCCATCTTGTTGGACAGCCACTCGGTAAGCCACAACATCAGCGCGTTGATGACGAAGGTGATGAGCCCCAGCGTCAGGATGAACAGTGGGAGGGAGAACAGTTTGACGACGGGTTTGATTATCGCGTTGACGACTCCGAAGATGAGCGCGACGAACAGCAACGTCTTGAGCTTCGTGCCCGTCGAGGAGCCGTCCGCGAGATCGATCCCGGTCACGATTCGGCTCGCGAGCCAGATGGCCAGGGCGTTGACTACCAGTTTGATGAACAGACTCTTCATATCTTGATGCTGGCATCCGGGGGGACCCTCCCGCTCGAGTGGCCCCGGAAAGCCTGATCGTGTCGGCAGGGAGTTGGTCACATGAAGGTGTTTCGCCTGGACGATCTGGACGCGGAGCGCGCGTTCGAGCAGGGCGCGTATCTGCGCTTCCTGAACGAGCGGAACTTCTCGATGGGCCTGTACGCGCTGGAGCCGGGCGAGACCGACACCCAGAAGCCGCACCGACAGGACGAGGCGTACGTGGTGATCAGCGGCCGGGCCTCACTCACCGTCGGCGAGGAGTCCACGGACGTCGCGCGGGGGAGCGTCGTCTACGTCCCGGCGGGGGTCCCGCACCGGTTCCACCGGATCACCGAGCCGCTGCGAGTGCTCGTGTTCTTCTCGCCGCCGGAGTCGTGACGGCAGTCCTGGCCGCACGTCCGGTTGGCGCCGTGTACGACAATCGGATCGCCGAAGCCGAACGAACACGACGATCGGAAGTACTCCTCATGGCGTTGCGCGACGAACTGTGGGCCTCGATCGAGGACGTCTACGCGGCGATCCTCGACCACCCCTTCATCCACGGGCTGACCGACGGCACGCTGCCGCGCGAGGCGTTTCGGCACTACGTCGTGCAGGACTCGCACTACCTGCGCGACTACGCCAAGGCACTCGCGGTGTGCGCGGCCAAGGCGCCCGACGAGGCGACGACCGTGCAGTTCGCCACCGACGCGGCCGGGGCCATCGCGGCGGAGCGCTCGCTGCACGAGGGTTTCATGGTCGACTTCGGCAGCTCGGTGGCCGACGCCACCGCGACCGAGCCGGTACTGCCGGCCACCCGGGCATACACGAGCTACCTGCTGGCGACCGTGTACAACGGCTCCTTTGCCGAGGGCGTGGCCGCAGTGCTGCCGTGCTACTGGATCTACGCACGCGTGGGTGACGCGCTGCTCGCGAAGGGCTCGCCCGACGAGCTGTACGGGCGCTGGATCGAGACCTACGGCGCCGAGGAGTTCCAGGAGACCGTCCGCGCCGTCCTCGACCTCACGGACCGGATCGGCGAGGATCTCTCGGCGAGCGAGCGGGCTCGGGTGATCGAGCACTTCTCGACGACCGCGCGCTACGAGTGGATGTTTTGGGACGCGGCGTGGCGCGGGGAGCGCTGGCCGGTCTGATCCGCCCTGCCGGGAGCGCCGGGCGGCCCGATCACCCGTGCGGGGCGCGCCGTCCGGTCGAGCGCCGTCGGTCGAGCGCCGTCCGGCGGATTCGGCCCGGCCGGCAAGGGAAGGTGGTCGAGTGGACGTCCCGTCCGGCCGGCCGGTCTCGGCGATGGGCGACGGGCGACGGGTGTGGCTGGGAGTTGATCGACGATGGGGACCTGGATGGCGAGTTGGCCGACCTGGGCACGCTTCGTGGTGCCGGCGGTCGTGCTCGTGCTGTTCTGCTGGTTGCTGATCTGGCTGTTCTCGGCCTTCGCGATCCTGATCGTCAAGGGTGTCGTCGGGGTGGCGGTCACGGTCGGGATGGTCGTACTTGCTCGGGCGGCGATGGCGGAGCGGCCACCGCGGGATCGGAGCCGCTGACGGGGGCCGCTGGTCGTGGCCCCCGGGGTGTGCCAGGGTAGGGGCGCACATCGGAGATACACGGGAGCTCGGGGCACCGGGCTGAGAGGGCGCTGTAGCCGCGCCGACCGCAGAACCTGACCGGGTAATGCCGGCGTAGGGAGCCTTTCCATGACCAAGCACGACGCCTCGCTGTCCGCTGCACCTTCCGCTGCCTCTTCCGCTGCCTCGAAGTCCGTCACCAGCGGGCCGATTTCCCCCGCCCATCACCGCGGCTACGTCGCCGGATCGCGCGACGATCTGCGCGTACCGGTCCGTACCGTCCACCTGACCGACGGCAACACGGTCCGCCTGTACGACACGTCCGGGCCGTACACCGACCCCGCGTTCGACGTGGACGTGCGGCGCGGGCTGCCCGCGCTGCGGACGGCGTGGATCGACGAACGCGGCGACACCGCGCGCTACGACGGGCGGATCGGCGCGCTGACCCCCACGGGCCACGACAGCCCCGGCGCGGGGGCGCGCCCGCGGCGCGCCGTCGGCTCGGCGGCGGTGACCCAACTCGCCTACGCGCGCCGGGGCTTGATCACCCCGGAGATGGAGTTCGTGGCGATCCGCGAGGGCCTGGCGCCCGAACTGGTCCGCGACGAGATCGCGGCCGGGCGCGCGGTCCTGCCCGCGAACATCAACCACCCGGAGATCGAGCCGATGATCATCGGCAAGAACTTCCTGGTCAAGGTCAACGCCAACATCGGCAACTCGGCCGTCTCGTCCTCGATCGAGGAGGAGACGGACAAACTCGTGTGGGCGATCCGCTGGGGCGCGGACACCGTGATGGACCTGTCCACCGGCAAGGACATCCACACCACGCGCGAATGGATCGTGCGCAACTCGCCGGTGCCGATCGGCACCGTGCCGCTGTACCAGGCCTTGGAGAAGGTGAACGGCGCCCCCGAGGAGCTGACCTGGGAGCTGTACCGGGACACCGTGATCGAGCAGTGCGAGCAGGGCGTGGACTACATGACGGTGCACGCCGGCGTGTTGCTTCGCTACGTACCGCTGACCGCGCGGCGCAAGACCGGGATCGTCTCGCGCGGCGGCTCGATCATGGCCGCGTGGTGCCTGGCGCACCACCAGGAGAACTTCCTGTACACGCACTTCGCGGAGCTGACCGAGATCCTGCGCGCGTACGACGTCACGTACTCGCTGGGCGACGGGCTGCGCCCGGGATCCATCGCCGACGCCAACGACGCGGCGCAGTTCGCCGAGTTGGAGACGCTGGGCGAACTGGGCCGGATCTCCCGGTCGATGGACGTGCAGGTGATGATCGAGGGCCCGGGTCACGTGCCGATGCACAAGATCAAGGAGAACGTCGACCTTCAGCAGCGAATCTGCGACGAGGCGCCGTTCTACACCCTCGGCCCGCTGACCACCGACGTCGCACCCGGCTACGACCACATCACGTCGGCGATCGGCGCGGCGATGATCGGCATGTGGGGCACCGCGATGCTGTGTTACGTCACCCCGAAGGAGCACCTGGGCCTGCCCGACCGCGACGACGTGAAGGCAGGCGTGATCGCGTACCGGATCGCCGCCCACGCGGCGGACCTGGCCAAGGGCCACCCCGGCGCGCAGGCGTGGGACGACGCCTTGTCCGACGCGCGCTTCGAATTCCGCTGGCAGGACCAGTTCGACTTGGCGATGGACCCGGACACGGCCCGCGCCTACCACGACGCGACCTTGCCGGCCGCGCCGGCGAAGACGGCCCACTTCTGCTCGATGTGCGGCCCGAAGTTCTGCTCGATGCGCATCTCCCACGACATCCGCGCCGAACACGGCGACGGCTCGTCGGTGGTGACGGAGTTCGACGCGGAGGCGGTGGCGGGCATGGCCGAGAAGTCGAAGGAGTTCGCCGCCCAGGGCAACCGGGTGTATTTGCCGCTGGCGGACTGACCCCGGAAGGGGGGTGACGCATCGGCTTCACCCCCCTTCCGTCCGGTGCCGGCTTTATTACGCGCAAGGCTGACGGGGTCTCGTACGGTGGTGCGCGTGACGGTGACGGCAGGTGAGCCGCGCAGGCTCGGAGTTCCCTCGTCCGAGGCAGGAACATGGCAAAAGTCGAGCTACAGCGACCACTCGGGCGAGTGCGTCGAAGTGGCACCTGACGACGCGTCCACCGCAGTACGCGACAGCAAAGACCCGAGCGCCGGACACCTGACCATCGCCGCGACAGCATGGACCGCACTCACGAGCACCCTCCGGGCCTGACGCACACCCGAAGAATCGGAAGCCCCGTCATCAAGCTCAAAAACGGTTGACGGGGCTTCCGGCTGCGCGGTTGGGACGGCTGTCCTGACACCAGACCCGGAGGAGCAAGTCCGCGTAACACGAGGTAACTTGCCGTGAACCGGGGCTGCTCACCGGTGAGTAATCTGGTGCGATGGTGGATGTGGGGGTTGGCGAGTTGCGGCGGAGTCGTGACCGGCTCGCCCGACAGAGTGAGGCCGCCGAGTTGGCGGGAGATGACGCGGTTGGCGGATTGCTGCTCTTCTACGCCGCCGAGTGTGCGTTGAAGGCCGAGTTGCTGCGCTGGGTTCTGCGCCGCGAGGACACCTCCGCCCTGCCCGTTGAGCTGCGGAGTCACGATCTGCGCAGGCTGGCCAAGGCGGCGATGCTCCAGGATCCCGGCCCTGGCCCGGATCCGTTGCGGTGCCATCGACACACGGACGGCACGTGGGTGGAGAGCCATCATCTGCATGAGGCGTGGCGATATGGTGCGGAACTGCGCGCGGATGATCAGAAGACGGCGCTGGATGCTCTGAAGTCACTGGTGAAGGCAGCCAAGAAGGGTTCTTGAGCACTATGGCCGGCAATCTTTTCACCTGGGTGGACGTCGATTCCCAGCTCGCGGAAGCAGCGGCCGAGGGCCAGTGGCCGCGGTGGCTCCTCGAAGTGGACGCCTGGTGGGACGGGTTGGAGCTGACGGTCCTCCCTGGGACCGATACCACTGCGGTCCGCCACTGGCTGGACGGTCAGTTCGGCCTAGGATCGGCCGTCGAAGGCGAGAGTGGCCTGGAACTCGCCTTGGACCGACCCGCGGTTAGCACTTTCGAGTCGCTTTCCGTGCGTCTGGTCGAGGCGACCGATACCGGGGAAGCGCAACGCCGCCCCAGGTTCAGCGAACGTCGAGTCACCTCAGCCCTTGGTGACTCTCTTCCCCGCCCGGCAGCCGCGCAGTTCACCGGCGGCAAGCAGCTCACCGCCTTCCACTCGTTCAAGGGAGGTGTGGGACGCACCTTGCACGCGGTGGCACTGGCGGACCTGCTCGCCTCTCAGGGGCAGCACGTCCTTCTTGTCGACGCCGACCTGGAGGCGCCGGGCATCACCTGGATGTACCTGGCACAAGGGGGCCGTTGCGACGTTGCCTACGAGGATGTCCTCGCCCTGTTGCACTCCGCCAAACGGGGCGATCCGACCCAGGCCCTGGAGATCGCCGCCGCGTACCTACCCAATCAGCGGGTCTCGCGGTATCCGGGGACAGGCTGCGTAACCGTCCTTCCGGCCAGTCGGCGTAAACGACTCGGCCCGCCCCGAATCAGCCCCGCCGATTTGCTGACCGAGGATCGATCGCCATACTTTCTCAGCGAGTCGCTGGCAGCCCTCGCCGTCGCCGCCGGGGCTGACACCGTCGTTCTGGATCTCCGGGCCGGTGCTTCGGAGTTGGCGGCGCCGATTCTGCTGGATCCCCGGGTCATGCGGGTTTTCGTCACCACCGTCAGCAGTCAATCCCTCCAGGGCACTGAAACCATGATCCGGCAGTTGGGTGGGCAATCCCCTGCGCTGGCAGGAACGGATCCCACTCCCGGCGCGATTGTGACTCAGTACCGGCTCGACCTCCACGACGGCCACGCCGAGGCGGCGCGCATGGGCCTCTCGGCCGCGTTGTCGTCCACGATCGCGTTGGCCGAGACGTCTGTCGAGGGGTATGCGCCGGAAGGCATGGCGGTGGACGAGCAGGTTCTGACCAAGCCCGTATTGAGCCCGTTCCGCGAGGAGTTGCTGGCTCTGCCGCAAAGTTGGGACGCGGTGGTGGAGGTTGTCCGGCGCTGTGGTCTACCCGGCCTGCTCGGTGAGTTCGCCCCGACTGTGACACCGGCGGTCCCGACGCCCTCCGAGGCTCCGGCCACGTTGGACGCCCGTCGGAGTGAATTGGAGCGCACCGCAAGCCGACTCGTCTTCGCCGAACAGCGCGGTATGGACTCCGGCCTCGGATTCCTCACCACCGAGCCGGTACGCCGCCTGGTCGCAGATCACAGTACCGACCTCCCGGTAGCGGTCGTGGTGGGAGCAAAGGGCGCGGGCAAGTCGTTCACGTTCGCCAGGATGTGCGCCGAGCAGTCCTGGGAAGCGTTCGCCCGGAAGAGCGGGCACCGGGTCGAACGGGCCGCGATGGTGGTCCCTGTTCTGGAACCGGTCAACATCGCAGAACCGCAGGCCGGCGCGGTGTCACCGCAGGCACTACGAGACCAGGCCGCAGGCGGGTCGGGCGCCACGGCGGACCAAATTCGGAGCCATCTGAACGCGGGCCTTCGAGACGATCGGGCAGACGACCCGGAATTTTGGCGGTTGCGTTGGTTGGAGTGCTTGGCCTGGTCCGCAGGTGCCGAAAGGCTGGATCTCGCCGAAGACTTCCTCATCGAGCGCACTCAGGACCCGTCCCGGGCCTGCCTCTTCGTCATTGACGGCCTGGAGGACTGGTTGGAGTCGCTGGGGACGGAGCCCAAGCGCATCGCCCTGCGAACGCTGTTGATCGACGTTCCGGCCTGGCTCCGACGGCTCCGCAATCGCATGCTCGGCTTGGTGGTCTTCGTGCGCCAGGACTTGGTTCGCGCGGCCATCAAGCAAAACCTTGGGCAGTTCCTCGACCGCTACTCCCCGTACGAGTTGCGATGGGACACCGAGGACGCGCTTCGGTTGTCGCTGTGGGTGGCGACGTACGCCGACGCGGTGGCCACCCCGGAGTCGCCCACCGCCGATCTGGGCTATGACGAGATCGTCCACCTGCTCCTTCCCCTGTGGGGGGCGAAGCTCGGAACCGACAACTCTCGGGAGGCGTGGACCGAGCGGTGGGTTCCTGCGGCCCTCGCCGACTTCAAGGAGCAGATCCAGGCTCGTGATGTCGTTCGCTTTCTGCGTGAGGCGGCTCGTGAGTCCGTGGGGGATACGCGCTGGTCGGACCGGGTGTTGACGCCAGCGGCCATGCGTCGAGCCCTGGGTGCCTGCAGTCGTGCGAAGGTGGACGAGATCAACCAGGAGAATCCTCGACTCGGCAAACTCCTGCGACATATGGCGACCTTCTCGGAGTCCGTCAAGATGCCTTTCGAGGCGGCTGACGTGCAATTGACAGCCGAGGACGTCGAGGCACTGGAGCAGTGGGGTGCGTTGGCCAAGGACGTCGACGGGCGATACCGCATGCCCGAGATCTATCGACACGAACTCGGCTTCCGTACCCATGGCAGGGCCCGGGTGGTCCGGGGTATGTGACTCTCGGCCACGGCCGGCCGACCGCAACCACGACGGACGCAGCGACCGTCAGCCCCGTGCCGTCAAGTCCGCGACCGCACGGACCACGACCGTCTCCAGTGGGAGCCGAGTGCCGTCGGTGTCGTGTACCACCGGGGTGCCGTTCGAAGTGGCGTGGATATGGGTCGCCACGCGGTCGAGGTGGACGGCCTGGGGTAGGTCGCGGGGGGCCGGTTCCGTCCACCTGGCGACGAGGGTGGTGGGGGTCAGGTTGTTTTTGCGGCAGCAGGATTGCAGGTCGCCGGAGCGGTAGAAGCTGTGCTCGTTCCAGCAGTGCTCCACTGGTACCGGGTCGCCGGCATACAGGCCGCCGCGCGAATCCAGTCGTAGCGGGCCGAGTTGCCAATGACGGTCGACCACCGTGAGCCGGGAGGTGACCCCGTGCCAGGCCGGCACGAACCGTACGACGGGCGTGCCCGGCACATCGCCGGCCGCGACAAGGCTGCCCAGCGCCGCCGCGAAGATGTCGTCGATTCGTCGCAGGGCCTCGGTCCACCGCTCCCGGTCCGCCCCGGCCCGCTCTGCATCGGTCACAAGTCCGAATGTATCCACGAGCGACATGTCCCCGCCGGGGTCGACACCGATGAACTCCGCGCCGCCGCGCACCGGTTCGTTTCCGGTCGATGGTCCCGCCGGGCCGGCGCCGGATGGTTCGCGCGGCTCATGAGGGAGGTGCGTGTTGCTCCGTCGCGGCGGAGCCCGTTCGGCTCGGCAGTCGGGCGGCTCGTGCGGTGGCGAGGCCCGCGATCAGTCCCAGCGGGAGCGCCAACAGCCACACCAGCGTCGGGGGGCCGATCCGGGCGAGGGCGAGTCCGGAGGTCGGGCCGATCGCGGTGCCGATGTCCTGTGAGGTGGACAGGGCGGCCTGGTAGGTGGCGCTGCGGCCCGGCGGGGCGTGGCGGCTGAGGAACGCCGAGGTGGTGGGGCCGGAGATCATCATGCCGAAGGAGGTGACGAGGACGGCCGCGAGCAGGGCGGGGTAGCCGAATCCGGCGGCGGCGAATCCCGCGAGGCCCACGCCCTGAAGGGCCGCGCCCAGGAAGAGCAGGCGGCCGGTGTCGCGGCGGCCGGCCCAGCGGCTGACCGGTATCTGGAACAGGATGATGGCGAGGGCATCGACGGCGAACAGGGCCGCGTAGGCGGTGGTGCCGAGGGAGTCGATGCGGTTCAGCAGGACCAGGCCGTCGGCTTCCCACCAGGTGAAGGTGATGGTCAGCAGGCTGCCGCCGAAGACGAGAAGCGCCAGTCGGCGGTCGCGCAGAATCTGAGCGACCGCCCCGTACACCTCCTTGGCCTCCTCTCCGATGTCGGCCTGGGGTGTCTCCGGGCCGATCGCGCGGTCGGAAGGGACGGCGATCAACACCGCCAGGACTGCACCGACCAGCAGTACGCCTGCCATGGCGAACACGCTCGACAGCGAGAGGGTGACGGCCACCGCGCCCAGGATCGGGCCGATCACGCCGCCGATACTGGCCACCACGCGGGTCATCCCGTAGGCGTGGTGGAGGTCCTTCTCGGCGTGCAGGTCACCGATGAGCGCCGCGATGGTGGGGTGGAAGGCGGATTCGAAGAGTCCCGCGGTGAGAAACAGGCCGAGGGCGAGTATCGGGTGATGGACCAGGAAGAGGCTGCCGTAGCCCAGGGCCATCCCCGTGGTGGAGAGCAGCAGCATGCGGCGGTGTCCGATGCGGTCGGCCAGGGCGCCTCCGGCCAGGCCGCCGGTGAACTCACCGGCGGCCTGGACGAGGAAGAGGGCGCCGGCTGCCGCCCCGCTGAGCCCGCCGACCCGGTGCGCCCACAGGATCACGAAGGGCAGCATGACGCCGTTGGCCAGGGCGCCGAGCAGCCGCACGGTCAGCAGCCCGCGGAAGGCGGCGGTGACCTGGCGCGCCGTCGGTTCGTCGCGCGCCCCGGGAACCGCGGCCCTCACGCCGCGTCGCCCGAGGTGACGGGGCGCCGGTCGGCGGTCCAGTAGCCCTTGGCGAAGACGTGGTCGGATCCGATGCCCGCGTCGCGCACCAGGTCGCGGATCGCCCCGGCGATGTGCGCCTCGGTAAGGATGTAGACCTGTTCGAACTTGCGCACCCGCAGTTCCCGGGCGACCGCGGCGAGCAGCAACTGCGGGTCGCCGGGCAGCCGGTCGCCGCGCTCGATCCAGTGGACCCGGCCTGCCCCGACCGGAACCCGGTCGGCGGGCGACCCGGTCTCCACGACGGCGGTGGCCTCCTGGCCGGCCGGCAGCGCTTCGACCAGGGCCGCGATCGCCGGCATCGAAGCCTCGTCGCCGACGAACAAGTGGCCGTCGGCCGCGCGCAGTTCCAACTTCCCTCGGGGGCCGACCAGCTCCACGGCGGAACCGGGCCGGGCGCTGGCCGCCCAGGCGCTGCCCGGCCCACCGTCGGCGTGCAAGAACGCGTCCACGTCCCACTCGCCCACCTGCGGACGGGCGTTGCGAATGGTGTACCGGCGCTTGATCCGGCTGCCGCGGGCGTCGGTGAGCAACACCTCGATGTCCTGGGCCGGGCGGGGGACGAGTCCGATCAGGCTCGGACCGCCCACGGTCAGCCTGACCATGCTCGGGGTGAGGTGACACCGGGCAAGCACCGTACAGCGATGGATCGTCTTCGTTTTCTTCATGGGGCTTCCCCTGACGTCGGGGGTCGGCCGGGCAGGTCCCAGCCGTCCGCATCCTTTTCGAGGCATGGTGACTCGAAAAGAAGGCTAGCACCATTACGAGGCACTGTGTCTTGTTAGGCTGATCTCATGTCACGCACCCCACCCGGACAGACTCCGCCCGGACGCCCTCGCAGCGAATCGGCGCGGATCGCCGTTCTCCATGCCGTCGACGACATGCTCGTCGAGCAGGGATACGCGGCGATGACCATGAAGGGCATCGCCGAACGCGCCGGCGTCGGGCGCCAGACCGTCTACCGGTGGTGGTCCACCAAGGCGGAGATCCTGCTGGAAGCAAGCACCTCCGACGCCGCCCACGAACTGGCCACCGAGCCCCGGCCCCGTCCCACCGACGACCTCGTCGCCTTCCTCCAGGCGCTGACCGCCTTCCTCACCGTCTCACCGGCCGGTCTCGCCTATCGGGCCCTGCTCGGCGAAGCACAACACGACACCGTGGTGCGTGACCTGGTCCGCAGCGCCGACCTCGTCGGCACCGCCACTGCGGCCGTGCTCGCCCGGGTACGCCCGAACGCCCCCCGGATGCCCCCTCCGCCCCTGGCCACCGCCCAACTCGCCGGCCCCGTCGTCGCCGTCATCCTGGAGACCGGAAACCCCCTGCCGGCCACCCTGCTCGTCGACCACGCGGAACTCCTGCTCACCGCCTGGACAAGCGAGCCCACCCGCTGAACCGCGCTCCTTCCGCGGCCCGCGGCCCGGAGCCGACGAGCCACGGCGCACACCCGCAATCGGCCCAGACGGTAGAGAGACCCCGAACCTCGCCACCGCCGAGCCCAACCCTGCCCCGCTCGGCCCCCCTCAGCCGCGCCCCGGACGCACCATCCCCGACTCGTACGCGATCACCACGAGTTGGGCCCGATCCCGGGCCCCCAGCTTGACCATCGCGCGGCTCACATGCGTCTTCGCGGTCAGTGGTGAGACGAACAGGTGCTCGGCGATCTCGTCGTTGCTCATGCCGGCCGCGACCAGGGAGAGGACTTCGCGCTCGCGGTCGGTGAGGGCCTCCAGGCGGTCCGGCTTGGCGACCTTGGGCTCGGGCTGGGACAGGAAGCGGGACACCAGCGCACGGGTGGCGCCCGGGGAAAGCAGCGCGTCGCCGGACGCGACCGTCTTGATCGCCTTCAGCAGGTCCTCGGGGTCGGTGTCCTTGACCAGGAATCCGCTCGCCCCCGCCCGCAGCGCCTCGAACACGTAGTCGTCGACCTCGAACGTGGTCAGCACGAGCACCCGCACCCCGGCCAGGTCGTCGTCGCGGACGATCCGGCGGGTCGCCTCCAGGCCGTCCATTCCGGGCATCCGGATGTCCATCAGCACGACGTCGGCCCGCGTCTCCTTGGCCAACGCCACCGCCTCGGCACCGTTCGCCGCCTCGCCGACGACCTCCAGCTCCGGGTCGCTGCCGACGAGCACCTTGAAGCCCGATCGGACCAGCAGCTGGTCGTCCGCGATGAGCACGCGCACCTTCATGAGTTTCCGTCCCTACGCGCGACGAGCGCGCCCTTGTGGTGCGGCAGCACCGCATGTACCGAAAAACCGCCGGTGGGCCCCGGTCCCACCGCGAGCGAACCGCCCACGGCAGCCGCCCGTTCCCGCATGCCGAGCAGTCCGTGCCCGGTGCCGTCGGCCGCCCGGCCCTGTCGCGGTACGGGGGTACCGCGGCCGTCGTCGACCACGTCCACCTCGACCGACCGCTCCCCGTACACGACCCGCACGATCGCCGACGCACCGTCGCCGCCGTGCTTCATCGCGTTGGTGAGCGACTCCTGCACGATGCGGTACAGCGCGAGGCCGACCGGCGCGGGCGGGGTCCGGGTCTCGCCGGATTCCTCCAGCGACACCGGCAGGCCCGCGTTGCGATACGACGCGACCAGCGCCTCCACCCCGTCCACGCCGGGCGTGGGTTCGGTGGGTACGTCGCTGTCGCCGTCCTGGCGCAGGACGCCGAGCGTGGTCCGCAGTTCGCTGAGCGCGTCCCGGCTGGCCACCTTGATGTGGATCAGCGCTTCCTTGGCCTGCGGCACGTCCTTGTCGATCACGTGCGCGGCCACGCCCGCCTGGATGTTGATCATCGCGATGCTGTGCGCGACGACGTCGTGCAGTTCGCGCGCTATGCGCATGCGTTCGGCGGTGACCCGGCGACGGGCCTCGTCCTCGCGCTCGTGCTCGGCGCGGGCCAGCCGGGCCTGGACCTCGGTCCAATACGCCCGCTTGGCGCGAACGGCCTCACCGATCGCGACCGGCAGGTACATCCAGATCCCCGCCAGGAACTTCTCCGGACTGAGGATGCTCTCCGGGGTCAGCCCGATCCGCATCACCGTGTGCGTGATGGCCACGCCGGACGCGAGCCACACGGAGCGGCGTATCTGCCCGCGCGCGGCCAGCGTGTACAAGGCGACCATCGTCGGCATCAGGATCGGCCCGTCGGGGCCTCCCGCGGCCAGGAAGAACACCTGGCTCGCCACCGTCGCCACGAGCACCCACAGCGGCCACCGCCGGCGGCCCAGCAGCAGCAGGCACGACACGGCGCCGATCGACAGGTTGAGCGCGTCGGGGGTGCCCGTGGTGTTGCCCTGTTTGGGCTGCGCGAGCGAGCCGCCGACCACGCACAGCAGGACGAGCCCGATGAGGATGGTCTCGGTCGTCCACGGCCGGCACGGCATCCAGTCGGACAGCGGCTTGGGCACCGGGAGCAGCCAGGGCTTGTCCTCGGTCGCGGATGCCCCGGCAGAGCCCACGGACGAACCCTCGCCACCCCCGGCGGAGCCGTCGGTGCCCTTGCGCAGCGCGCCTCCTCGAAGCGAACCGACGGCCGTGCGAAACGAACCGCCCGGTCCTCGAAGCGAGCCGGCTGCTTCCCGAAGCGAGCCGGCCGCTCTCCGAAGCGGGGGAAGGCCCCGCACGGAAGCTTGCGCGGGGCCTTCCCTCGACATGTGTTCTCCTCGGTTCTACCGGGTGCTCAGCGGTCCCCGGCGTATACCGGCTCCCTGTCCTCGCCGGCATCGCGACGAGTCGGTTGGTGCGTGGGGCGGTCGGCGTGTCCGGGCCACCAGGCACGGTGACCGATGAGGGCCGTGACCGAGGGGACCAGGAACATCGACATCACGAACGCCGAGATGCAGATACCGATCGAGACCGCGAAGCCCATCTGGGTCATCATGTCGATGCCCGCCATCATGAGCGACGCGAACGTCCCTGCCAGGATGACACCTGCGGCGGCGATCGAGGGACCCGCGTGCTCGACGGCCAGGGCGGCGGCCTGCTTCGGCTCGTGCCCCTCCTTGGCCTCCTCGCGCAATCGGGCGACCATGAGGATGTTGTAGTCCGTGCCGATCGCGACCACGAACATGTAGATCATCACCGGGAGCATGAACATCACTCCCGAGTTGCCCATCAGCGTCTGGAAGACGAAGACGGTCGCGCCGATCGTCGAGACGAAGCCCAGGACGACGGCCAGCATCAGGTACCACGGTGCCACGACGCTGCGCAGCAGCAGCCCCAGCACCAGCGCGATCAGCAGGCCGGCGACCGGGAAGATCACCGACAGGTCGCGGTTGGTGGCCGTGCGGATGTCCGTGAAGGACGCCGTCGCACCGCCGACCATGACCTTGGTGCCCTCAGGGGCCTTCCCGTGTACCTCGGCGCGCAGCGGCTTGATCGTGTCGAGCGCCGAGTTGGCGAACGGGCTGTCCTTGAGGATGACGCCGATCTCGGCGGACATCCCGTCCGCGCTGAACTTGGCGTGCGGCTTGGGGTCGACGTCGCCCTGTTCGCTGACCTTGTCGACGCCCTTGGTGCCGCCCAGCGACATGGCGAAGTCTTCGACGGTCTTGCGATCCAGCTTCCCGCCGGTCCTGCTCTGGACGTAGACCTGGGTCGGGTTGAGCGTGCCGGCCGGGAATTCCAGCTGCATGTCCTTCATGGCCTTGGCCGACTCGGTGTCGCTCGGCAGCTGGCTCAGCTGGTCGTAGTCGGCCTTGAAGTTCAGCGCACCGGCGGCGAAGGCGACCATGATCACGCCGGACACGATCGCGACCGCGGCCGGCTTGCGGCCGACCAGGTTGCCGATCTTGTGGAACGCGGTGCCCTTGGGCTGCTTCTGCCACGACTTGGACGGCCAGAACACCTTGGGGCCGATCAGCGACACCACCGCGGGGACGAGGGTCAGCGCGGCGATCGCCATCACGATGACGGCGATGGCCAGACCCGGGCCCATCGACTTGAACGAGCCGAACGTCGCGAGCAGCATCGCGCCGAAGGCGATCACCACGGCGCCGGCGGCGGAGGCGATGGCCTCGCCGACCCGCTCGACCGAGACGATCATCGCCTGCTTCTTGTCGTCTCCCGCGCGCAGTCGTTCCCGATAGCGGAAGAGCAGGAACAGGATGTAGTCGGTGCCGATGCCGAACAACACGACGATCAGGATCGTATTGAGCGACTGGTCGACCTGAAGGCCGGTCGCCTTGCCCACGATCGCGATCACCGGCGAGGCCACCATCGACACCAGGCCGACCATGATCACCGGCAGGAAGGCCGCGATCGGACTGCGGTAGATCGCCAGCAGCAGCACGATGATCAGCACGATCGTGACGATGCCGACGATCGCCTCGGCCTTCTTGAAGGCCTCCTCGTTGTCGACGTTGATCGCCACGCCGCCGGTGAAGCCGAGCTTGAGGTCGGTCTTCTCAACGAGCGGCTTGGCCTTGTCCCGCAGGTGCTTGAGCGCCTCGTTGACGAACTTGTCCTGTTGTTCGCCCTTGATGTAGGCGGTGGACAACGCGATCTTGCCCTCGGCGGGACCGTTCTCGACCTTGCTGACGTGCTCGACGCCCGCGCCGGTGAGGTCGGCCGCGAGCCGCTTGACCGTCTCCTTGTCCGCGGGCGTCAGTTCCGCCCCGTCGGCGCGCTTGTACACGAGCAGCGAGGTCTGCTCGGTCGACTGCGGGAACGCCTTGTCCGCGAGTTTCTGAGCCTGTGAGGACTCGTATTTGTTGGGCAGGAAGCTCGCCTGGTCCTGGTTTGTCAGGTCGCTCAGACTGGGAGCGAACAACACCAGGGCCACCGCGGCGACGATCCAGCCGGCGATGACCTTCCAGGGATTGTGGACGACGAGCCTGCCGAGTCGTCCGAACATCTCGAATTCTCCTCAGTCGCGTGCGCGATCCCGTCGGTGTGACCGACCCCCGAAGACGCCTTGTGATCGAATTCACAAGCCGTGCCGATCGCCGCACGAGCCGAGAGAACGCTGGTGGTGTCAGCCTCGACGGTAGGCAGGGCACGCGCCCCACTTCAAATGAAAAACACGCCATTGACACAAGTTCCGCCCTCGGTACGAGACGGCCGCACCACGCCGGCAGACCCGGGCATCACCGCGTACTCCAGCGGGAGTACACGCCCCTCGTGCCTCGGGATGAACGGGGAAGACAGTGGATGCCAAGCGGGCGCCCACCGAAACCCAAGAACGTCGGGCCAGGATCCTCGTCGTGTGGTGGGCCGACGACCCCGAGCGAGTGGGCCCACCACACGGGGGAGGGATCGGTTCGGGGACTTCCAGGGGGGAGAGACTCCGAACCGGCCCCGGCCCGGGCGGCCGACCGCGAGCGGGTCGGCGGACCCTGCTCCGGCCGCCCGGCCACGCACGGACACGACGCGCCCGCCGGGACGAAGGGCGTCCCGGCAGGCGGCGCGGTTCCTCGCGTATTCGTGGCCCGCTCAGACGACGACGCAGGTGATCCGGGCGGCGCTCTGCTCGTGCGAGGCGGGCGCGGTGATCGGGGCGGGGGCCGCCGAGGCCACCGGACCGAGCAGCGAGCGGGTCCACAACGCGTGCGCCCGCAGCACGCGCGGGCCGGTGAGGATGCCCGCCGTCAGGAACGCGATGCCCAGCGGGACGGCGGCGAGCGCGGTCGAAGCGCCCTGAACGGGGATCATCGCGTACCAGTACGTGCCGCCCGCGTCGACGATCGGCTCGTGGACGAACGGCATCACGATGCCCAGGAGCCCGAACGCGATCAGCGCCATCGGCAGCACCGCGAGCAAGAAGCCGACCACCGGGTTCACCAGCGAGTGCAGCAGGTCGCGCCACGTGGCCGGGTCCGACACGAGCGCGACGTTGCGGCGCCACAGGCCGGCGATCCCGCCGCCGGCGGGCGGGGCCGCGCGGTAGGGCTGCTCGATCTCGA
>NZ_WWJX01001253.1 GCF_009865215.1 Streptomyces sp. SID3343 | reverse complement strand
TCTCGCCGGCGAACCCACCCCGAGCCCCCTCCCCGCCCGCCGCTGCCAGCCGGTTTTCGACGAGCAACACCCCACCTCTCGCCGGGAAACCCAAGGCTCCTGACCGCCGGTGTGTCCGGGCCAGGGACGCCCCCGTCACCTGTCGCCCACCCGATAGCACAAAGCCACCCGCTGCCCACCAAAGCGCAAACGGCGGCCGAGAACACCCGCCCCCAACATCCGCACAGCGCGGGGAACCACGGGCAGCGAGAGGCAGCGTCTCGTGTGCTCACCGGGGTTGTGCCGCCGCGCTTCGAAGCGAGCGGTCGAGCGTATGCGCTAATTTGAGCGGCGCATCGACAGCACTCACTGCAATCGGGGGATCACCGTGGGGAAGATCGCCGACGCGCTGGATCCGAAAGGCGCGGCCTCGGCCGGTAAGGCGCTTCCGCAGGAGCCGCCCGTCAAGCTGCCGAGCACGGCGACGCCTCGGGCAGAGGCCGAACTCGGCACTTCCATACGCGAGATCACACGATTTTGAGGCCGCGACGACCCCGGCATACGTATCCCCGGCGCGAGCTCGGCAGCCTGGCCGCAGTTGCCGTGTTGATTTTGATCGTGAGCGGATGCTCGTCCCTGTTCGCCGGCGACACGTCGTCGGGGCCACCGGATCGGCGTGCCGACGTGCTGATTCCGGCAATCTTTCCCGACGTACTCGCGGGTGGGCGGGCGATGGAGTTGGACTCCGTCTTCGGCCTCGGCCACATGTACGAGGGGGAGGGCAGCGCAGGCCGCATCTGGAGCGGATCGTTGAATGTGCGGCTGATCATCAGCCGGTTCAAGAACGTCGGCGACGCGCGAAAGAACTTCGCGGGGTACGCCCCGCACAAGGTGAACGCCGAAGACTGGGGTGCCGGTGTGAAGCCGACCGTGATCAGTCCCTTCCAGGTCGGGGGTTCGAGCCAGGGACAGTTGGAGAGCCAACGGGGGCCGCACGCCGCCTCGGCCGACGAATGGCTCTACTGGGCGCGCTACGGCAAGTACGTCGTATTTGCCGAACTGCGTTTCGTCGGCGGTTGGTACGGCATCGAGGGGGTCACCCCCGAACAGGCGAAGCTCACTCTGGGGCCCCTCGACGCGCACATCCGTAGGCAACTCGACGCCGGCGCCGACCTGCACCCCGACCGCGAACCACCCGGTCCCACCACCCCCGCCAAACCGACCGGTTACGACCCCAACAGGACGTGGTGGACACCCGACCCGGACTGCACCACCCCTGCATCCACCCCTGACCCCAGGTACAAGGCAGGGCGGGAGCGCATTGCCCCCGCCCCGCCCCGCTCAACCTCAACCCAAACCCGACGCGACCCGACCCAACTCGACCCGACCCGGCTCGACCCGCCCGCTACTCCGTCAGGTTCGCCGCCGCTGCCCGGTCCAGCAGCCACAGCGTCGCGCCGGTGCCGAACGCGCCGGCTGCCGGGGTCTTGACCGCGTCTGCCGAGGCCCGTGCCGATGCCACCGCGTCGGCCTTGTCCTCGCCCGCTGCCAGCAGCCACACCTCGTGTGCGGCGCGGATCGCGGGGAAGGTCAAGGTGATTCGGGTCGGTGGGGGCTTGGGGGCGTCGCGGACCGCGAGCACCGTTCGCTCGGTCTCGGCCGTGGCCGGGAAGTCCGGGAACAGGGAGGCCACGTGCGTGTCCGGGCCGACTCCGAACATCGCCAGCGTGAAGGCCGGCACCAAAGCGCCCTCGGGCGCCGCCGCCGCAAGCTCCGCCGCGTAGCGGGCCGCGGCCGCGGCCACGTCGTCGCCGTCCGGGCCGTCGCTCGCCGGCATCGCGTGCACCAGTTCCTCGACCACCGGGACGGTGTTCAGCAATGCCTCGCGCGCCTGCGTCTCGTTGCGGTCGGCGTGGCCGGCCGGCAGGAAACGCTCGTCGCCCCACCAGATGTGCAGTCGGTCGAAGTCGATCGCGTTCAACGTGGGTGTCAGCGACAGTTCGTACAGCAACGCGTTGCCGTTGCGGCCACCGGTCAGCACGATGTGCGCGACATCGAACTCGGCCTGCGCGTCCGCGACCCGCTGGATCAGCCCGGTCGCCGCCGCCTTGGCCATCAGTGCCGTGTCGGCGTGTACCCGGACCGGTCCGTGCCCGGCGCTCACGCGTCGTCGCCCTTCTTCTTCGTCGCCGGCTTGCGCGGTGTGCGGGCCGCGGTCTTCTTCGTGGCAGCCGCCGACACCGTCTTGCGCGCCGACTTGGCCGCACTCGACGCCCGCTTGACCGGCGAAGCCTTGTCCGACGCGGCCCGAGCAGGCGAGGCCTGAGCAGGCGAGGCCTTGCCCGACGAGGCCTTGCCCGACGCCTTGCCCGCCGAATCACCGCCCGCCGAGCCCTCGTCCGCCGAACGCCCGTCCGACGTGTCCTTCAGCGGTGGCGCCTGGCCGAGTTCCTTGGCCCGCTTCGGTCGCCGGGCCTCGCCCTCGGTCTCCTCCTCCACGTCGGCCACCGGCGTCTGCGACCTCGGTTCCTCCGCGAACGAGCCCGACGCCGACGCCGGTTCGCGCGCCGCTTCCAGGGCGGCGCGTGCGAGCGTCGCCGCGTACACGTCGTCCGGGTCCAGCCGGCGCAGTTCCTCCGCAACCAGATCGGACGCCTCGCGGCGCTTGAGCGCGACCACGCGGTCCGGCTGACCGGGCGAGGACAGCGACGCCATCATGCCGTCCGGGCGGTCGACGACGATTTCGCCGTCCTTGGTCACGACGGTCACCGACGTGATGCCGGGGCCGTTGGTCTCCACCCGCTCGACGTCGATGCCGAGCCGGTCGGTGATCCACAGCGCGAGCAGTTCCGCACTCGGGTTGCCCGCCTTCGCGCCGACCTTCGCGCCCAGGATCGTGCTGTACTTCTGGTCCAGCGCCGCGGCCAGCAGGCTGCGCCACGGCGTCGTGCGCGTCCACGCCAGGTCGGTGTCCCCCGGTGTGTACGCGCTCGCGCGCAGCCGCAGCACGTCGGCCCGGCGCGGCGGAGCCGCGGCGTCGGTGACCCGTCGCGTGGCCAGCGCGCCGAGCAGGTCCTTGCTCGGCACCTCCGGCGCGCGTCCCGGCCACCACACCACGACCGGCGCGTCGGGCAGCAGCAGCGGCAGCACGACCGACTCGGCGTGGTCCGCCAACTCGCCGTGCAGGCGCAGCAGTACGGTCTCGCCGACGCCCGAGTCGCCGACCCGGACCTCGGCGTCCAGGCGCGGGGTGATCTCCGCGCCCGGGCGACCGATCACCACGAGGATGCGCGAGGGGTGCTCGCGGGCGGCCTCGCCCGCGGCCTTCATCGCGTCGTACTGGTTGGCCTCGTCGGTGACGATGACCAGAGTCAGGACCATGCCGAGGGTGGGGCTGCCCATGCCTCGGCGCGCCTCCACCAGGGCGGCGTTGATCTTGCTCGACTTGGTGTCCGTCAGATCGATCATCATGGGCGGCGCCAGCTCCGTCCGTCACGTGCGAGCATCTCGTCGGCCGCGTCGGGACCCCAGGTCCCGGACACGTAGGGTTCGGGCTTGCCGTGCTGCGCCCAGTGCTCCTCGATCGGGTCGAGGATCTTCCAGGACAGCTCGACCTCCTCGTGCCGCGGGAACAGCGGCGCGTCGCCGAGCAGGACGTCGAGCAGCAGTCGTTCGTACGCCTCCGGGCTCGACTCGGTGAACGACTCGCCGTACGCGAAGTCCATGTTGACGTCGCGCACCTCCATCGCGGTGCCGGGCACCTTGGAGCCGAATCGCACCGTCATGCCCTCGTCCGGCTGCACCCGGATGACCAGGGCGTTCTGTCCCAGCTCCTCGGTCGCGGTGGCGTCGAAGGGCAGGTGCGGGGCGCGCTGGAAGACGACCGCGATCTCGGTGACCCGGCGGCCCAGGCGCTTGCCGGCGCGCAGGTAGAACGGGACGCCCGCCCAGCGGCGGTTCTCGACCTCCAGCTTGATCGCCGCGTAGGTGTCGGTGCGCGAGTCCGGCGGGATGCCGTCCTCTTCGAGGTAGCCCTTGGCCAGTTCGCCGCCCTGCCAGCCGCGCGTGTACTGCGCGCGGACGGTGCCGCGCGAGAGGTCGTCGGGCAGCTTGACCGAGCTGAGCACCTTGATCTTCTCGGCCACGAGCGAGTCCGCGTCGAACGACATCGGCTCCTCCATGGCGATCAGCGCGAGGAGTTGCAGCAGGTGGTTTTGGATCACGTCGCGCGCGGCGCCGATGCCGTCGTAGTAGCCGGCCCGGCCGCCGATGCCGATGTCCTCGGCCATGGTGATCTGGATGTGGTCCACGTAGGAGCGGTTCCACAGCGGTTCGAACATCGTGTTGGCGAAGCGCAGCGCCATGATGTTCTGGACGGTTTCCTTGCCCAGGTAGTGGTCGATGCGAAAGACCGCTTCGGGCGGGAAGACCTCGTCGACGACCTTGTTCAGCTCGCGGGCGCTCTTGAGGTCGTGCCCGAACGGCTTCTCGATGACCACGCGGCGCCACGACTCGGCCTTGGGGTCGGCGAGCCCGTGCTCCTTGAGCTGGCGCACCACCTCGGGGAACGCCTTCGGCGGTACCGACAGGTAGAACGCGTGGTTGCCCTGGGTGCCCTGCTGCGCGTCGAGTTCGTCGATCGTCTGGCGCAGCTGGTCGAACGCCTTGCCGTCGTCGAACTCGCCCTGGACGAAACGGAAGCCCTCGGACAGTTGCTGCCACACCTCCTCGCGGAAGGGGGTGCGCGCGTGTTCCTTGACCGCTTCGTAGACGACCTGCGCGAAGTCCTGGTTCTCCCAGTCGCGTCGGGCGAAGCCGGTGAGCGCGAAGCCCGGCGGCAGCAGCCCGCGGTTGGCGAGGTCGTAGATCGCCGGCATCAGCTTCTTGCGGGACAGGTCGCCGGTGACGCCGAAGATGACCAGGCCCGACGGGCCCGCGATGCGCGGGAGGCGGCGGTCCTGGGGGTCGCGCAGCGGGTTGTCCGGCCACACGGCCGGCTTGGACTTGGTGGCCTTGGGGCTCATCGACCCGCTCCGTTCCCGAGGGCGCGGGCGGCGGTGAGGAGTTGCTCCAGGCCGGCCGCGCGGTCGGTCAGGTGCAACCGCAGTACGGGCCGCCGGCGCGACGTGATGGCGCCGAGGTCGCCGAGCGCCTGGGCCATCTGGAGCCGACCGAAGGTGTACGGCTTCGCGGGCACCTCCAGGTCCTCGGTGACGGCGCCGGTGAGCTGGAGGAAGACGCCCACCGCGGGGCCGCCCTTGTGGAACTGGCCGGTCGAGTGCAGGAAGCGCGGGGCCCAGCCGAAGGTGACCTGCTCGCCGGTCAGTGCCTCGGCGAGCAGCGGCCGCACCTGCGGCGCGGCCGTGTCGCCGAGCCGGTCGAGGTAGGCCATCACGGCCACGTAGCCGTTGTCGGGCACCGTCGCCAGCAGCGCGCGCAGCGCACCGGTGAGGTCGCTCGCGCCGTCGAGCAGTTCGGCGTCGCCGTGCACCTGCACCGCGCCGTCGGTGAACGCCGGCTCGCCCTCGGGCAGCGGGCCGTCGCCCGAACGCTCCAGCAGGGCGCCGGTGTTGTCCTTGGACTCCTGCACGTTCGGCTGGTCGAACGGGTCGATGCCGATGACCCGGCCGGCGACCGCCGTCGCGTACTCCCACAGCAGCAACTGCGCGCCCAGCGGGCCGGATACCCGCAGGTCGGCGTCGGGGCGGTCGATGCTCTCGTCGCCGATCACCACGCGTACGGCGTCGCCGCCCACCGAGCGGGCGAAGCCCGGCGCGTCGACGCCCTCGACCACGACCGGCAGGATGCCGCGGCCCTGCTTGCCGGTGGACTCGGCGACGAGCTGTTCGGCCCAGTCGCCGAAGCCCACGATGTCACCGGTGTCGGCGAGCACGAGCTTGTCCCGGCCGTGGTTGGCCGCGGCGCCGAGCACGGCGCCGAGCAGGAGGCCGGGGTTGTCCTGGTCCTCGGACAGCGACGGCGCGAGCGCCGCGGCGTCGTCGAGGAGCGCTTCGACGTCGACGCCGGCCAGCGCGCTGGGCACCAGGCCGAACGCGGTCAGCGCCGAGTAGCGCCCGCCGACGTTGGGGTCCGCGAGGACCACGTGGTAGCCGGCGTTGCGCGCGGTGTTCTCCAGCGGCGAGCCCGGGTCGGTCACGATCACGATCCGCCGGGAGAGCTGTTCGTTGGTCAACCCCTCGTCCAGGAAGGCCTGTTCGAAGGCGCGGCGGTGGCTGTCGGTCTCGACGGTGCCGCCGCTCTTGCTGGAGACGACCACGACGGTGCGCTCCAGGTCCTCGCCGAGTGCGCGGCGGACCTGCTGCGGGTCGGTGGTGTCGAGCACGGTCAGCGGCTTGCCGTAGGTCGCCGTGATGACCTCGGGCGCGAGCGAGGAGCCGCCCATGCCGGCGAGGACCACGTGGTCCAGGCCCTCGGCGCGCAGGCTTTCGCGCAGCTCGGCGAGCTGGGGCAGGAGCGCGCGCGAGGAGGCGGGCAGGTCCACCCATCCCAGTCGGATCGCGGCCGTGGATTCGGCGTCCGGGCCCCAAAGGGTCGCGTCGGACGCCGCGAGGCGCGCGGGCACCTTGTCCACGACGCAGGCGGTGATGACTTCGGCGACGGCGGCAGCGTGCGAGAGATCACCGGAAACGGTGACGTCCACGCCGCCGGCGGTCACGCGTTCGTCGTTTGCGTGTACCACGGGCGGTCAGCCCTCCTATTTATGGGGTGGGAGTGTGCTGAAATCATGCCCTGATTGCGTGGAGTATCCGTCCCGTCGCCGCCGAACGGGTCACATTCGGCGGCGACGGGACAAACGGTGCTGCGGGTGGGGTCACGATCGACCGAGGGAGGTCGACCGCCGCACGGCGCGGGTGGTTCAGTCCTTGGCGAGCCGGTCCAGCTCGCCCTGGACGGACGCGAGCAGCTCGTTCCAGGAGGTCTCGAACTTCTCGACGCCCTCCTCCTCCAACAGGTCGACGACCTCGTCGTAGGAGATGCCGAGCTTGGCGATGGCGTCCAGGTCGGCCCGGGCCGCCTCGTAGGTGCCGTGCACCGTGTCGCCGGTGATCTTGCCTTCGGCGGCGACGGCTTCCATGGTCGCCTCGGGCATCGTGTTGACGGTGCCCTTCACGACCAGGTCGTCCACGTACATCGTGGAGCGGTAGGAGGGGTCCTTGACGCCGGTCGAGGCCCACAGCGGACGCTGCGGTCGGGCGCCCGCGGCGGCGAGGGCCGCCCAGCGGTCGGTCCCGAAGACCTCTTCGTACGCCTGGTAGGCGAGTCGCGCGTTGGCGACGGCGGCCTTGCCGGCGAGGGCCTTCGCCTCGTCGGTGCCGATCTCCTTGAGCCGCTTGTCGATCTCGGTGTCCACGCGGGAGACGAAGAACGACGCGACGGATTCGATCTTGGAGATGTCCTTGCCGGTCGCGCGGGCGCGCTCCAGGCCCTCCAGGTACGCCTCCATGACCTCGCGGTAGCGGGCCAGCGAGAAGATCAGCGTCACGTTGACGCTGATGCCCTCGGCGAGTGCCTGCGAGATCGCGGGCAGCCCGGCCTTGGTCGCGGGGATCTTGACGAACAGGTTCGGCCGGTCGACGAGCCACCACAGCTGGCGGGCCTCGGCGCTGGTCGGCTCGCTGTTGTGCGCGAGGCGCGGGTCGACCTCGATCGAGACCCGGCCGTCGAGACCGTCGGTGGCGTCGTAGACCGGGCGCAGCACGTCGCACGCTTCGCGCACGTCGGCCGTGGTGATCATCCGGACGGCCTCTTCGACGGTGACGCCACGCACGGCGAGATCACGCAGTTGCGGGTCGTAGATGTCGTTGCCCGAGATGGCCTTCTGGAAGATCGCCGGGTTCGTGGTGACGCCGACGACGCCGCTGTCGCGGACCAGGTCCTTCAGGTTGCCGGATTCC
Organism: Streptomyces sp. SID3343; assembly: GCF_009865215.1. Classification (GTDB taxonomy): domain Bacteria; phylum Actinomycetota; class Actinomycetes; order Streptomycetales; family Streptomycetaceae; genus Embleya. The sequence continues at coordinate 10,176 of NZ_WWJX01001253.1, read as the reverse complement.
AGCCGCGCCCGGCTCAGGTCGTCGAGCCACACGGCCACGCCCTCGGCGGACAGGCGACGCAGGGGTTCCGTCATGACAGGTTGCTCCTTTTCGAGTCGGAGGCCGGTTTCCGGCGACCTCGTGGGGCCGGGGCCGGCCCCCGGTGCGGGGGCGTCGGCCGGGGATTTCCGGCCGGCGCCCCCGCAGGGGTACTGAAACGTTCAGCTACCGGCGTGGGCGAGAGATTCCCGCGCGGCCGAGACGACGGCCTCGTGGGTGAGCCCGAACTCCGCGAAGAGCTTCTTGTAGTCGGCCGACGCGCCGAAGTGCTCCAGCGAGACGATCCGGCCGTTGTCGCCGACCAGATCGCGCCAACCCTGGGCGATACCGGCCTCGACCGATACCCGCGCCTTGATCGACGGCGGCAGGACCTTCTCCCGGTACGCCTGCTCCTGCTCGTTGAACCACTCGACACACGGCATCGACACGACCCGGGTCGGCACGCCCTCGGCTTCGAGCACCTCGCGCGCGGCGACGGCCATCTGCACCTCGGAGCCGGTGCCCATCAGGATCAGTTCGGGGATCCCGCTGGACGCCTCGACCAGGACGTAGCCGCCGTGCGCGACGCCTTCGGCCGAGTTGAACTCGGTGCGGTCCCACGTCGGTACGTCCTGGCGGGTGAGCAGGATGCCCGCGGGGCGGTCCGTGGTCTCCAGGATCTTGCGCCACGCCACCGCGACCTCGTTCGCGTCCGCGGGGCGGACCACGTCGAGACCGGGGATCGCGCGCAGTGCGGCGATGTGCTCGATCGGCTGGTGGGTGGGGCCGTCCTCGCCGAGGCCGATCGAGTCGTGCGTCCACACGTAGGTGGTCGGCAGTTTCATCAGCGCGGCCAGTCGCACGGCCGGGCGCATGTAGTCGCTGAACACCAGGAACGTGCCGCCGTAGATGCGGGTCCCGCCGTGCAGGGCGATGCCGTTCATGGTCGAGCCCATGGCGTGCTCGCGGATGCCCCAGTGCACGGTGCGGCCGTACGGGCTCGCGCCCGTGAGGGGGTTGCCCTCGGGCAGGAACGAACTGCCTTCGTCGATCGTGGTGTTGTTCGACTCCGCGAGGTCGGCCGAGCCGCCCCACAGTTCCGGGATCACCGCGCCGAGCGCGGCGAGCACCTTGCCGGACGCCTTGCGGGTCGCGACCGGCTTGCCGGCCTCGAACTCCGGCAGCGCCTTCTCCCAGCCGTCGGGCAGCCGACGGGCGCCGATCCGGGCGTGCTCGGCGGCGCGCTCGGGGTTGGTCTCGGCCCACTTGGCGAACGCGTTCTTCCAGTCGGCGTGCGCCTCGCGACCGCGGTCGACGACCTTGCGGGCGTGCGCGAGCACGTCGTCGCCGATCTCGAACTTCTGCTCCGGGTCGAAGCCCAGCACCTTCTTGGTCGCCGCGACCTCGGCGTCGCCCAGTGCCGCGCCGTGCGCCTTGCCGGTGTTCTGCGCGTTCGGCGCGGGCCACGCGATGATCGTGCGCAGGCCGATCATCGTCGGGCGCCCGGTCTCGGCCTTGCCGGCTTCGAGCGCCGCGTGCAGCGCCCGGACGTCGATGTCGCCGTCGGCCTGCGGCTCGACGCGGATGGTGTGCCACCCGTAGGCCGCGTAGCGCGCGAGCACGTCCTCGCTGAACGCGGTCTCGGTGTCGCCTTCGATCGAGATGTGGTTGTCGTCGTAGACCACCACGAGGTTGCCGAGCTTTTGGTGGCCGGCGAGCGAGCTGGCCTCGGAGGAGATGCCCTCTTCGAGGTCGCCGTCGGAGGCGATCGCCCAGATGGTGTGGTCGAACGGGGACGTGCCGGGGGCCGCGTCCGGGTCGAACAGACCACGCTCGTAGCGTGCGGCCATCGCCATGCCGACCGCGTTGCCCACGCCCTGGCCGAGCGGCCCGGTGGTGGTCTCGACGCCGGCGGTGTGGCCGTGCTCGGGGTGACCCGGGGTACGACTGCCCCACGTGCGGAACGACTTGAGGTCGTCCAGCGTCAGGCCGTAGCCCGACAGGTAGAGCTGCGTGTACAGGGTCAGGCTGGTGTGGCCGGGCGACAGCACGAAGCGGTCGCGGCCGGTCCAGTCCGGATCGGTCGGGTCGTGGCGCAGGAACTTCTGCCAGATGAGGTAGGCCGCGGGGGCCAGGCTCATGGCCGTTCCGGGGTGGCCGTTACCGACCTTCTGAACTGCGTCCATCGCAAGGACGCGAGCGGTGTCGACCGCGCGCTTGTCGAGGTCGCTCCACTCGAGAGAGCTGTTGTCGGGGGTCGGCTTGGTGCTCACCCTGGTCAGGGCTCCTTCCGGGTCTCTCCGGGTTTGGGCCGAAAATCGGCGGACTCGGGGCGTCGCCCCGGCGCCTCAGGCACACGGCTGAGCCTACCGGGGGTGGGATCGTCCCTCGCTCGGTGGACGGCCACCCGGGTGGTGACGTTCGCCGTATGGACAGATGGCGCTTCCGTCCCCGCTACCCGACGGCGCGGCAGGCATGCCCCGGAGGCTTTGCGCCCCTGGTGAGGGACTACAGTTTCCTGCTAGTGGCGCGGGCCTCGACAACCCGACACCACTGGTTATTGACGAGCAAACCGGCTTCCGGGCGGCACCCGGTCCCGGCCGAAAACGCTGCTGATGGGGTGTTCGTGACAGCCGTCGAATCCCGACCGGCCGGGCTCGCGGGAAACGTGCCTGCCGGCGCGCGCCCGCCGATGGCCCGGGTTCTCGCATTCGTGGCCCTCACCAAGCCGCGCATCATCGAACTCCTGCTGATCAGCACGATTCCGGTGATGTTCCTGGCGGCGCACGGCCTGCCCGACCTCGGTCTCGTTCTGCTCGTGGTGTTCGGTGGTTACCTTTCGGCCGGCAGCGCCAACGCTTTCAACATGTACATCGACCGCGACATCGACCGGTTGATGCATCGCACCGAGCGGCGTCCGCTGGTCACCGGGATGGTCTCGCCGCGCGAGTCGATCGTGTTCGCGAGCGCGCTCGGGGTGATCTCGACGGCGTGGTTCTGGTTCCTGGTCAACCCGCTGTCGGCGGCGCTCTCGGTCTTCGCGATCTTCTACTACGTCGTCGTGTACACGATGCTGCTCAAGCGGCGCACGCCGCAGAACATCGTGTGGGGCGGTATCGCGGGCTGCATGCAGGTGTTGATCGGCTGGACGGCCGTGACGAACTCGCTCGACTGGGCGCCGTTCGTGCTGTTCGCGGTGATCTTCTTCTGGACGCCGCCGCATTATTGGCCGTTGTCGATGAAGTTCAGCGACGACTACAGCAACGCCGGTGTGCCGATGCTTCCGGTCGTGGCCGGCAACAAGGTCGTGGCCAATCAGATCGTGGTCTACAGCTGGGTCATGGTCGCGGTGTCGATGCTCCTGTGGCCGGCCGCCGACACCGGTCCGCTCTACCCGATCGCCGCGGCGATCCTGGGCATCGCGTGGCTGTGGGAGGCGCACGGTCTCCAGCGCCGCGCCAAGGCCGAGGCCACGGGTGCGGGGCTCAAGGAAATGCGCCTGTTCCACTGGTCGATCACCTACCTGACGCTGCTGTTCGTCGCGGTGGCCGTGGACCCGCTGCTGTTCTGATCGAGGCACTCGATTCGGAAGGCGGGGAAGGTCGAGGAAACCCGAAGGGTGTTTCCTCACCTCGGCCCCGGATCGTACGCGTGCGTCGGTAGTGTGGATTTCATGACTGAGACCACGACGGCTACGCCTGAGACGCCCGGTAACGCGGACGCGCGGGTCGAGCGACAGGTGCGCAGGATCTCCAAGCACATTCGGCGCTTCACCGACGCGCACGGCGGTGGCGGGGACGCCGTCGTGGAGTTCGTCGGTCGCGATGCGACCCGGATCGTGATCGTGGCCGGCGACGGCATGTGGGCCGATCAGGTGGTGCGCAGCCCCGACATCGCCCGCCTCGCGGTCGCGCAGGCCGGCCTGACGCTGCACGAGGAGTTTCCCAACGACCTCGCGGCGAAGGTGAAGACGACGAAGTACGAGTGGTCTCGGATGGCCGGTCTTCAGCTGGGCGGCTCGCCGGGCTGAGCGCTCGGGGGCGATGCGCGGCGGTGGAGCGATACCTGACAGTGGAGCTGTACGTGACAGTGGGACGGGCGCCGGTCGGCGTCCGTCCCACTGGCGTATGTGGGTGCGGTCAGCGGCGGGCCAGGTCCGTGAACAGGGCGCTGGACCAGCCGAATCCGCTGGTCGCGCGGTTGGCGCGGCGGCCGGTGAGCGGGTTCCAGTACTCGTACAGTCCGCCGCCGTCGGCGACCATCCGCAGCGTGCGCTCGGTCAGTTCGGCGGCGACGTCGGGGCGGTCGGAGCGGCGTAGGCCCTCGATCAGCAGGTAGTTGACGTTGAGCCAGACCGGGCCGCGCCACATCGCGTCCGGGTCGAAGGCGGGGTCGTCGAAGGCGACCGTGGGCACCGGGCGTTCGCCCCAGAAGCTCGGCGAGAGCAGGTCGGCGACCAGGTGGTCGACGATGTCCTTCGGCAGGCGTCCGGTGAGCAGCGGCATCAGGTCCAGGGCGGTGCGCACCGCGACGGTGCGGCCGGCCGAGAGTGTGGTGAAGCGGGTGCCGGTCCAGCGTCGGGCGACCAGGAGGTCGGTGTGCTCGGCGGCTCGGGTGCGCCAGCTCGCGGCGTCGTCGTCGCGGCCGAGGGCTTCGGCGATGTCGCCCAGGACGTCGAACTGGAGCGCCAGGTAGGCGTTGAGGTCGGGGGGTTCGGCCCGGGGGCCGTAGTCCCAGACGGGGCTGTCGTCGAGGCCGCTGGAGTAGGGGTGCAGGTATTCGGCGAGTCCGTCGCCGTCGGGGTCGGAGGCGGTCAGCCACCACTGTTGGGAGCGGACGATCGGCTCGTAGACCTCGGCCAGGAAGGCGAGGTCGGGGGCCACTTCGTGGATCTTCCACACCGCCCACGCGGTGAGCGGCGGCTTGGTCACCGGGACCGGGGCGTCCGGGGTCGAAGTGCGAGAGGGGCTCTCGGCCAGGGCTTGGCCTACGTGTTCGGCCAGGCGTTCGCGGTCGGAGCGGGGCAGGTCGGTGGTCTCGGTGAGCACGCCCTCGTCGTGCACGACGTCGGGGATCAGGCCGTCGGGGCGCTGGTGGGCCAGCAGGATGCGGATCTGGTCGCGGGCCAGTTCCGGGTCGGCGTGGCGCAGCGCGACGGTGTGGAAGTAGGCGTCCCAGTTCCATACGCCCACGTAGCCGTAGCGCGAGGGGACGAGCCCTTCGCGGCCGGCCGCGGCCCCGATCGGCAGCAGGTTCACCGCGAGCGTCCACCACGCCATGACCGCCCGCTCGCGCAGTTCCTCGCGCACGGCCGGCATCCGCTCGAACCAGGCCGCCCAGCGGGCCCGGGCGGCCTCGGTCACGGCGGCGGCGTCCGGGGCCGGCCCTTCCCCCACCAGGACGAGGCAGCCGTCGATGTCCGCGGCCTCGCCATGGTCCCAGTGCGCGCGGGCCCCGTGGCCGGTGAGCACGAGGGTGTCCGGGTCGGCGAAGACCAGGTTCACCCCGCCCTCGAAGGCGATCCGGTCCGCGCGGGCGCGGCGCACCGGCAGTTGGGCCCCGGTCGCGGAGACCACCCGCAGCCCGGTGAGCACGGTCGTGTCGCTCAGCCGGCGTTCGTACTCGGAGCGGGCGATCCACAGGCTGCCGTCGTCGTGCGCCATCACCAGCAGTCGTGAGCCGCGGTCGGTGAACGGCCGCTCCCGCAGGTCGAGATCGAGCAGGTCCAGGGGAGGCGGGCCGGAAGGCCGCACGTTCGAAGGCCGCACGTTCGAAGACTCCGGCATGTCAGCGTCCTCCCAGGCCGGATGCGGCCATGCTGTTGATGATCTTGCGTTGGCCGATCAGGAACACGATCAGCATCGGCACCACCGAGATGGTCGACGCGGCGAGCACCAGACCGAAGTTCAGCCCGCCGTGCTGTCCCTTGAACGAGGCGAGCAGCATCGGGACGGTGAAGTTCTCCTCGGAGTTGAGGAACACCAACGGGATCAGGAAGCTGTTCCAACTGGCGAGGAAGACGATGATCCCCAGGGCCGCCATGCCGGGCTTGACGTTGGGCAGCACGATCCGGGTGAACACCGTCCAGCGGTTCGCGCCGTCGAGCCGGGCCGCCTCCTCCAGTTCGACCGGGACCGACCGGATGAACTGGCGCATCATGAAGACCGCGAACGGGTTCGCGATGGCCGGCACGATCAGGGCCAGGTGGGTGTCGATCCAGCCGAAGTGCGACAGCATGATGTACAGCGGCACCATGGTGACCTGCGACGGCACCATCTGGGTGACCAGGAACAACACGAACAGGGTCCGCGAGAGCGGGAATTCGATCCTGGTGAACGCGTAGGCCGCCATCGACGCGGTCAGCAGCGTGGCCACCACCGTGATCGTGGCGATGTAGAAGCTGTTCCAGTACGCGCGCCCGAACGGCATCGCGTCCAGCGCGTCGGGGAAGTTGCTCGGTGTCCACGGATCGGGCAGCCACCCCAGCGGGTCGTGGATCATCTGGCTCTCGCCCTTGAAGGCGGTCGACACCATCCACAGGAACGGGAACAACATCAGCAGCCCGCCGCAGACGAGCAGGGCGTGCAGGGCGATACCGCCGATGCGGCGGCGTACGAAGGCGACCATCACACGACCCTCCTCTTACGACTCGTAGTGGACGAAGCGCTTCTGCAACCTGAACTGGGCAAGGGTCACCACGATCGTCATGATCGTCAGCATCAGTGCCGCGGCACTGCTGACGCCGAATTCGAACTTCTTGAAGCCCAGGTCGTAGACCTCGAACACGATCGTGCGCGCGCCCTCGTTGACGGACGGATTCACGAGCACGTAGATCTGGTCGAAGGCCTGGAACGAGCTGATCACCGCGATCACGAAGGAGAAGAAGATCGTCGGCGACAACAGCGGCAGGGTGATGTGTCGAAAGACCCGCAGCGGTCCCGCGCCGTCGATCCGGGCGACCTCGCCCAGGTGCGCGGGGATCGCCTGGAGCCCGGCCAGGAAGATCACCACGTTGAGGCCGACCGAGGACCAGATGGTCACCGCGGCGATCGCGACCATCACCCAGTTCGGGTCGTCGAGCCAGTCGGGCAACGTGATGCCGAACCAGTCGTGCACGGTGTTGTTGAGCATGCCCAGGTCACCGCTGGCCAGGATGATCTGCCAGATCACCGAGACGGCCACCGAACTGGTGACCACCGGGAGGAAGTAGACCATCCGGTAGATCGTCTTGCCGCGCACGTTGTTGAGCGCGAGCGCGATCAGCAACGCGAGGGCCAGCCCGGCGGGCACGGTGAGCAGGCCCAGGGTGAGGGTGTTGGTGACCGCGTCCCGGAAGTGGGGGTCGGAGAGCTCGGTCTTGAAGTTGGCCAGGCCCACCCACGACTTCTCGCCCAGGCCGTCCCACTTCATGAACGCGAGCACGATCGCGAAGCCGAACGGTACGAGGGTGAAGGTCACGAGTGCGGCCAACTGCGGGCCCAGGAAGAAGGCGGCCCACCAGCGTTCCTTACGGCGCCGGGCGCGCAGGCTCCGGTGGGTGGTCTTGGCGTCGGACGGCCGCCGTGCTGCGGTCGGCCGGTCGAGCGTCGGCGTGGTCACGGCGGCCCCCGATCAGCCGAGTTTGCCGGAGACGAGCGCGTTCAGGTCGGTCATCTCCTGGTCGAACCCGACCTTGCCGGTCCACAGCTTCATCAGCGAGTCGTTGATGTTCGCGGTCAGGTCCGGGACGGCCGCCTCTTGCGGGTAGTTGGCGTAGCCCTTGTCGCGGGTGTCGACGAAGGTCTGCGCGTGCGCCGGGTAGCCCTCCATGACCACGCTCTCGGCACCCTTGATCGAGGGGACCGCGTTGCCGCCGCCCTTGAGGCGCAGCGTCTGGCCTTCCTTGGAGACGAACTCGGACAGGAACGTCCAGGCCGCGTCGGCCTTCTTGGAGTCCTTGTTCAGCGCGAGGAAGGACGTGGCCACCGCCGACGGGGCCGGCGCGCCGGTCTCCGACGGGAAGGGCACGATGTCGTAGTTGTCCTTGTCGCCCTTCATCACGGTGTCGATCATGTAGCGACCGCTCGCGACGAACCCGACCTTGTGCTTGATGAACTGCACTTCGACGCCGTTGCCCTTGGGCAGGTTGTCGGCGACCAGGAAGGTCTTGTCCTGGTAGCCCTCGGCGAGCGTCTTGAGCGCCTGGCGCGACTTGGGGTCGGTGGTGGCGACGAACTTCCCGCCGTCGTAGACCTTGCCGCCGGAGCCGTTGATCATGCTGTAGGTCGAGCCGTACCAGTTGTAGAAGATCGAGCCGGCCTTGTCCGCGGCCTTGAGCTTGGCGTTCATGGCCAGGAACGTGGACATGGTCCAGGTGCCCTGCGCGTGCAGCGTGGCCGGGTCGTCGGTGATGCCGGCGTCCTTGAGGGCCTGCTTGTCGTACCAAAGCACCTCGGGATTGGCGTCGTTGGGTATCCCGAAGATCCGGTCGCCCTTCTTCGCCCCGCCGTACAGCCCTTCGACGAAGTCCGCCGGCTTGGCCTTGCTGTCGGGCGCCGCCATCCGTGCGTCGAGCGGCGCGACGACCCCGGCGGAGACGAACTTGCCGATGAAGTCGTCACCGACGTAGAAGACGTCGGGCGCCGTCTTGGAGGAGAGCTGGGTGAGCAGCTTGGCGTGGTAGTCGCCGTAGGAGGGCACCGCCTGGAGGGTCACCTTGATGTCCGGGTGACGCTTTTGGAAGTCCTTGTCGAACTCCTTGAAGCGTTCGAGTTCCTCGGGTGAGCCCCAGGTCGACCAGGTGATCTCGGTCTTGCCGGAGCCGGAGCCGGAACCGCCGCTGCCACTGCCGCAGCCTGCGGTCGCGGCGAGGGCGGCGAACGCGGCCAGCGCGGACGCGGTTCTCGCGGTACGGGAAAATGACACGGGGTGCCTCCGGGGGGAAAGAGCGCGAAGCGGGCATGGGGGACGTGCACGAGCGAACGACGGTCAGGCGAGTCCGCCGCCGTCGACGATCAGCGCGGTGCCGGTGACGAAGCTGGACGCGTCGCTCGCCAGGAACAGGACCGCCTTGGCGATCTCCTCGGGTGTCCCCGAGCGGCCCATCGGCCGGTCGGCGGCGTCGGCCTCGAACGCGGCCCAGTCCTCGGCGAGTTGCCGGGCCTCCTCGCGCAGCATCGGGGTGTCGGTGTCGCCGGGGTTGACCGAGTTGACCCGTATGCCGGCGGCGGCGTGGTCGATCGCGAGCGCGCGGGTCATGTTGACCACGGCGGCCTTGGACGCGCAGTACGAGATCGCGTTGCCACCGCCCTTGAGGCCCCAGCCGGAACCGGTGTTGACGATCGAACCGCCGTGCGTCATCGCGGGGATGGCGTGCTTGCACATCAGGAAGACCGAGCGCACGTTGACCGCCATCACCCGGTCCCACTCGTCCACGGACGTGCCGATGGCGTCCGCACGGCGGATGATGCCCGCGTTGTTGAACAGCACGTGCAGGGCGCCGAATTCGGCGACGGCCGCGGCCACCACGGCCGTGCAGTCCGCCTCGGCGGAGACGTCGGCGGTGACCGCGATCGCCCGGCCGCCCTGCGCGATGATCTCCTTCGCGGTACGCTCCGCGCCGGCCGCGTCGATGTCGGCGACCACGACGGCCGCGCCCTCGCGGGCGAACATCAACGCGGTGGCGCGGCCGATGCCCGATGCCGAACCGGTGACGATCGAGACCTTGTCGTGCAGAACACCGCTCATCGGTGGAACTCCTCGCTTGCGGGGACGATTCGACAGGGCACGCTCTCGTGCCGACCCGTGACGACGTGGACGTAGCCGGACAGGCTTTCGTCCACCGCGACGTCGCCGGTGTCGGCGAGCAGCGGCCGGCCCTGGAGGGCCACGAGTTTGGACCTGGTGGCGAGCACGGTCAGCGTGCTCACGTGGGCGAGCACCCGGGGGCTGAGCTGCTGGTTGCCCCGGCCCAGGACGAACCCCTGACCGCCGATGACCGACACGACGGCCTCGGCGCGGTGGCCGTCGATCAGGTCGAGCAGCGCGCGTTCGCTCACGTCGGCGCCGAGCAGCGCGCCGTCGGCGATCACGTCGACGCCCAGGAGGGTGCCGTCGACCCCGAGCGCGCGGGCGACGGCCATCGTGGTGGCGCCGGGCCCGAGCAGGTAGCGCACGCCC
>NZ_WWJX01001252.1 GCF_009865215.1 Streptomyces sp. SID3343 | reverse complement strand
CGGGACGGGCGCGGCCGAGCTGGCCGCCGCCGCCGAACTCGCGACGCGCGCCCACGCGGCGTTCCCCGGCATCCAGGCCGTCGCCGTGGACGGGCAGCCGTACCACGAGGCAGGCGGCTCGGAAGGCCAGGAACTGGGTGCGGCCACCGCCGCCGGCGTCGCGTACCTGCGCGCGCTGACCGCGGCCGGACTGGACGTCGACACCGCCCTCGGGCTCGTCGAGTTCCGCTTCGCCGCCACCGCCGAGCAGTTCCCCACGATCGCCAAGCTCCGTGCGGCCCGCCGGCTGTGGGCCCGGGTCGCCCAGGCGTCCGGCGCGAGCGCGACCGCCGGCGCGCAGCGCCAGCACGCGGTGACGTCGTGGGCGATGACCACGCGCCGCGACCCCTGGGTCAACATGCTGCGCACCACGCTGGCCGCGTTCGGCGCGGGCGTGGGCGGCGCCGACGCGGTGACCGTGCGCTCGTTCGACGCCGCGATCGGCCTACCCGACGCGTTCGCCCGCCGGATAGCGCGCAACACGCAGGCGCTGCTGTTGGAGGAATCGCACCTGGCCGCGGTGATCGACCCGGCCGGCGGCTCGTGGTTCGTCGAGCAGCTCACCGACGACCTCGCGCGCAGCGGCTGGGCGTTCTTCCAGGAGATCGAAAGCCGCGGCGGCATCGTCGCGGTGCTCGACTCGGGCTGGCTCGCCGAGCGCCTGGCCGAGGTTCGCGCCCGGCGCGACAAGGACATCGCGGACCGGACCGACCCGATCACCGGGGTCAGCGAGTTCCCCAACCTCACCGAGCCGCCCGTGGTGCGCGAGAGCGCGCCCGAGGTGCCGGTGACCTCGGCCGGTCTGCCGCGACTGCGCTACGCCCAGGCGTACGAGTCGCTGCGCGACCGCTCCGACGAGATCCTCGCCGCGACCGGTGCCCGGCCGACCGTCTTCCTCGCCACCTTCGGCCCGCTCGCGCAGTACACCGCGCGCGCCGGCTTCGCGGTCAACCTGTTCGCGGCCGGCGGCTTCGCGGCCGTCGAGGGCGGCATCACCGCGGGCGACGAGAGCGCGGTCGCCGACGTGGTCGAGCGCTGGACGGCGGCCGGCAGCCCGGCGACCGTCGTGCTCACCTCCTCGGAGAAGCTGTACGCCACCCTCGCCGCCCCTGTCGCCGCCGCCCTCAAGGAGGCCGGAGCGAGCCGCGTCCTGCTCGCGGGCAAGAAGGCGCACGGCGCGGACGTGGACGGGTATGTGTTCACCGGGTGCGACGCACTCGCCGTCCTGCACGCAACGTACGAGACCCTGGAGGGGGCGGCATGAGCATCCCCGACTTCACGAAGGTCGACCTCGACGGGCCCGCGTCCGGCGAACTCGACGTGGACGCGTGGCGCGAGGCCGTGCGCGAGGAGACCGGCAAGGACGCCGACGCGCTCACCCGCGACACCCCCGAGGGCATCCCGCTCAAGGCGCTGTACACCGCCGAGGATCTCGAAGGGCTCGACTTCCTCGGGACCTACCCGGGCATCACGCCGTTCCTGCGCGGCCCCTACCCGACGATGTACGTCAACCAGCCGTGGACGATCCGCCAGTACGCGGGCTTTTCCACCGCCGAGGAGTCCAACGCGTTCTACCGCCGCAACCTGGCGGCGGGCCAGAAGGGCCTGTCGATCGCGTTCGACCTCGCGACCCACCGCGGCTACGACTCGGACCACCCCCGGGTGGCCGGCGACGTCGGCATGGCGGGCGTGGCGATCGACTCGATCTACGACATGCGGCAACTGTTCGACGGCATCCCGTTGGACCGGATGTCGGTGTCGATGACGATGAACGGCGCGGTGCTGCCCGTGCTCGCGCTCTACATCGTCGCGGCGGAGGAACAGGGGGTGGCACCGGAGGACCTCACCGGGACGATCCAAAACGACGTCCTGAAGGAGTTCATGGTCCGCAACACCTACATCTATCCGCCCAAGCCCTCGATGTCGATCATCTCGGACATCTTCGCGTACACGTCGCAGAAGATGCCGAAGTTCAACTCGATCTCCATCTCCGGCTATCACATCCAGGAGGCCGGAGCCACGGCCGACCTGGAGCTGGCGTACACCCTCGCCGACGGCATCGAGTATCTGCGCGCAGGCGTCGAAGCGGGCCTGGACATCGACGCGTTCGCCCCCCGGCTGTCCTTCTTCTGGGCGATCGGGATGAACTTCTTCATGGAGGTCGCCAAGCTGCGGGCCGCGCGCCTGCTGTGGGCCGACATCGTGAAGTCGTTCGGCGCGAAGAACCCCAAGTCCTTCTCGCTGCGCACGCATTCGCAGACCTCCGGGTGGTCGCTCACCGCGCAGGACGTGTTCAACAACGTCGTGCGCACGTGCGTCGAGGCGATGGCCTCGACCCAGGGCCACACCCAGTCGCTGCACACCAACGCGCTCGACGAGGCGCTCGCGCTGCCGACCGACTTCTCGGCCCGGATCGCGCGCAACACGCAACTGTTGCTCCAGCAGGAGTCGGGCACGTGCGATGTGATCGACCCGTGGGGCGGCTCGGCGTACATCGAGCGGCTCACCCACGACCTCGCGGTGCGCGCGCGTGAGCACATCGCCGAGGCCGAGCGGGCGGGCGGCATGGCCGCAGCGATCGCCGAGGGCCTGCCCAAGCTGCGGATCGAGGAGGCGGCGGCCCGTACCCAGGCCCGGATCGACTCCGGCCGTCAGTCGGTGATCGGCGTCAACAAGTACCTCGTCGCGAGCGACGAGGCGATCGACGTGCTCAAGATCGACAACAAGGCGGTCCGCGGCGGCCAACTCGACAAGCTGCGCCGACTGCGCGAGGAGCGCGACGACGACGCGGTGCGCCGCGCGCTCGCCGCGCTGTCGGGCGCCGCGCAGGCGGACGTCGAGGGCACCCGCCCGAACGATCTCGAACACAACCTGCTCACGCTCGCGGTGGACGCCGCCCGGGCGAAGGCCACGGTCGGCGAGATCTCCGACGCGCTCGAATCGGCCTACGGGCGCCACCAGGCGCAGATCCGTACGCTGACCGGCGTGTACCGCGAGGAGGTGGGCATGTCCCCGAACGTCGAGACGGCCCGTTCGCTCGTCGCGCGCTTCGAGGAACTCGAAGGCCGCCGACCGCGCATCCTGGTCGCCAAGATGGGCCAGGACGGCCACGACCGCGGCCAGAAGGTGATCGCCACCGCCTTCGCCGACCTCGGCTTCGACGTGGACGTGGGCGCGCTGTTCCAGACCCCGGGCGAGGTCGCCCGGCAGGCCGTCGAGGCCGACGTGCACGTGGTCGGGGTGTCCTCGCTCGCGGCCGGTCACCTCACCCTCGTTCCGGCGTTGCGCGAGGAACTGTCGGCGCTGGACGCCGGCGAGATCATGGTCGTCGTCGGCGGCGTGATTCCGCCGTCCGACGTGCAGCCGCTGCTCGACATGGGCGCCACGGCGGTCTTCCCGCCCGGCACGGTGATCGCGGACGCCGCGGTCGACCTGCTCACGAGCCTGTACAAGCAGTTGGACCACGAGCTGCCGGGCCACTGATGGCACGCGTGATCGACGTCGGCGCGTACGCCGAAGGCGTGCTCGCCGGCAACCGGACGATCCTGGCCCGCGCGGTCACCCTGGTGGAGTCCACTCGGGCCGATCACCGCGACCAGGCCCAGGAGTTGCTGGTCAAGCTGCTGCCGCACGCCGGAGGTGCCCACCGCGTGGGCATCACCGGCGTGCCGGGGGTGGGCAAGTCCACCTTCATCGAGACCCTCGGCACCCGGTTGACGGGGGAAGGGCACAAGGTCGCGGTGCTCGCGGTCGACCCGTCCTCGTCGCGGCACGGCGGCAGCATCCTCGGCGACAAGACCCGGATGGGCCGACTCGCCGTGGACGACAACGCGTTCGTGCGACCGTCCCCGACGGCGGGCACGCTCGGCGGGGTCGCCCGGGCCACCCGCGAGTCGATCGTGTTGATGGAGGCGGCCGGCTACGACGTGGTGCTCGTCGAGACGGTGGGCGTGGGGCAGTCGGAGACGACCGTGGCCAACATGGTCGACTGCTTCCTGTTCCTGACCCTCGCGCGCACCGGGGACCAACTCCAGGGCATCAAGAAGGGCGTCCTGGAGATGGCCGACGTGGTCGCGGTCAACAAGGCCGACGGCGATTTCGCCCTGGCCGCCCAGCGGGCGGCGCGCGAACTCGCGGGCGCGCTACGGCTGATGCGCCGGGCGGGGGAGAGTTGGACCACTCCCGTGCTGACCTGTTCGGGCTTGTCGGGCGTGGGTCTCGACGAGGTCTGGGAGACGATCCTCAAGCACCGGCAAACCCTGGATGCCACGGGGGAATTGGCGCAATTGCGACGGCGCCAGCAGGTGGACTGGACCTGGGCGACGGTGCACGACTCACTGCTCGCGGAGCTGCGCGGTCACCCGGCCGTACGTGCGATCGTGCCGGATCTGGAGCAAGACGTGCGGGAGGGGCATCTCACCGCGACCCTCGCCGCGTCTCGCATCCTGGACGCGTTCCATGGGCGGCAAGGGCGGTCCTGACGCGGGTGGGACGATCCGGGCGCCCGGTTGATTCCCGGCTGAGCGGGCAAAAGAGTGCGAATGGCCAAACAAGCCCGGAGTCATACCCCTACCGGCCCTAGCGCAAGCGCTGGCGAGAGTATTTTTTCTCACCCGAACGGGGGTAATTCGCTCCCTACCACGTCGGGAGGACCGATGCAACGTACTCTTGCACGGGTGAGCGAATCCCTCCACGCCCAGGCCGCCGCCAAGGCAGCGGCATTCGCCGACGAGCTCGTCGCTTTTCGGCGCGACCTGCACATGAATCCCGAACTGGGCCGGGAGGAGTTCCGTACGACCGGGCTCGTCCGAGAACGGTTGGTGCGCGCGGGCCTCGCGCCGCGGCTGCTGCCCGGCACGGGCGTCGTGTGCGACATCGGACCCGACGGCCGAGGGGCGACATCCGGCCGGCCGCAGCAGGACATGATCGCGTTCCGCGGCGACATCGACGCGCTTCCGGTCGAGGACGTCAAGGACGTGAGCTACCGCTCGACGGTGCCCGGCCGCGCGCACGCGTGCGGCCACGACGCGCACACCGCGATCGTGCTCGGCACGGGCCTGGTCCTGGCCGAACTCGCGCGCGAGGGCCTGTTGCCGCGGCCCGTGCGGCTGATCTTCCAACCGGCCGAGGAGAAGCTGCCGGGGGGTGCGCTCGACGTGATCAAGGCGGGCGGCCTGGACGGGGTCGGCGAGATCCACGCGATCCACTGCGACCCCAAGGTCGAGGTGGGCCGGGTGGGCCTGCGGGCCGGTGCGATCACGTCGGCGTGCGACCGCGTGGTGATCACCGTGTCGGGCCCCGGCGGGCACACCGCCCGCCCGCACCGCACCACCGACCTGGTGACCGCGCTCGCCAAGATCGCGGCCGAACTGCCCGGCGCGTTCTCCCGGCGGATCGACCCGCGTTCGGGCGCGAGTCTGGTGTGGGGCCGGATCGAGTCCGGCTCGGCGCCCAACGTGATCCCGCAGCACGGCGAGTTGGAGGGCACGCTGCGCTGCCTCGACCTGGAGGCGTGGCGCCAAGCCCCCGACCTGATGCACGAACTCGTGGACGCGCTCGCCTCCACCTACGGCGCGAAGTGGGAGTTGGAGCACCACCGCGGCGTGCCCCCGGTGGTCAACGACCCCGACGCGGTGGCCGCGATGCGCGCCGTCGCGGTGGACGTTCTCGGCGCGAGCGAGGTCGAGGGCACCGAGCAAAGCCTGGGCGGCGAGGACTTCTCGTGGTTCCTGGAACAGATCCCCGGTCAGCTCACCCGGCTCGGCGTGCGCCCGCCCGGGCACCCTCCGTACGACCTGCACCAAGGCTCGTTCGACATCGACGAGCGGGCGATCGGGGTGGGTGTGCGACTGTTCGCGGGCCTGGCGTTGCGGCCTTACCGTTGACGGCCGCGTCCGGGCCGGGTCGCGCCGCGCCGGCAGCGCTCCGGCCGGGACGTATGCGGAACTGTTAACCACCGCGTATCCCGCCCCCGTTCCTGTGGAGTACGCAAGTCTGTAATGTTCCGACCCGGTGCCGTTCGTGCGGCACCGGGTCTTTTCAGGTCGCGGACTGCCCGGTTCCGCGTCGACCCGTCAGGAGACCGGCTACCCGGCCGGGCTAGCGGGGCGTGTTGCGGTGGCGATTCACGGTTCTTGTCGCTCATATTCTTTTAGTAGGTATGCTCTCCGACTGCTAGCAGGTCTACGCGCGTTTACCAGGGAACCAAGCGCGGAGAGTCTGCATCTGGGAGCAGCGCCCGAAAGGGCGCTCATCGGAAGGAGACACCCGTGCGCCGGGTATCCAAGGTGACCGCGGCTGCGGTCGGCGTCACCCTCGCCCTTACTGCCACCGCGGCATGCGGTAGCAAGCCCAAGGACGACAAGAAGGACAACGGCGCCAGCAGCGCGCCGGGCGGCACCGCCCAGAAGGTCGACTTCAAGGCCTGCATGGTCACCGACACCGGTGGTGTCGACGACCGTTCGTTCAACGCCTCGTCGTGGGCCGGTCTGCAGAAGGCGAAGGCCGAACTCGGCGTCGACGTGAAGTACATCACCTCGCAGACCGAGAACGACTACGTTCCGAACCTGAACAGCCTCGTGAACGACAAGTGCAACCTCATCGTCGCGGTCGGCGGCCTGATGGCCGACGCGACGAAGGCCGCCGCGGCGACGCACAAGGACCAGAAGTTCGCGATCGTCGACTCGCCGAGCGTCGAGCCGAACGTCCAGGGCCTGGAGTTCAACACGGCCGAGGCCGCGTTCCTCGGCGGTTACCTCGCCGCGGGCTACTCCAAGACCGGCAAGGTCGCCACCTTCGGCGCGCTGCCGATCCCGCCGGTCACCGTCTTCATGGACGGCTTCGTCGAGGGCGTCAAGTACTTCAACACCGCCAAGGGCAAGAACGTCCAGGTCATCGGCTGGGACGAGGCCAAGGGCGACGGTTCGCTCGCGGGCAAGTTCAACTCGCCCGCCGACGGCGAGCGCATCACCAACGACTTCATCGCCCAGGGCGCCGACGTGATCATGCCCGTCGCCGGCCAGACCGGCCTGGGCGCCGCCTCCGTCGCGCAGAAGAGCAACGGCAAGGCGAGCATCGTCTGGGTCGACCAGGACGGCTACGAGAGTGCCTCGCAGTACAAGGAGGTCTTCCTCTCGACGGTCACCAAGGACATCAAGGGCCAGGTGTTCAACGCGGTCAAGGCCGCGTCGGCCAACCAGTTCAGCACCAAGGCGACGATCGGCACGCTCGCCAACAACGGCGTGGGCCTGTCCCCGTTCCACGACTTCGAGTCGAAGGTGCCGGCCGAGCTCAAGACCGAGCTCGACAAGGTCAAGGCCGACATCGTGAGCGGCACGATCAAGATCCAGTCGAAGAACCAGCCCAAGTAGCTGAATCGGCGATCGGGCACCGCGGCGGCAGTCCTGCCGCGGTGCCCGTGTCCGCGGCCCGGGCCCCAGCGGGGGACCCGGGTCGAACCCGTAGCGGCCCCTTGCGGGGGGCGTAGCCGAGGAGGTCTCCGCGTTGAAGCTCGAACTGCGCGGAATCACGAAACGGTTCGGGTCGCTGGTCGCCAACGACCACATCGACCTGACCGTCGAGCCGGGGGAGATCCACTGCCTTCTCGGCGAGAACGGTGCCGGCAAGTCGACCCTGATGAACGTGCTCTACGGGCTCTACGAGCCCACCGAGGGCGAGATCGTCGTCGACGGCACCCCCCGCACCTTCAAGACCGCCGGTGACGCGATCGACGCGGGCATCGGCATGGTCCACCAGCACTTCATGCTGGTCCCGGTCTTCACCGTCGCCGAGAACGTCATGCTCGGCCACGAGGAGACCCGGACACTGGGTTGGCTCGACCGTCGACGGGCCCGCAAGCGGGTGCTCGACCTCGTCGACGAATACGGCCTCAAGGTCGACCCCGACATGCTCGTCGAGGACCTCCCGGTGGGTCTGCAGCAGCGGGTCGAGATCCTCAAGGCGCTCGTCCGCGACGCCAAGGTGCTGATCCTGGACGAGCCGACCGCCGTGCTCACCCCGCAGGAGACCGAGGAACTCTTCCGGGTCATGCGGGCGTTGCGCGAAGCCGGTCACTCGATCGTGTTCATCACGCACAAGCTCAAAGAGGTCAAGGCGGTCGCGGACCGGATCACCGTCATCCGGCGCGGCAAGATCGTCGGCACCGCCGACCCGGCCTCGACCGAGAAGGAACTCGCGTCCTTGATGGTGGGCCGGCCGGTCAAGCTGGTGGTCGACAAGACCGAGGCCCTGCCGGGCGCGGTGCGCTTCTCGATCGACGACCTCACCGTGCTCGACGACAACGGCACCGCCGTGGTGGACCGCGTCGACCTGCAATTGCGCGAGGGCGAGATCCTGGGCATCGCGGGCGTGGACGGCAACGGCCAGACCGAGCTGACCCAGGCCATCCTGGGCCTGCGCAAGCCCGCCGCGGGAACGATCAGCCTGGACGGCCACGACCTCGCGGGTCGCACCCCCCGGCAGATCCTGCACGCCGGCGTCGGGTTCGTCCCCGAGGACCGTCAGCACGACGGCATCGTCGGCGACTTCACCGTCGCCGAGAACCTGGTCCTGGACCTGGTGACGCAGCCGCCGTTCGGCAAGCGCGGCTCGATCGTGCCGAGCGCGGTGCGCGACAACGCGCGGCGCCGGGTCGAGGAGTTCGACATCCGGACCCAGACCATCGAGTCGCCGGCGGGCACCCTGTCCGGCGGCAATCAGCAAAAGGTCGTCGTGGCACGCGAACTCTCGCGTCCGCTACGGCTGTTCATCGCCTCCCAGCCCACCCGCGGCGTGGACGTCGGCGCGATGGAGTTCATCCACAAGCGGATCGTGGCCGAGCGCGACGTCGGTACGCCGGTGATCATCGTGTCCACCGAACTGGACGAGGTGGTCGCGCTCGCCGACTGGATCGCGGTGATGTATCGCGGTCGGATCGTCGGCATCGTGCCGCCCGACACCTCGCGCGGCGACCTCGGCCTGTTGATGGCCGGAGTCGAGCCGAGTACTCAGCGGGGCGACGTCGGCGGGGCCACTGCCGCCGGCGCCACCGCTGTCGGCAAGGTGTCCGGGCCCGGCAAGGCGATCGACACGGACAAGAGCGCCGACCGCGACGCCGAAGCCGGCACCGGCAAGAGCGAGACCCGCGACGCAACCCCGGGGGAGGAGGAACAAGCGTGACCGAGGACAACAACGGCACGGCCGGCGAGCCGACCGAGCCGACCGAACCCAAGGCGACCGACCCGAAGGCCGCCGCGCCGAAGGCGAGCGGCTCCGGGCCGACCGTGACCAAGGACCAGGCGGCGGGTGCCGGTTCGGCGACCGAGCCGAAGCCGTCCCTGGGCCGAGCCATGCTCGACGCGGTGATCACCGGCAACTCGGCCGTGGTGACCTTCCTGGCGATCGTGCTCGCGCTCGTCGTCGGCGGCGTCCTGATGATCCTCGCGGACCAGGACGTGCTCGACCAGTTCAAGTACTTCACCGCGGCCCCGGGCGACGCCCTCTCCAGCGCGTGGACGCTCGTCTCCGACGCGTACACGGCGATGTTCAAGGGCTCGATCGTCAACCCGGACACCTTCTCCGACGGTTCGGTCAAGGACATCTTCCGGCCGTTGTCCGAGACGATCACCCAGGCCACGCCGCTGATCTTCGGCGGTCTCGCGGTCTCGATCGCGTTTCGGACCGGCCTGTTCAACATCGGTGCGCAGGGCCAGATCATCGCCGGCGCGGTGTTCGCGTCGTGGGTCGGCTTCGTGATGGACCTGCCGCCGGTGATCCACCTCGTGCTGGTGATCCTCGCCGGCGTGATCGGCGGCGGCCTGTACGCGGGCTTCGCCGGTTTCCTCAAGGCCCGGTTCGGGGCCCACGAGGTGATCGTCACGATCATGCTCAACCACATCGCCGTGCTGATGCTCGGTTGGCTGCTGACCACCGACACCTTCCGGCGCGGCGGCCAGACCCAGCCGATCGGCAAGGACGCGCACCACAACGCGGTACTGCCGAACCTGTTCGGCGACGACCTGCGCGTGCACTTCGGCATCATCCTGGCGCTCGCGGCGGCCGGCTTCTACTGGTGGCTGCTCAACCGCTCGACGATCGGCTTCGAACTGCGCGCGGTGGGCTCCAACCCCGATGCCGCGCGGACGGCCGGCATGAGCGTGGCCCGGGCCCAGATCCTGGCGATGACCATCGCAGGCGCGATGGCCGGCCTCGCCGGTGTGTCGCAGGTGATGAGCTCGACCAACCCGGCGCACACGCTGACGCCGAGCATCGACGCCGGTATCGGCTTCGACGCGATCACGGTGGCCCTGCTCGGTCGTACCAAGCCGCTGGGCACGGTGCTCGCCGCGCTGCTGTTCGGCGCGCTGCGCGCCGGTGGCTCGGTCATGCAGGCGTCGGCCAACGTGTCCGTCGACATCGTCATCGTCATCCAGGCCGTGATCGTGCTGTTCGTCGCGGCCCCGCCGCTGGTGCGCTCGATCTTCCGGCTGCGCGGTGCCCGCAAGGGTGCCGAGGGCGGCCTGACCGCCAAGGAGACCGTGGGGGTCCAGGCATGACCGAGCGGAATCCCGAAGGAGGCACGCAGGTGGCGGACACCGTCATCGCCCCGACGCCGGAGGCGCCGGTGAATCCCACCGGCGAGGCCGCCGACGCGGTGCGCGCCGCGGCCCGCAAGAAGGCGCTGATCACGGGCCTGGGCTTCGTGCTCGTGGGCCTGTACGCGCTGTGGGCGTTCGGCTTCGGCACCAAGGGCGGCAGCGACGCGGTCTTCGGCATGACCGTGCCCAACCGCGACACCACCAAGGTCGGCGACCTGTCCGTGCCCGCGCGTGCCGTCGCGATCGCGATGGCCCTGGTGTGCGTGGTCGCGGGCGGCCTGCGGATCGCGCTCGACCGGTCGCGGCTCGCGCGTCGGCTGAGCATCGCGCTGTTCCTGAGCGCGTTCGTGGTGGCGTTCCTGGTGTGGGCCGTGGCCGGCAAGCAGATGTCGTTCGCGGGCGCCCTGCAGAACACCATGCTCGCGACCGTCCCGCTCGTGCTCGGCGCGCTCGCGGGCGTCATCGGCGAGCGCTCCGGCGTGGTCAACATCGCGATCGACGGCCAGTTCCTGTTCGGCGCGTTCGCCGCCGCGTTCACCGGCTCGATCACCGGGTCGCTGTGGGCGGGTCTGGCCGCGGGCGCGGTCGCGGGCGGGCTGATCGGCGCGCTGCTCGCGGTCTTCGCGGTGCGCTACCTCGTCGAGCAGGTCGTCCTCGGTGTCGTGATCAACCTGTTGGTGACCGGCATCACCGGCTTCCTCTATACGCAGCTGCTGCAGAAGGACCCGCAGGGCTACAACAACCCGGGCGTGTTCGAGAACATCCGGATCCCCGGTCTCGCCGACATCCCGGTGATCGGCCCCGTCCTGTTCGACGTGAACGTCATCGTGTACCTGATGTACGCGCTGGTCGTGATCGTGCACCTGGGCCTGTTCCACACCCGCTGGGGCCTGCGGGCGCGCGCGGTCGGCGAGCACCCGACGGCCGCCGACACGGTCGGCATCAAGGTCAACGCGACGCGGTATCGCAACGTCATGCTCGCGGGCGCGCTCGCCGGCATCGGCGGTGCGTTCCTGACCATCGGCACGGTGGGCACGTTCTCGAAGGACATGACCTCGGGCGCGGGCTACATCGCCCTCGCGGCGGTCATCTTCGGGCGCTGGCGTCCGCTCGGCGCGGTCGCCGCCGCGTTGCTGTTCGGTTTCGCGAGCGCGCTCGCGACGTCGCTCCAGCCGCTGAACACGTCGATCCCGAGCCAGTTCCTGCAGATGATGCCGTACGTCGTGACGATCTTCGCCGTGGCCGGTCTGGTCGGCAAGGTGCGGGCACCGGCGGCGGCCAACAAGCCTTACACGAAGGGCTGACGAGGTGTCACAGATCGACTGGAACGCTCTGCGGGAGGCGGCGACGGCCGCGATGAGCCGTGCGTACGTGCCGTATTCGAAGTATCCGGTCGGCGCGGCGGCGCTGGTCGACGACGGCCGGATCGTCTCGGGGTGCAACGTCGAGAACGCGTCGTACGGGCTGACTCTGTGCGCCGAGTGCGGCCTGGTGTCCGCGTTGCACGCGAGCGGCGGCGGGCGCCTGGTGGCGTTCGTGTGCGTCGACGGCGCGGGCGCGGTGCTGATGCCGTGCGGGCGTTGCCGGCAGCTGCTCTTCGAGCACGGCGGGCCGGCGTTGTCGATCCGGACCAAGAGCGGGATACGGTCGATGGCGGAGATCCTGCCGGACGCCTTCGGGCCCGACGACCTCCTTTAGCAGGACGTTTCACGCACCAAGGCGCTTCGCGCACCAAGACGTTTCGCGCACCAAGGCGCTTCGCCGGCAAGGCGTTTCGCGTCGACACGGGCCGCCCCGGCGGCCAGGGAGAACGGACAGCATGGACGCGATTTCGGTCATCCGTACGAAGCGGGACCGCGGTGAACTGACAGCGGCTCAGATCGATTGGGTGGTCGACGCGTACACGCGCGGCGAGGTCGCCGACGAGCAGATGTCCGCGCTCGCGATGGCGATCCTGCTCAACGGCATGACCGCGACCGAGATCAACCGCTGGACCGACGCGATGATCGCGTCGGGAGAGCGGATGGACTTCTCGGTGCTGTCGCGGCCCACCGCCGACAAGCACTCCACGGGCGGCGTCGGGGACAAGATCACCCTGCCGCTCGCCCCGCTGGTCGCCGCGTGCGGCGTCGCGGTCCCGCAGCTCTCGGGCCGCGGGCTCGGCCACACCGGCGGCACGCTGGACAAGCTCGAAGCGGTCCCCGGGTGGCAGGCGGCGCTGTCCAACGACGCGATGATGCGCGTCCTCGAAGACGTCGGCGCGGTCGTCTGCGCGGCGGGCGACGGACTCGCTCCGGCGGACAAGAAGCTGTACGCGCTGCGCGACGTGACCGGCACGGTCGAGGCGATCCCGCTCATCGCCAGCTCGATCATGAGCAAGAAGATCGCCGAGGGCACCGGCGCGCTCGTGCTCGACGTCAAGGTCGGCTCGGGCGCGTTCATGAAGGACTTGGCCGACGCGCGCGAACTCGCGCGCACGATGGTCCGGCTCGGCGTGGACCACGGGGTCAAGACGGTCGCGCTGCTCACCGACATGTCGACGCCGCTCGGGCTGACGGCCGGCAACGCGCTGGAGGTCCGCGAGTCGGTCGAGGTACTCGCGGGCGGCGGCCCGGCCGACGTGGTCGAGCTGACCCTCGCGCTCGCGCGGGAGATGCTCGCGGCGGCGGGCAAGGACGACGTCGACCCGGCGGACGCGCTCAAGGACGGCTCCGCGATGGACGTCTGGCGCCGGATGATCCGGGCCCAGGGCGGCGACCCGGACGCCGAGCTGCCGGTGGCGCGCGAGACCCGGGTGGTCACCGCGACCTCCTCCGGAGTACTGACCGGCCTCGACGCGTACGCGGTCGGCGTCTCGGCGTGGCGCCTGGGCGCGGGCCGGGCCCGCAAGGAGGAGCAGGTCCAGGCCGGCGCGGGCGTGGAACTGCACGCCAAGCCGGGCGACACGGTCACCGCGGGGCAGCCCCTGATGACCCTGCACACCGACACCCCGGAACGCTTCGAGTACGCGACGGAGATCCTGTCCGACGCGGTCACCATCGCCCCGACGGGCACGGCCTTCACCCCCACCCCGATCCTGATCGACCGCATCGGCCCGACGGCCTGACCTGCTTGCACCACTGCGGCCTTCGCCTCTCCTTCGGGAGAGGCGAAGGCCGTTCGCTTCAGGCGTCGTCTTCGTATTCGTATTCGTATTCGTCTTGTTCGGACAACGGTTCTTCGTCCTGAAGTTGGTTGTTCCAAAGCGACGACTGGATGTTGGCGCTGGGACCGTGCAACTTTTTCCATTCGTCGACGGACCCGAAGGCATACAAGGTGCCGGCCTCAGGAGTGCCGGCCATGGCCAACAGTTGGTTCAACGTGGTTTCGGCATCGGCAAGCAACAGACCCAGTCGCTGTCGAGCCCACGCCAAACGATCGGCGATCGGCGAATGCTCCGGCGGACGTTCCTCGGAGCCCTCCTCGGCAGCCCGAACGGGGTCCGAGACCGTGACCACCTCGTGCTGCGTCAACGGCACCGGCGATCCGGCCTCGTCACGCAGTATCTTGTCGTGGCTGGTCAGGTCCACCTTGACGTGCGTGTAGAACTGCTCCCCGGAGCCTCCGCTCTTCTCGACCTGGGAGTCGGTGAACGAGTTGACGGCCCCACGTGTCGCGTCGAACCGATCTGCGGCGTGCGCAAGCAGCCAGAGTCCCTTTTCGTTGGTCGGCTCGGACAACTTGGTGACGGTCAGGTTCACGTCGGCCCGGAACGGGACGATCTCCGGGACCGCTGATCCGACGTTGCGGCTCAGCAACTTGTCGGCCATCAAAGCGATCCCGCCGGCCACCGCGAGCGTCAGCCGCGCGTTCTTGTTGCCGCGCAGTGCCGGCTCGACCAATGACGTGAAGTTCGAGCACGGGATCGGTGCCCAGTCGGCTTGGCGTACCTCGTCGGTGAGCACGCCACCATTGGCCCAGGCGTTCCTGGCCTGGCGCAGGGTGTTCTTCTTTCCGGCTCGCCATGAGCGATCGATGATCGGGCCGAGGATCTCCGCGTACCCGGCCGTTGTCATCCGGCGAGTGCCCTTGATTTGCTTGGCGTACCGCTTGACCGCGTCGAAGACCGTCGGCCGAGTCAGGAAGTGGGTCAGGTAGACGGCACGCCACAGCTCGGTTTCCGGGATGTCGCGGTTGCCGAAGACCTTCGGGAGCGCGTCCAGGGGAAGTCGCCCCAAAGCGAGTTCGTACACGGCCTCGGCGTCCTCGGTAAGCCGGTCCGCGGCTTCGGAACGCACCAGCCGCATCAGCGCCCGCGCGCCGACTTCCACATTTTGAGCGGCCGAGTCCCACGCCTTGAACTCGACGTGCACCGACGCGAGCACACTGCGGACGGCGTCGTCGAAGACCTCCGCCCGAGGCAGGCTCGATTCTTCGTAGGCTTGCACGCCGACCGTGATCTGCGCGGGAAACACACATGCCTGGCCGATGCGCACGGCTCGTCCGGACGGCGGGTCTTCGCCGACGCCGCGCATGAACTCCCCGTGGAGTTCGGCGAGGACGTCCTGTCGGCCGAGCGCCATTCGCTGGCTCAGGGGTTTCTCCTCGGAGCCCCGGCGGGTCGGCTTCTCCGCGAGCATGGCGTCCGTCGCGGTCCTGGCGATTCCTTCCGGAGTCCCGTCCCGCGACAGGAGTGCCCACGCGCTCGTGAGGCGGGTGATGCCGTCCCGGACGACGAGCACATGGACGGCCTCCGTACCGTCCGCGAATTCGAGCCGGCACGGGTGCGCGATGACCGGGCGGGTGACGCGGCGGGCGAGGATGGACGCGTCGTACGGGTCGCGATTCGCCCGCCGGGTGTAGGCGATGGTTTGACGAAGGTGTGCTTCGAGGTGCCCCATGTCGCGATAGCGGTAAGCGAGCACGGCTCGTGGCAGACCGTCGGCGTCGACGTCCCCGTGCACCTCCGGGTCGGCCACCGGCAGGGCTTCCTGACCCGTTCGCGGTTGTAGACCGGGGAAGAGTTCGGTGAGCCAGACCCTGGCATGGACCGACCTCAGGACGGCCCCGCCCACATGTTCGTCGATCAGTGACGAGGCCGACTCGGAATGGTCGGACAGGATCGTCCCCACGGTCCGCGGCGAGACGACGGCGCGCGCGATGCTGTGCCACGCGTCGTCGGTGAGGGCCGTGTACGGGTTGCCCGTCCCGGCCGAGACCAGCCGAGTACGGTCCCTGACGGCCGAGTGTGGCGGCAGTGTCCTCTCGAAACCGGTGACGTCGATCTGCTCGCCGTCGAGCTGGATCTGGATGCTCATCGGTATCGAAACGTGCGTCGGTGCTTCCCGAGCAGCCCATACGTCGTCCGAGTCGTCGGGTTCGTGAAAGGACGGGAACGTGCTCAAGTGCGGCTCTCCTCGGTGCTTGTGATGCCCGATCTGCCCCATACGTGGGTGACTCGCCTGGCCGGCTCGGTTAGAATGGGCTTGCGGTCCTGGTCTTCGATTCGTCGAAGATCGTGTCTGCTTTCACGAAGCCCCGGTTCCGACCGGGGCTTCGTCACGTCGGACACCGGTTCATACACCTTCGGGCCCGTGGGCCTTGGGCAGATGACGGGCGTACCACCCCCACATGAACTCGGCCCCCGGGCGCTGCTGCACCGCTTGGTGCGCGCTGTATGCCACGAAGTCCGCCATCTGCAGCCAGTGGCTGGCATGCGCCGGAGCGAATCGCGGAGGGGCGGGCAGCGAGCGCGGAGAGAGCGCGTGGTGTCGTTCGGCGTAGAGCGGGTCGGTGCCGTCACCGTCGATCACGACACGTCCGCGAGTGCCCTCGATGGTCAATCGGCGATCGATCAGGCGCAGTATGCCGTCGAAGGCGCGGGTTCTGGCGGCAGCGAAGTCACGGGAGGTCCGTCCTTCGCTGTGCACCGAGAGCAGGTTCACGCCGGGAAGTGTGGCGATGTTGTCCAGCACGGTCTGGGCGAGGTGCCGGCGATTTATCTTGTGCCGGTTCCAGTGCGGGAGTCGGGAGGGGTTCCCGCGGCCGGGGATGAACTTGTGCGCGTGCAGCTCATAGGAGACCGGGATCGAGATGGCCGGGTCGTCCGCCAAGCCCTGCCGAAAGGCGAGCCACTGGGCAAGCGCGGGCTCCAGAGCGGAAATCCGCACCATGAGGGCACCGTAGACGGCACGGGCCGGTTTCGGGTCTCCCGAGTCGTCGATGAAGATCATCCAGTCGGTGGGACCAAGTCTTGTGTTGATGGCGATCATCGACCCCGTACCGGAGACACATGGACCGGCCCCCGGCCTCCGGGGAGTCCTGCCTTGAGCCGAGACGACATACGCCGACGGCCAAGACGCGAGGGGTCTCCGAGATCCACGCGCTGCGTCGCACGGGGGTTCGTTCGTGCGGACCTGCGTTCGTCCGTGATCCGCAACTCGATACGCGAGTTGATCACACGTCAACGCGGGGCCTGGTCGGGCGCCGGGAACTGATCCTGGCACCGCACGCACTCGTCCCAGTGGGCTCGACCACTGTAGACCTGTGGGGCAGGTGAGGTGTAGTGAAATGCCCTGCGGCTCACCGGAATTGGATCTCGGGCTTCGCGTCGATGGCCGACTCCACCCGACGGTGGGTCGGATTCGGCAGTCGATGCGGCTCGTCGTGGACCCGGGTGCCGAGGGCGGGGCGGGGTGGGGACCTCGGCCGTTGGCCGGCATACATCGCGGGAGCAACTCGTTGTCGGCGAACTTGTGTCGGCCTTCGCCGGCGAATATCGGGCGCCGGCGGGCGCACTCGGTGGGGTCCGGCGGGGCACCCGCCCATCCGGCTGCCCGGCGGGCTCCTCGGGAGCATTGACCCGCGCCCGATCGCCGATGACAACGTGACGGGCGGGGATCGGGTGCGGCGGCGTCGGGGAGTGAGGGTTCGTTGGCCCGTTCGGTTCGGTTGCGCGCTGCGTCTCCTTTTTTACGAGGTGCCAACCGGAAGTCGGGCAGTGGAGCGGGGTCGCCCCACCCGTCGTGGCGCGCGAAGCGGAGCCCCCACGGGCCATCCGCTCACGGATCAGGGCCGTTGGGGCGGGGGCAGCGGTGCGTGTGCAGTCGTACCGCTGCCCCCTTCCTCTCCGTCGACCGGACCATGGGAGGCCGGAGAGGGGTCGGTGCCGTGCTGCCGATCGCGATCAACGGCCGACGGGAGCACGGGAGTTCAGGGGTTCGGCGTCGGCGGGGGCTGAGCTCTGCGGACGCTGTCGGACGGCATGGCCCACATCAGGCCGCCGTCGAATGGCTGGACCGTGAGGCGCAGTCCGGTGGGAAGGGGCTGGGCCATGAGGATCTGGCCGGGGTGGCGGACTGCGCGCACCTTCTCGTCGACCGGTTCGACGTAGTCACCCTCGCGATACATCGCTCATCCCGTGGCGGACGCGGACGAGGCGACGTCGTCGTCCAGGACCACGAGGTTGCCGCAGTGGGTCCGGAACTCAAGGCCGTTCGAAAACCGCACGTGGGCCTGCGAGTTGAGGATCGCCTCGAACCTGCCCTCACGGCCGGACACGCGACAGCGAACCTGCCGCTTGCGGTTCGCCGCCCAAAAGCGCGATACGTCGTCGGTCGTCCAGTCACGGGGGTTGGCGGGATACGTTTCGGGAGTCGGGACGTCGGTGGGCATGGCTGAGCCCTCTCGTTGCCGTAAGTGTCGGGTTCGTTGCTCTGTGTTCAAAGCATCGACCGGCGGGCTAGGCTGCAAAAGCCCTTCGGGCATTAACCTTTCGTCCCTAATGAAAGGGAAATTTCTTGGCCGTCGAGATGGATGCTGGTGATTCGTTCGCAGCATTGTTCGGTAAGCGCGTGGCGCGACAGCGCAAGCACCTGGGAATAACCCAGGCTCAACTAGCCGATCTGCTGTGCGTGAGTCCGTCGCGGATCAGCCAATTCGAGCGCGCTTTGTCGTATCCCCCCACCGCTGAACAAGCCCGCTTGTTGGACGAACACCTGCAGGCCGACGGCCTGTTCGTCGATCTGTGGACGTATCTGAACCGCGAAGGATTCCCCGATTGGTCAAAGGCGTTCATGGCGCTGTCGGAGCGGGCCTGCCACATCAGGGAGTACACCGCACACCTGGTTCCGGGGCTTCTACAGACCGAGGACTACGCACGCGCGATCCTGCGCACGGCTCGATCTCTCACGGGTGAAGATCACCTTGCCCAACGACTTGCGGCCCGCATGGACCGACAGAAGCGCCTGTACGCCGACCCGCCGCGGTTGTGGGTGGTCCTCGACGAAGCGGTTCTGTGGCGCGCGGTAGGGGGACGTGACGTCATGCGCCGGCAACTCCGGCACCTGGTCGACGTATCCGAGCGCCCGGGAATCACGCTCCAGGTGCTGTGTTTCGAACAAGGCGCACACGAGGCAATGGGCGGATCGTTGACCGTCCTCACGTCGCCTGACGAGTCGGAAGCGGCCTATACCGAGGGAGCGGACTATGGCCGCCTGTTCGAAGATCCGCACGATGTCGCGGAGTACGGCATGGCTTACGCTCGGCTGGCAGGGCAAGCCTTGCCCGCCGACCTGTCGGCCGAAATGATCCGGACCATCGCAGAGGATGTCTAGTGCAGCGTCTCGACTCCGCAACCTGGCGCAAGAGCACCCACAGCAACGCAGAGGGCGGCAACTGCGTGGAAGCCGCCGGCGGCATTCCGTCTGCCGTCCCGGTGCGTGACAGCAAAGACCCGGGCGCCGGCCATCTGGTCGTGCCCTCGGCCTCGTGGATCGCGCTCACAGCGTCGCTCCGCGCCTAGCCCGCTCCAACTCTGCCGCGTCCAGCCGTCCCGGCTCGGCGCGGCATGGTGCTGTGTGTTCGGTACGGCCGGCGTGGAGTTGTCGCGCGGGAGGCGATGCTCACCGAGCGGCCCCCTCGATGGCCCGAGTAGCGCCCGTGTGCAGGCGGGTCTGGACGGCATCGGTGACGGATCGACTCCGTCCCCGTGCGTGGACGAGACTGCCGACGTGACCGTGGCCCGGACTCGCGTACCCCCGAGCCGGCCCGTATCGGCCGTGCGGGACGCCGGAACCCTCCCCCTCCGGGACATCCCTTACTTCCTGGGACGGACGGCGCGTCGCGCCCTGCGAGGGATGTCTCGCCTCGCGTCGCGACCTACCTTCGAAGCAGGACGACATCGAGTCTCGGTGTCGCCGGATCGAGGAGGAATCGCGTCATGGGCACGAGAACTTTGAGTCGGCCGCGGCACGGACGTCGGATCGCCGGCGTCTGTGCGGCCATCGCCCGGCGCTACGACTGGTCGCCCACCACGGTGCGGGTCTGCTTCCTGCTGTCGTGTCTGTTGCCGGGGCCGCAGTTCCTGCTGTACATCGCGTTGTGGATCCTGTTGCCTCAGGAGTGAACGTGGCACTCCGGGCATACGCCTATCATCCGATCGACGGGTAGACCCGGTCGAGAGGTCTCGGGCACGTGCCCGGTCGGGGGGTGGGGGCATGCAACCGGGGCAGACGCACAACAAGAACCTCGTCGTGACGACGTCGGTGATCGCCGGGGTGATCGTCACGTTGGTGGGACTGCTCCTGAGCGGCAACCTCGCCGTCGAGGCGGGCCGCACGCAGGCGATGAACTCGAAGCAGTACAGCGACAGCGACGTCGAGGACACCCGGGGCTTCTGGGACGAGGGCAAGCAGGACGAGGCCAAACCGCGCGGCGAGGAGATCTCCCCGGGCCAACAGCAGCCCGAACTGCCCGATCAGGGGCAGGAACAGCCGACCCAGGGGGTCGACTACCGCCAGCCGCGCACGGTGGAGGCCGACCGGGTGGAGTCGCCGTACACCGACCCCGAGTTCGCGATACGCGGCAAGATCTTCTTCCGGATGCCGCAGGGGGTCGCCGAGTGCAGCGGCACGGTGGTGCACCACGCGGGCGGCAACATGGTCTGGACGGCCGCGCACTGCCTGCACGGCGGACGCTCCGGAAGCTTCTACGACAAGGTCACGTTCGTACCCGGCTACAACGGCGCGGGTCGCACCGCCCAGGAGCGTGAGCCGTTCGGACGCTGGCCGGCGCGCCGGATCCAGGTCAGTAATCAGTGGGCGCAGAACGCCGATCCCGGCGGCAAGGACACCAGCGCGTCCCCGTTCGACTACGGCGCCTTCGTGGTCGACTCGCGCAACGGCAAGACCCTGGAGCAGGCGGTCGGCCCGGGGGCGGAGGTGTACTGGAACGCGCCCCGGCACCTTCGCGTGCAGTCGTTCGGCTATCCGGGTGACGAACCGTACGACGGCACCGCGCTGTACACGTGCTCGTCGCCGACGACCGACTTCCACGAGCCCGGTTGGCCGAGTCCGGACATGTTGTGGATGGGCTGCACGATGACCGGTGGGTCCTCCGGCGGCGGCTGGTTCACCGAGGTGGACGGCAAGAAGATGTTCGTCAGCAACGTCTCGCTCGGCGTCACGACCCGGACGGCGCGCACGATGACGGGGCCTTACCTGGGCGATGTCGCGAAGGACATCTACGACTCGTTCTAGCGGCTCGCGCCCGGACCCGGCTGTTGTGAGCCTCGGGTCCCCGGTCGGGAGTCGGCTGTTGTGAGCCTCGGCCCCCGGCCCGGACCTGGACGCTGCGCACCTCGGGCACCCGGCCGGACTCGGACGCTGCGAACTCTCGGTACCCGG
>NZ_WWJX01001251.1 GCF_009865215.1 Streptomyces sp. SID3343 | reverse complement strand
CCATCCCGGGCCGACAAGCCCACCCGGCTCCGCAGAACCACAACCCCACCCAAACCGCAGCCCCGCACCACGGGCAACGCACCACGCAACACGAACTCCACGCCAGGCCGACAAGCCCCCCGACCCGCAGAACCTCCACCCGCGACAAACCACAGCCCCACCCAAACCGCAGCCCCGCACCGCACGACGCAACACCAACCCCACCCCACCGCCACCGCCACGAAGCCACGCGCCCCCGCCCAGCCCCCACCCGCGCGCCACCCCGCCCACAACGCAGCGAGGCCCCGTTCGGTGACGATCGTCACCGAACGGGGCCTCGCATTCGTCTGCTTGAACCGCAGTGGCGTGGGTTACTTCTTGCCGCTGCGCACCGCCTTCGGCGACACCAGACGGGTCGCCGACCAGTCCTTGACGGCGGCGAAGCTCGTCGTGCGGGCCAAGCCCGCCGTCGGCGCGGCCTCACCGATATCGGCGGGTTCTACATATCCGTCCCGGCCGGTCTTGGGGGTCAGCAGCCAGATATGGCCGCCGTCCGTGAGCGTGGCGAGGGCATCCACGAGGGTGTCGACCAGATCGCCGTCATCCTCTCGGAACCACAACAGGACGACGTCGGCAACGTCTTCCTCGTAGTCCTCATCGACGAGTTCGGTGCCGGTGAGCTCCGCGATCTCCTCGCGCAGCTCCTCGTCCACGTCGTCGTCGTAACCGAGCTCCTGGACCACCTGTCCGGGCTGGAACCCAAGTCGAACGGCCGAGTTGGCCCGTTCTTCCGCGTGGTCCGCGGTCGCGCTCACGAATTAACCTCCCTTGTCCGGCCCCACAACGCTTCGGGGCTCACGCGCGTAAGTCCACACGCGCCAGGCTGATCGCGCAAGTACCCAGGTCACGTACTTGCGCAAACGCCACACCGCGCACCCCGCCGGAAGCTACCCCCGTCAGGGGTGGATCACGCAACGTATCCGAGACACCAGCCTGACAGACCGCGACCCACCGACTCCGCCCGGGCCGCCCGAAAGCCGTGTTTCCGGGGCCGAAGCGGCCTTTCGGCGCGTCGGCGCCAGAGCCGAAGTCCCCTGCCGGCGCATCGACGCCAGAGCCGAAGTCCCTTCCCGGCGCGTCGACGCCACAGCCGAAATCCCCTGCCGCCGGCCCGGTCACCGAACCCGAAGTCTCCTGGTCGGCGGGGCCCGCGCCACACCCGCAGTGCCCCGCTCGCGCGTCGACACCGAAATCCCGGCCCCGCGCCGGCGCTTCGAATCCGGAGTCCCCGGCCCCGCGCCGGCGCGTCGACTCCGGAGCCCCCGCCGGCCCCCGCCGGCGCGTCTGC
Organism: Streptomyces sp. SID3343; assembly: GCF_009865215.1. Lineage (GTDB taxonomy): Bacteria > Actinomycetota > Actinomycetes > Streptomycetales > Streptomycetaceae > Embleya. Next base: position 26,929 of record NZ_WWJX01001251.1, on the reverse strand, counting down.
CCCGGGGTCCGAGTCGCCACCGTGTGCGTCCACATTTCGTCCCGCGCGGCGAGTCCGTCATCCTTGTTCAACGGGTGTGAAAGCACTCATACCCTTCCGGGAACTACGCCAGTGCGCTGTCCGTAAGACAGTCGGCGTAGGGTCTTGGAGGTTCACGGTTGCATCACCCCGCAATCGCGAACCGCCGCGTGGAGCGTCCGGGACAGCCGGACGATCAGGGCAGCTCCGCTCCTTCGCGGTAACCGAACACGGATCGAGCTCGGTGAATGTGATGCAGGCGGGCACCCCGCCGGTCCATTACCGGTCGGTAGAGATGACGGATCCAACGTCCGGGTACCACGATGGGGACGGCGCGACACCGCTCAGGGTGGTCGGCCCCGCGCTCGCGGGGATGGTCCCCATCTACCGATAAGGCGAAGGAACAGCGTGGCTTCCGGACGAGAGCGCTTCTCGATCATCAGCGACGGCCTCCCGAGCCAGCTCCCCGACATCGATCCGAACGAGACCGGGGAATGGCTGGAGTCGCTGGACGCAGTCATCAACGAGCAGGGCCGACAGCGAGCCCGCTACATCATGCTCAAGCTGCTCGAACGGGCCCGTGAACGACAGGTCGGCGTGCCGGCCCTGCGCAGCACGGACTACATCAACACGATTGCCCCGGAGAGCGAGCCCTGGTTCCCCGGCGACGAGAACATCGAGCGGCGCATCCGTGCGTTCGTGCGGTGGAACGCCGCGATCATGGTGTCGCGGGCGAACCGCCCCGGGCTCGGGGTCGGCGGTCACATCGCCACCTACGCGTCCTCGGCGAGCCTGTACGAGGTCGGCTTCAACCACTTCTTCCGCGGCAAGGACCACGGCGAGTCGGGCGACCAGATCTACTTCCAGGGTCACGCCTCTCCCGGCATCTACGCACGTGCCTTCCTGGAAGGACGGCTCAGCGAGGCTCAGCTCGACGGCTTCCGCCAGGAGAAGTCGGCGGCCCCCAACGGACTGCCGAGCTACCCGCACCCGCGGATGATGCCGGAGTTCTGGGAATTCCCGACCGTCTCGATGGGCCTGGGTCCGCTCGGGGCGATCTACCAGGCCCGGTTCAACCGCTACCTGCACAACCGCAACATCAAGGACACCTCGCGCAGCCATGTGTGGGCGTTCCTGGGCGACGGCGAGATGGACGAGCCGGAGTCGCTGGGCAACATCGGCCTGGCGGCCCGTGAGGAACTCGACAACCTCACCTTCGTCATCAACTGCAACCTGCAGCGGCTCGACGGTCCCGTGCGCGGCAACGGCAAGATCATGCAGGAGCTGGAGTCGTACTTCCGCGGCGCCGGCTGGAACGTGATCAAGGTCGTCTGGGGTCGCGACTGGGACCCGCTGCTGGCGCAGGACACCGACGGCGCGCTCGTGAACAAGATGAACACCACGCCCGACGGTCAGTTCCAGACCTACGCGGTGGAGTCCGGTTCGTACGTGCGTGAGCACTTCTTCGGCGACGACGCGCGCCTGCGCCGCATGGTGCAGGGCATGTCCGACGAGGACATCCAAAAGCTGGGCCGCGGCGGGCACGACTATCGCAAGGTCTACGCGGCCTTCAAGTCGGCACGTGAGCACGTCGGTCAGCCGACGGTGATCCTGGCGCAGACGGTGAAGGGGTGGACGCTCGGCCCGAACTTCGAGTCGCGCAACGCCACGCACCAGATGAAGAAGCTCACCAAGTCGGACCTCAAGGCCTTCCGCGACCGGCTCTACCTGCCGATCACGGACGAGCAGCTCGAAGGCGACGTCCCTCCGTACTTCCACCCCGGCGAGAAGTCCGAGGAGATGGAGTACATGCGCGAGCGGCGCGCCGCGCTCGGTGGTTCGCTGCCGCAGCGGCTCGACCGGTCCAAGCCGCTCAAGCTGCCCGGCGACCCGGTCTACAGCGTCCTGAAGAAGGGTTCGAAGCAGCCGGTCGCCACGACGCAGGCGTTCGTGCGCCTGCTCAAGGACCTCATGCGCGACCCCGAGATCGGCAAGCGTTTCGTGCCGATCGCGCCGGACGAGTACCGCACGTTCGGCATGGACGCGATGTTCCCGACGGCGAAGGTCTACAACCCGCACGGGCAGACCTACGACTCGGTGGACCGCGAACTGCTCCTGTCGTACAAGGAGTCGGCGCAGGGTCAGATGCTGCACGACGGCATCTCCGAGGCCGGTTGTGTGGCCTCGCTGATCGCCGCGGGGTCGACGTACTCGACCCACGGCGAGCAGATGATCCCCGTGTACGTCTTCTACTCGATGTTCGGGTTCCAGCGCACCGGCGACCAGTTCTGGCAGATGGCCGACCAGCTCAGCCGCGGCTTCGTGCTCGGCGCCACGGCCGGTCGCACCACGCTGACCGGTGAGGGCACCCAGCACGCGGACGGGCACTCGCAGCTGTTGGCGTCGACCAACCCGGCGTGTGTCGCGTACGACCCGGCCTTCTCGTTCGAGGTCGCGCACATCGTCAAGGACGGTCTGCGGCGGATGTACGGCGAGAACGCCGAGAACGTCTTCTACTACATGACGGTCTACAACGAGCCTGTCGCGCAGCCGGCGGAGCCCGAGAACGTCGATGTGGACGGCATCCTCAAGGGTCTGTACCTCTACCAGGAGGGTCCCGCGAAGGAGGGCGCGCTGCGTGCCCAGATTCTCGCCTCCGGTGTGGGCATGCCGTGGGCGCTGGAAGCGCAGAAGCTGCTCGCGCAGGACTGGAACGTGGTCGCCGACGTGTGGTCGGCCACGTCCTGGAACGAGCTGCGGCGCGACGCGGTCGCGGCGGAGGAGCACAACCTGCTCCACCCCGAGGCCGAGCCGCACATCCCCTACGTGACCCGAGTACTCGACGGCCGTCCCGGCCCGGTGGTGGCGGTCAGCGACTGGATGCGGGCCGTACCGGACCAGATCTCGCGGTGGGTCCCGGCCGACTTCGCGTCGCTGGGCACCGACGGCTTCGGCTTCGCCGACACGCGCGGCGCGGCCCGGCGCTTCTTCCACGTGGACACCGAGTCCGTCGTGGTGGGTGTCCTGTCCGAGTTGGCCCGGCGCGGCGAGATCGAGCCCGGACTCGTGTCGAAGGCGATCCAGCAGTACGACCTGCTCGACGTCAAGGCGGCCGGCGTGGGTACGGTCGGCGGCGACGCCTGATCGTGGCGCGGCGGTAGCCGCCGGCAACGCGGGTGAGGCCCCGATCCGTTCGCGGATCGGGGCCTCACCCGTTGTCGCCCGTGGCCGCTCCCTGGTCTTGGGGGTCCGGGCTCTCGGCATGGTTATTGGCGAGCGCTCGTGGCCCACCGCGACCTAGACTCCTGGAGCCGGCCGCGGGACTTCGGTTGCGACTTTCGGAACCGCCTCTTAACTTGTGCTTTATGGTCTGACCTCGAACGACGCTTCGAACGGGATCACTCGTCCGGGAGTTCACGGGACGCGGACACGGCCTTCGTCTGATCATGTGTTCCGACCAAGGACACACTCGATCGACACGAAGGCCGTGGGGGAATGAGTCTGCTGCACCACGATGTTCGGCGGGAGCCGTTCGCGGAAGCGTCACACTTCCGGGAGGACTTCTTCGCGTGTCTGACCGCGCGGCGTGACGAACTGTTCGAGCTCATGGACGCGTTGCTGTGCGCGGATGGTCCGGTGACGGCGCCGGTGGACTTGACGCTGCTTGCCGAGCACCGCCGCGGGCACGGCGCGCTGTACGACGCTCTCAGCCGCGGCCGCCTCGACGTCGGGCGATTACGACGGACGCTCGCCGCGCTGCCCCAGCCCAAAGCCGCCGACGACCGGCTCGTCCTGGCCGTGGACGTGAGCAACTGGCTGCGGCCGGACGCCCCCACCAGCGCGGACAGGCTGTTCTGCCACACCTATGGCCGCGGCCGGGACCAGCACCTGATGATCCCGGGCTGGCCGTATTCGTTCGTCGCCGCCCTGGAATCGGGCCGCACCTCGTGGTGCCAACTGCTGGACGCCGTCCGGCTCGGCCCCGAGGACGACGTCGCCGAGGTCACCGCCCGCCAGGTCCGCCGGGTCGTCGGGGACCTGGTCGCCGGCGGGCGGTGGAGCGAAGGCGATCCGAACATTCTGGTCGTCTTCGACGCCGGCTACGACGCCCCGCGCATGGCCCACCTGTTGGACGGCCTGCCGGTGGAGGTCTTGGGCCGACTCCGTTCGGACCGGGTCATGCGCAAGCCCGTGCCCAGCCCGTGGATCTCACCGCCCCAGGGCGGCCGCCCGCCCAAGCACGGCAAGGAGTTCCGCTTCGCGAAACCGGACACCTGGGGCGAGCCGGACGCGGCCACCACACAGGTCACCGACCGCTACGGCACCGCCCGGGCGACGGCCTGGGACCGCATCCACCCCCGGCTCACCACCCGCTCCGCGTGGATCGACCACGACGGTGAACTCCCTTTGATCGAGGGCACGTTGATTCGCCTGGAGGTCGACCGGCTGCCCGGCGGCGGAGACCCACTGCCGCTGTGGCTGTGGTCCTCCGTCACCGGCATGATCGCCGGCGACGTCGACCTGCGGTGGCAGGCGTTCCTTCGACGCTTCGACCTGGAGCACACGTTCCGGATGATCAAGCAGACGCTCGGCTGGACCCGGCCGAAGCTCCGCACCCCGGAAGCCGCCGATCGGTGGACGTGGCTGATCATCACCGCGCACACCCAGCTCCGCCTCGCCCGACCACTCGCCGAGGACGTCCGCCGACCCTGGGAACGACCGGCCGCACCGAACAGGCTCACCCCGGCCCGAGTCCGCCGGGGGTTCAGGAACCTCCGCCCAACTTTGCCCTGCCCGGCCCGAGTGCCGAAACCGACCCGGCCGGGCCCGGGCCGGCCACTCGGCTCGAAGAACCAGCGTCCCGCCACCCGCTACGACGTGGGCAAAACCGTGAAACGCCCCGAGACGATCATCGAACGCGACCAGGTCAGACCATAAAGCACAAGCTTAAGCGCCCCTTCGCTGTTCGCGCCTCCATTCCCCGGCCGGCTTCTGCTTGCCCGGCCGAGAGCCGGCCGGGCGAGATGCCTGCCCAGCCGAAGGGACGGTCGTGGATCGCCGAGAACTCGTCGCGTGCGAGGACGTCGTGATGTTCGTCAACGCGGCCGTCACCTCCACCGGGCAACGCGAGTTCCGCGACGACGCGCACGCGCAGCGGCTGTCGGTGGACTTCCTGCACGAGTACGTGCTCGGCAACTATCGCGAGCTGTACGCGGCGGTCCTGGCGCTCGACATCAACGACTTCAACGCGGCGCTGGTCGTGCGGCATCTGCTGGAGAACAGCCGCGACCTGGCCCCCGATGTGCGCCGACGGGAGGGCGAGTTGATCGCGCGCCGGCTGGAACTGATGGCTCCCCAGCGGGTGTACAAGCTTTTTCGCGAGCTGGCCCGCGGCGGCGTCAACAACCGGCGCACTCGCGCGATCATGCGTGACTGGACGGCGCAGCGACGCGATCCGGTCTTCGACGCGGTGAAGTATCGGGCCGGCGTCAAGGCGACGATGCGCCACGCGCACCTCGAAGTACCGGCGGAGACAGGGACGTTCCTGTTCACCGCCACGCGCAAGGTGCCGGTCTTCACGACGCCGCTGTTCGAGACCTGGCGTCGGGCGCACTACGGGGCGAGCGCGCTGTACGAGCTTCCGTACACGGTCGCCGAGGGCCTGGCGTCCAAGCACGGGATCAAGCGTGAGCAGTTCCTGGAGAAGATCGCGCCGCAGTTGACCCGGCTGGAGCGGTTGCGGCTTCAGCAGGCCGGCGAGCGGGCGAAGGCCACGTCGGTCGCGGCGGATCTCGCCACGATGCCGCTGACCCGGTTGGCGTCCTACGTCCTGGCGTTGCCGCAGCAGACCCGGGCCGCTCGGCACGACGAGTTGCACGAGGCGCTGACCGGCGCGGCGGGCCGCGTGGCCGCCGGTGCGGCCGGTTCGTGGGGGCGGGTGGTCGCGGTACTCGACGACAGTTTCTCGTCGTTCGGGTCGACGGTGAAGCGGCAGCGTCCGCTGGCCGTCGCGCTCGCGTGTCACTACCTGCTCCGGGCGCTCGCGACGGACTTCGTGGGGCTGTGGACGTCGGGCGCGCACGATCCGCTGTTCGTGCGGCCGAGCGGGCCGACGCCGCTGGGTGAGCGGATCCTCGACGCGCTCGAACTCGCCCCCGAGCGGTTGGTCGTGGTCTCCGACGGGTGGGACAACAGCCCGCCGGGCCTGGCCGCGGAGGTGTTGCGGGTGTGGCGCGAGCGGTTGGACCCCGCCGGGGCGACCGCGGTGGTGCATCTGAACCCGGTGTACGACGCCGCCGGGTTCGATGTGAGGCGACTGGCCGCGAGCGTGCCGACGGTGGGGGTGCGCGACGCGGAGGATGTCCCGGCGTTGGTGGAGTTGGCCCGGTTCGCCGAGGGGCGGGCCGGGTTCGACGAGCTGCGCGGTTATCTGGCGAACCGACAGGACCGATTTCGACAGGGCTCCCGATCTCGACGGGAGCATTCCCGACAGGACCATGCACGGACCGCGAAGGAGGCGACATGACCGGTGACTTCGCGTTGACGGGGCTGACCGCTCGCCCCGCGCAGGTGTGGGGCGCGGTCCGGCTCGTGCCGTTGGTGCGCGACGAGGCGATCACCGATCTGCGGTTGGATCGGCGGGTGTACGGGGTCGGGGACCCGTCGATCGTCGACGTCGGTGACGGCACGTTCTATCGGTCCTTCATTCCGCACGCGTTCGTCGCGTCGTGGGAGACGGGGCAGGGGCCTTCGGCGGCGTTCGGTACGCAGCTTCAGGAGCGCCCGGCGACGCCGCGCCGGGCGAAGGTGTGGCTGCCCAAGCGGTCGTTGCGGCGGATGGCACGCGGGGTGGACGGCACCCGGCTGCGGTTTCTGCCGATGCATCTGGCCATGGAGGGCTATCTCGCGTTGCACTTCGGCGGTCCGTCGATCGCGTGGGAGGAGTGGACCGACCGGGCGGTGCGTGAGGGGTTGTCGCCTCGGACGGAGGAGGCGTTCTGCGGGGCCTGGGTTCGTGGATTGGCGGACGCGCTGCGGGTGTTCGAGATTCACCCGGGGCAGTGCGGGGTCGCGTTGTACGTCGCGGACGCGCTCGCGAGCGTGTTCGTGGTGCCCCACCCGTCGGACTATCGGGCCCTGCACGCGACGGTGTTGGAGGACATGTACGGGGAGGCGTTGTTCCACTACGCCAACTATGTGGACGCGGTACCGGACTTCGTCGCGACGATCGCCGCGGAGCGGGTGTCCTCGATCGCGGATCTGCGCCGCGAGGCGGCCGGGCAGCACGACGCGTGGGGGCGATTCCACCGGTTGATGCTGTCGGGTCTCACCGGCGAGAACGCGTACACGCATCAGTTCACGTATCGGCTCGGGCCGTACGAACTGTCGCGTTTTCTCCCGTCGTTCCGCCTGGACGAGGAGAACCACATCGGGGAGCGGATCGTCCACCAGGACGGTCGGCTCGCGTACTGCAAGACCTTCCTGCTGTCCGCGGCTCAGGTCCGCCGCGGGCATCTGCTCTCGCGCCTGCACGAGAACGACTGGGATCTGGCCGCGACGGCCACCGCGTTGCACACGACGCCTTCGGCGCTCGAACACCGGATCAGGGACTCGGGTTTCGAGAGCCTGTTGCGCCATCACGTGGTGGCCGCGTTGGAGCGCGAAGGCCGCAACGGGCGCCGATCCCACTGAGGCCGCCCCGGTGTGGGGCGGCCTCGGTGCGGTGGGTCAGTCGCGGTCGTTGAACGTCGCCGCCATGTCCGGGTATCGGTCGCCCGAAACCTGTGCGGCGATCGGCTCCAGAGCGGCCAGTTCGGCATCGGTGAGCGCGAGTTCGGCGGCGGCCACGTTCTCTTCGAGGCGGTGCCGCTTGGTGGTGCCGGGGATCGGTATCACCGACGTGCCCCAGGCAGCGGTGCGCGAGTGCACCCACGCGAGGGCGACCTGCGCGGGGGTGGCGCCGTGCGCGGCGGCGATCGTCCGTACGGGTTCCAGGATCGCCGTGTTGGCGGCGGCGTTGTCGCCGGTGAAGCGCGGCTGGAAGCGACGGAAGTCGCCTTCCGGCAGCGTCTCGGCGGCGGCCCACGCACCGGTCAAAAAGCCCCGGCCGAGCGGCGAGTAGGCCACCAGGGCCGCGCCGACCTCGCGCACGGCGGGCACGACGGTGCCCTCGATGTCGCGGGTGAACAGGCTCCATTCCGATTGCACGGCGGCGATCGGGTGCACGGCGGCGGCGGCGTGCAGTTCCTTGGCGGTGACCTCGGACAGGCCCAGGTGCCGCACCTTGCCCTCGCGGACGAGTTCCGCCATCGCGCCGACGGTCTCCTCGATCGGGACCCGGACGTCGCGACGGTGCATGTAGTAGAGGTCGATCACGTCGGTGCGCAGTCGGCGCAGGCTCGCCTCGGCGGCCTGCTTGACGTAGGCCGCGTCGCCGCGGATCTCGCGCTCGCCCTCCGGGGAGACGTTGATCGCGAACTTGGTCGCCAGGGTGACCCGCTCGCGCCGGTCGCCCTCGGCGAGGAAGGCACCGAGCAGTTCCTCGTTGGTGTGCGGCCCGTACATGTCCGACGTGTCGAACAGGGTCACCCCCAGGTCCAGGGCGCGCTCCAGGGTGGCCACCGATTCGTTGTGCTCCGCGCCCGCGTAGAACGCGCTCATGCCCATGCAGCCCAGGCCCTGGGCGAATACCTCGGGACCGTCGTTACCCAGCTTGAGAGTGGTCATGGTCATTACTCCGCTCCGCGTACGTCTCGATCTTGTAGTCGATGACGAGCAGGCAGCTCTGGAGGTCGCTGATCCGGTTGCGGACCTCCTCGCGGTGCTGCTGCAACAGCTCCCGGCGTGCGGCCCGGGTGTGATCGCCCGCGCGGACCATCTCCGCGTAGCGGATCATGTCCGCGACCGGCATCCCGGTCAGCCGCATCTTGCCGACGAACTCCAGCCAGCCCAGGTCGCGGTCGCTGTAGCGCCTCCGACTGCCTCGCCCGCCTGCGTCTCGTCCCGACCGGGGTCCCTCGCGGCTGACGTGCTGCATCAGGCCGATGCGCTCGTACCAGCGCAGTGTGTGCGCTGTCAGGCCGGTGCGTTCGACCACCTCGCCGATCGAGTACTTGCCGACCTCGGCGTCGTGGGTGGTGATCTGCTCGGCCGTCATCGAGAGCCTCCGGTGGGGAGCCCGTCCCGGTGGGACGGGCACAACGAGAACGCTACGGAGTTGGAGCGCACTCCAAGCAAGCACGATCGTTCACGCGTTGGTCAATGCGGCGTGCATCTCCCAGACCAGGATCTCGGCCGGGGTGTCCGGGAGCGCGGTGATCCGTTGCCCCGAGGCGTCCGACACGCGCACCGCGTCGCCCGCCGCGAGGGGGCCGACTCCTTCGAGGTCCACGATGCCGCGGGCGACGAACACGTGCGCGAAGGGCGCGTACGGCAAGGTCGCAAAGCCGCCGGCCGCGAGGTGTGCGACGTGCAGCGCGGCGTCCTTTTGGTGGATGCGGATCGCGGCGTCGTGGCCGGGCCGGCCGGAGGCGATCGGCACGAGCCCGCCGCGCTCCAGTTGAGGACGTACGTCGAGCTGTTCGTAACCGGGGGTGATGCCGTTCTCGTCGGGGGCCACCCACATCTGCACGAAATGCACCGGGTCGGGGGATCCGACCGCGTCGTTCTTCTCCGAGTGCAGGATGCCGCTGCCCGCGCTCATCCGCTGGGCCAGACCGGGGTGGATGATCCCGTTGTGGCCCTGCGAGTCCTGATGGACCAGGGACCCGGACAGCACCCACGTGACGATTTCCATGTCCCGGTGGGGGTGCGTGTCGAATCCGGTACCGGGAGCGACGGTGTCGTCGTTGCTGACCAGGAGCAGGCCGAAGTGGGTGTTGGCGGGGTCGTAGTGCCGGCTGAAGGAGAAGCTGTGGTGCGAGTCGAGCCAACCGGCGCGGGTGTGGAAGCGCTCACCGGCGCGACGGGTGTCGAAGGTGGTCATGCCCGGTTCAACGGCGCGGCCGGGTCGCCCTGTTCCCCGCCGGTTGCGCCCGGATCGTCCCCCGCCTGTTGCGCCCGGATCGGTCGGAAAAGGGCCCCGGTCACCGAGGGTGAACGGACCGGTTGATATCGTTCGCCCGTCGGCGACCGGTTGTCGCCGGCGGCGTTGAACGCAGCGAAGTCCGGTGGGATCCCGGCGCTGTCCCGCAACTGTGATGCCCCGGGAAATGTGTGGGGATAAGCCAGGTCGCCTCGTCCACGCCGACGATATCGGCCTCGCAGGAGGGGCGATCCGTCTCCACGGGTCCCGACGCCTGCAGCGTCCGAGGACCTGGAGTTTCGATGAGATCCGTACCCCTGCTCCGTTCCGCCGCCGCACTGCTGTTCGGCGCGCTCGTCCTCGCCGGCTGCGGTGGTTCGGACGGGGACGACAAGGCGAGCGACAAGAGCGGTGAGGCCGGCCCCTCGGGCGGCGCGGGTGCCAAGGCGTTCCCGGCGACCGTGGACTCGGGCGGCGCGAAGGTCACCATCGCGGCCAAGCCGAAGAAGATCGTCTCGCTGTCGCCGTCCTCGACCGAGATGCTGTTCGCGATCGGCGCCGGCACCCAGGTCACGGCCGTGGACGACCAGTCGAACTTCCCCGCGGACGCGCCCAAGACCAAGCTGTCCGGGTTCAAGCCCAACGTCGAGGCGATCACCAACTACACGCCCGACCTCGTGGTGGCCTCCGACGACGTCGACGGTCTGGTCGCGGCGTTGGGCAAGCTCAGGATCCCGGTGGTGCTGACGCCGGCGGCGACGACGTTCGACGACGCCTACCGGCAGCTGAACACCCTGGGCACGGCCACCGGGCACACTCAGGAGGCCGACGCGGTCGCGGGCAAGATGAAGTCCGACATCGCGGCGATCGTGGCGAAGACGCCCAAGCCGGCGAAGCAGCTCAGCTACTTCCACGAGTTGGACAACACCCTCTTCACGTCGACGTCCAAGACGTTCATCGGCCAGGTGTACGCGCTGTTCGGGCTGCGGAACATCGCCGACGACGCGGACAAGAACGGCAGCGGCTACCCGCAGTTGTCCGCCGAGTACCTCGTCCAGGCCAACCCCGACCTGGTCTTCCTCGCCGACACCAAGTGCTGCGCGCAAAACGCCGACGCGGTGGGCAAGCGCCCGGGCTGGGACAAGGTGACCGCCGTGCAGAAGGGTGGCGTGGTCGGGCTCGACGACGACATCGCCTCGCGCTGGGGCCCGCGGGTGGTCGATCTCGTCCGGGCCGTGTCGGACGCGGTCGCCAAGGCCGGTGCGACGCAGGGCTGACGTCCACTCCGTGAAAGATCTCGTACCCGCCCGGCGCCGGCCCGCGGCACTGCCCCTGGTGTTCGCGGGCGTGCTGCTGGTCGGCGCCATGGTGGTCGGCCTGACCGTGGGCGCCGCCGACCTGCCCGCGCGCGGGGTGCTGCTCGCGCTGGTGGACGAGTTGCCCTTCGTGCACGTCGACCACGGACTGTCCCCCGTGCAGCACGCGGTGTTGATCGACCTGCGGTTGCCGCGCGTGCTGGCCGCGGTGACGGTCGGCGGTCTGCTCGCGATGGCCGGCGCCGGATATCAGGGCGTCTTCCGCAATCCGTTGGCGGATCCGTACCTGCTCGGCGCCGCGTCCGGCGCGGGTCTGGGCTCGACCCTGGTGATCGTGTACGCCGACGGCAACAGCGTCGGCGGCATCCCGGTCGTCCCGCTCGCGTCGTTCGTCGGGGCGATGGGCGGCGTGCTGCTCGCGTACGCGCTCGGCGCGACCGCGAGCCGCTCCTCGGGGACCGCCAACCTGGTCCTCGCGGGGGTGGCGGTCGCCCAGTTCCTGTCCGCCGCGCAAACCTACGTACAGTCCGCGCACACCGACGAACTGCGTCGGATCTATGCGTGGATCTTCGGCCGGCTGTCCGGGATCGGCTGGAGCGAACTGCGCATGGTTCTGCCGTACGCGCTGGTCAGCATGGTCGTACTGCTCGCGCACGGCAGGCTGCTCGACGTGATGTCGGTCGGCGACGAGGAGGCTGCGGGCCTGGGCGTGCGGGCCGGCCGGGTGCGACTGGTGGTGCTGCTCGCGGCGTCGCTGGCGACCGCGTCCGCGGTCGCGATCAGCGGCCTGATCGGGTTCGTGGGGATCGTCGTACCGCACATCGTGCGCCGCTTCGTGGGCGGCAGCTACCGGCGCGTGCTGCCGATGTCCCTGCTGTGCGGCGCGGCGTTCCTGGTGCTGACCGACGTGGTCGCGCGCACCCTGACCGCGCCGGGCGAACTGCCGATCGGCGTGGTGACCGCGTTCGTGGGCGCGCCGTTCTTCGTCTTCGTACTGCGCGGCACCCGCAAGGTGGACGTGTGAGCGCGCGCGTGCTGCTGCGCGGCACCGGCGTGGACCGGGAGAAGATCCCGGTTTTGCGCGGCGTGGACGCCGAGGTCGCGCCGGGCGAGTGGCTCGCGGTGATCGGCCCCAACGGCGCGGGCAAGTCCACCCTGCTCAAGGCGGTCGCGGGGCTGCTGCCCTACCACGGCGAGATCAGCGTCGGCGACCGCCGGGTCCGTGACCTGTCGCACCGCGAGCTGGGCCGGGGCATCGCCTACACGGCGCAGAGCCCGGTGGTGCCGCCGCAGATGCCGGTACGCGAGTACGTGCTGCTGGGCCGCACCCCACACCTGGGCTACCTGGCCCGGCCGAGCCGGCGCGACCGGGTGATCGCCGAAGACGTGCTGCGGCGGTTGGATCTGAGTGCGCTGGCCGGGCGCGACGTGGACCGGTTGTCGGGCGGTGAGCGGCAGCGGGTGGTACTGGCCCGAGCACTCGCGCAACAGGCGCGCGTGTTGCTCCTGGACGAGCCGACCACCGCACTCGATCTGGGTCATCAGCAGCAGGTCCTGGAGATCGTGGACGGTCTGCGCCGCGACGACGGCCTCACGGTGATCACCACGCTCCACGACCTCGGGGTCGCGGCGCAGTACGCGGATCGGCTGTTGATGCTGGTCGGCGGGCGGGTCGTGGCGGCGGGCACGGCGGCCGAGGTGCTGACCCCGGAGTCGATCGCGGAGCACTATCAGGCGCACGTCTCGGTCGAACCGGGGCCGGACGGCCGTCCCCGGGTGCACCTGATCCGCCCGAGCACGACGCGCCCCGCACCGCCCGCGAACGCGAACGCGAACGAAAGCGAGAGCGAGAGCGAGCGCCGTAACAAGGCCGCGGGCGATGAGAGCAAGGCCGAAGACGACGAGGAGGTCGCGGATGACCGCCCTGCCCCACCCGCGTGACGCCCGGCCGACCCCCGAGTTGGTCTACCGCGACGAGGACGGCACGCGCCGTCCGTCCCTGGTGTGGCGCGCGGGCCCGGGCCTGCGGATGGTCTCGTCCGCGCTGCTCGGCGGCGGCATCGGCGAGCGGGAGTGGGTGCTCAACGCGCAGGTGCGACCGGGCTACGACCGGATGGACCCGATGGCCCACCTAGCCGAGATCGCCGCGTCGCTGGGCCTGACCGGGCCGGGCGTGGGCCTGATGACCGCGGCCGAGGTCGCCGCGTGGACGCACGGCCTCGACGAGGGCGTGGAGGCGCTGGTCACGACCGGGATCGGCATCCCGACGTGGGCGGCCTCCCCCGCCCCGGGCGTGGCGGGGTCGCCGCCGCCGGGCACGATCAACATCGTCGCGATCGTGCCCGCGGCGCTGTCGGACGCGGCCCTGGTCAACGCGGTGGCCACGGTGACCGAGGCGAAGGTACAGGCGCTGCTCGACGCGGGCTACGCGTGCACCGGCACCCCCTCGGACGCGATCTGTGTCGCGGCCCGGGCGCCGGTGGTCGGGGAAGTGGTCGAACCGTTCGGCGGACCGCGCTCGCCGTGGGGCGCCCGACTGGCCCGCGCGGTGCATCGGGCGGTGCTGAGCGGCGCGGCGCAGGACCGGGTACGCAGGGGCGAGCGCGCCGCTCGAACCGAACCCGACCCCCAATCCGGTGCCGAACCCGGGGCCGTCCGAGCCGACGCGGCCCAGGGAGGATGATGAGCCGGTGAGTTCCAAGCCCGATTTGCGCGCGGCGACCGTCCGCAGGCTCGAAAAGTCCGCCGGTGCCCTGGCCGGAGCGGCACTCGCGCGCATGGACGACGCGCTGCCCTGGTACCGGAACATGCCCGCCGACAACCGGTCCTGGATCGGCCTGGTCGCGCAGGCCGGCATCTCCGCGTTCACCGAGTGGTTCCGCCATCCCGAGACCCCGCAAAAGGTCAGCGCCGACGTGTTCGGCACCGCCCCGCGCGAACTGACCCGCACGATCACGCTGCCGCACACCGTCGAGCTGATCCGCACCACGATCGAGGTCGTCGAGACCCAGATCGCCGAGTTGGCGGCGCCGGGCTACGAGCAGGAACTACGCGAGGCACTGCTGCTGTACTCGCGCGAGATCGCGTTCGCGACCGCGCAGGTGTACGCGCACGCCGCCGAGACGCGCGGCGCGTGGGACGCCCGGCTGGAAGCCCTCGTGGTGCACTCGCTCCTGCGCGGGGAGGCCGACGAGGGCATCCTCTCGCGCGCGTCGGCGCTCGGCTGGGGTTCACCGGACTCGGTCATGGTCGTGGTGGGCAACGCGCCCGACGCGGACGCGCAGGAGGTCGTGGACGGCATCCATCGCGCGGGCCGACACGCCCGACTGAACGTGCTCACCGGGGTCCAGGGCGAGAAGCTCGTGGTGATCCTGGGCGGCACGGACGACCCGATTCGCGCGACCCGCTCGCTGATCGGCCAGTTCGGCCCCGGTCCGGTCGTGGTGGGGCCCGAGGTTCCGGACCTGCTCGCCGCAGTACGCTCCGCCCAGGCGGCGATGTCGGGGCATCGCGCGTGCGTCGCGTGGCCCGACGCGCCGCGCCCGGTCCTGGCCGACGATCTCCTGCCGGAGCGCGCGCTCGCGGGCGACGAGGAGGCTCGCGACCAGCTGGTGGAGGAGATCTACATACCACTGCACGCGGCGGGCTCCGCGCTGTTGGAGACGTTGTCCGTGTATCTGGAACAGGCGGCGAGTCTGGAAGGGGCCGCGCGAATGCTGTTCGTGCACCCGAATACCGTGCGCTACCGGCTGCGACGCGTCGTCGACGTTACGGGGCTCGTACCGACGGAGACCCGTTCGGCGTTCACCCTCCAGGTCTCGCTGATCCTCGGCCGGCTGGCAACGATCGAAACCTGAACACAACCCTTTTGTAGGAAACCGACAAAGTAGCTCTCGGATCTTCGTCCCTGCCGGTAAGGGGCTCATACCCCCGGCAGGAGAGAGGCTTGACCTCGTGCTCGTACTCGTCGCTCCCGGACAGGGTGCTCAGACACCCGGATTCCTCGCCCCTTGGCTCGACCTCGACGGCGTGGCCGATCGGCTGCGTTGGTGGTCCGCGGTCACGGGCCTCGACCTGATCCACTACGGCACCAAGGCCGACGCGGACGAGATCCGTGACACCGCGGTGGCCCAGCCACTGCTGGTCGCCTCGGGTCTGGTCGCCGCGCTCGCCCTGTTCCCGCACCCTTCCGACGCGTACCGCGTGGTCGGCGCGGCCGCCGGTCACAGCGTGGGTGAACTGACCGCCGCCGCCGGCACCGGCGTGATCACCGCCGAATCGGCGATGACCCTGGTGCGCGAACGCGGCCGGGCGATGGCCGCCGCGGCCGCCGTCACCCGAACCGGCATGAGCGCGGTACTCGGCGGCGACTCCGAGCAGGTCCTCGCCAAGATCGCCGAGCACGGCCTGACCCCGGCCAACATGAACGGCGCGGGCCAGATCGTGGCCGCCGGCACCCTGGAGCAGCTCGCCGCGTTCGCCGCCGACCCTCCCGAGAAGGCCAGGGTCCGACCGCTGGCGGTCGCCGGCGCCTTCCACACCGAGCACATGGCCTCGGCCGTGAAACGCCTCGCGGAACTCGTCCCCGGCGTCACCGTGCGCGACCCGCGCACCCCGTTCGTCTCCAACTCCGACGGCGCCGTGCTGCACGACGGCCGCGACGTGGTCAAGCGCCTGATCACCCAGGTTTCGAGCCCGGTGCGCTGGGACCTGTGCATGGAGACCATGCGCGACCTGGGCGTCACCGGCATCATCGAGGTGGCCCCGGCCGGCACCTTGACCGGTCTCGCCAAGCGCGCCCTGCCCGGCGTGGAGACCGTCGCCCTCAAGACCCCGGACGACCTCGAGGCCGCCCGCAAGCTGGTCGACAAGCACGGCAGCCCGAGCACGATCGACGCGTCGCCCACGTGGCGCCTGGTGGTCGCACCGTTCAAGGGCATCATCGAACTCACCGACATCCGGGCCGGTGACGCGCTCGTGCCCGGCACCCGGGTCGCGACGGTGCGCTCGCACCGCGACGAGCAGACCATCACGGTCCCGCACGGCGGCACCGTGGTCGAGTGGCTCGTCGAGGACGGCGACCCGGTCGCGCCCGGCATGCCCTTGCTGCGCATCCACCCGCAGAGCTCGCTGTGACGCTCGCCCCGACGCCGGCCGTGCCCTTGACCGGCTTCGCTACCGTCCGGGAGGACCACGCGTGAGTGCAACCATCAGTCCCCGATCCGGTGCCGCACACGCGCGCATTCTCGGTGTCGGCGGCTACCGTCCCGCTCGGATCGTGCCCAACTCGGAACTGATCGAGCGGATCGATTCCTCCGACGAGTGGATCCAGTCGCGTTCGGGCATCAAGACCCGGCGCTGGGCCTCCCCCGAGGAGACCGTCGCCGAGATGTCCATCGCGGCGGCCGGCAAGGCTCTCGCGCACGCGGGCATCTCGGCCGACCAGGTCGGCTGCGTCATCGTCTCGACCGTCACCCACCTCAAGCAGACGCCCGCGATCGCGACCGAGATCGCCCACCGCCTCGGCGCGGGCGGCGGCCGCGCGGCGGCCTTCGACGTCTCCGCGGCGTGTGCCGGCTTTTGCTACGGCGTCTCGCTCGCCAACGACATGGTGCGCGGCGGCAGCGCCGAATACGTCCTGGTCATCGGGGTGGAGCGGCTCAGCGATCTGACCAACCTGTCGGACCGCGGCACCGCGTTCATCTTCGGCGACGGCGCCGGCGCGGTCGTGATCGGTCCGTCCGAGACGCCGGGCATCGGCCCGGTCGTGTGGGGCTCCGACGGCTCCAACTCGGAAGCCATCACCCAGACCATCGACTGGGACGTCCTGCGCGACGAACCCGGCACCGACTTCCCGACGCTCAAGATGGAGGGCCAGAAGGTCTTCCGGTGGGCGGTCTGGGAGATGGCCAAGGTTTGCGAACAGGCGCTGGAGGCGGCCGGAGTCAAGGCCGAGGAACTCGACGCGTTCATCCCGCACCAGGCCAACATGCGCATCACCGACGCGATGATCAAGGCCCTCAAGCTCCCGGCGGAGGTCCCGGTCGCCCGGGACATCGCCGAGAACGGCAACACCTCGGCGGCCTCGATCCCGCTCGCGATGGAGCGCATGCTCGAAAGCGGCGAAGCCACCAGTGGCGGCACCGCTTTGATCATGGGTTTCGGGGCCGGCCTCGTCTACGCCGGACAGGTCATTACGCTTCCGTAGTCCCCTTCGGCCGTCGCGGGTCGCGATCGGGCCGACGGTTGGGGCTTGCACCACCGCACCACCTTCACCACACCGCATTCGAATCAAGGAGCAACATGGCTGTCACCGAGAAGGAGATTCTCGACGGTCTCGCCGAGATCGTGAACGAGATCGCCGGCGTCCCCGAGGAGGACGTCCAGCTGGACAAGTCCTTCATCGACGACCTGGACGTGGACTCGCTGTCGATGGTCGAGGTCGTCGTGGCGGCCGAGGAGAAGTTCGAGGTCAAGATCCCGGACGACGACGTCAAGGGCCTCAAGACCGTCGGCGACGCGGTGGACTACATCTTCACCGCCGCGGCCAAGGGCTGATCGCACGACACCCGTTGCCGGGCCGGACCCGCACCCGCGAGTCCGGCCCGGTGCGGCGTAGGCACACCGGGTCGCCGCGGCGCCCTGTCACATCGCCGGACCGGCCCGAAACAAACAGCGTGGGAGTGAGAAGACAAGTGAAGTCGACCGAGCGCAAGGACGCCGCGCCAACCGTGGTCGTCACCGGTCTGGGAGCGACCACGCCGATCGGCGGCGACGTCGCGACGACGTGGTCCGCGATGTTGGCGGGCACGTCCGGCGCGCGTTCGCTGACCGAGGACTGGGCCGCCCAACTTTCGGTCACCTTCGCCGCGCGCATCGCGGTCGAACCGCTGGAGGTCATGCCCAAGGTCGAGGCGCGTCGCCTGGACCGCTCCGGCCAGTTCGCCATGATCGCCGCCC
Source organism: Streptomyces sp. SID3343 (assembly GCF_009865215.1). Taxonomy (GTDB): domain Bacteria; phylum Actinomycetota; class Actinomycetes; order Streptomycetales; family Streptomycetaceae; genus Embleya. The sequence continues at coordinate 8,611 of NZ_WWJX01001251.1, read as the reverse complement.
GCGAGGCCTGGCTCGACGCCGGTTTCTCCCCCAAGAACCTCGCGAGCGAGAGCGCCCCCGACGCGCCGCTCGTGGACTCCACCCGCCTGGGCGTGGTCATCGCCTCCGGCATCGGCGGGGTCACCACACTGCTCGACGCGTGGGACGTCTTCAACGAGAAGGGCCCGCGCCGCGTCGGCCCGCTCACCGTCCCGATGCTCATGCCCAACAGCCCGGCCGCCAACGTCGGCATCGAGTTGGGCGCCCGCGCCGGCGTGCACACTCCCGTCAGCGCGTGCGCGTCCGGCGCCGAAGCCGTCGCGTACGCGCTGGAGATGATCCGCACCGATCGCGCCGATGTGGTGGTCTGCGGCGGCACCGAGGCCGCGATCCACCCGCTGCCGATGGCCGCGTTCGCGAACATGATGGCCATGTCCAAGCGCAACGACGAGCCGGAGCGCGCGTCGCGCCCCTACGACAAGGGCCGCGACGGCTTCGTGATGGGCGAGGGCGCCGGCGTCCTGGTCCTGGAGAGCGCCGAGCACGCGGCGGCCCGAGGGGCCCGCGTGTACGCCGAGGTCGCCGGCGCGGGACTCACCTCCGACGGTCACCACATCGCCCAGCCCGAGCCGACGGGCCGCGACATCGCGCGCGCGATGGCGATAGCCCTGAAGGACGGCGCAATCGAGCCGCACGAGGTCGTGCACGTCAACGCGCACGGCACCTCGACTCCCGCGGGAGACGTCACCGAACTCAAGGCGATCCGCGCCACTCTCGGCGACGAGGCGGCCGACAAGCTCACCGTCACCAGCACCAAGTCGATGACCGGGCACCTGCTCGGCGGTACCGGCGCGGTCGAGTCCGTGGCCACCGTCCTCGCGCTCTACCACGGCATCGCGCCGCCCACGATCAACGTGGACGACCTCGACGACGAGGTCGACCTCGACATCATCCGCGGCGAACCGCGCGCGCTGCCCGAAGGCGACGTCGTCGCCCTCAACGACTCCTTCGGCTTCGGCGGGCACAACGTCGTCGTCGCCTTCCGCCGGTTCGGGTGATCCCCGACCGCTTCGCGCCCGCTTCCCCGCGGCCCCCGGGCGGACCATCCCCCCGGGCCGGCCGCGCGCAAGGGGCAGGATGGACCGGACAGACGTGACCGTCATCGACAACCGCCCCGAGGCCACACCCGCCGCGCGGGCCGGTCGCCCGCACCGCGACGACGACCCGCGCAACCCGCGGCTGCGCCTGCGCGCGCTGGTCGACCCGGGCTCGTACGAGGAGATCTCGCCGTACGAGACCACCTCGGGCACACTCGCGTGCGTCGGCACGATCAGCGGCGCCCCCGTCGTCGCCTACGCCTCGGACCCCACGGTCCAGGGCGGCGCGATGGGCGAGGAAGGCTGCGCGATCGTCGTCGAGGCGTACGAGCGGGCGATGGCCCAGGGTTCGCCGATCATCGCGCTGTTCCACTCGGGCGGCGCGCGCCTGCAGGAAGGTGTCGGCAGCCTGCACGCGGTCGGCCGGATCTTCCACGCGATGACCATGGCCTCGGGCCGGATCCCGCAGATCTCGGTCGTCCTCGGCGCGGCCGCGGGCGGCGCGGCGTACGGTCCCGCGCTGACCGACATCGTCATCCTGGCCCCCGAGGGCCGGATCTTCGTGACCGGCCCCGACGTGGTGCGCTCGGTCACCGGTGAGGACGTCGACGCACTGCGCCTGGGCGGCCCCGAGCCGCACGGTCGGCGCAGCGGTGTCGTACACGTGGTCGCCGACTCCGAGCAGGACGCGATCGACCGCGCCCGCGGCCTGGCCGATCTGCTCGCCAACCAGGGCGAGATCGACCCGACCCGCCTGGACCGCCGCCCGCTGGCGGCGCTCTTGCCCGAGTCGCCCAAGCGCGCGTACGACGTGCACCCGGTCGTGGACGGTCTGCTCGACGGGCCCGGTCAGGAACTGCACCCCAAGTGGGCGCCGAACATCGTCACCACGCTCGGCCGGCTCGGTGGTCGCACCGTCGGCCTGGTGGCGAACAACCCGCTGCGCCTCGGCGGTTGCCTGGACTCCGCGTCGGCCGAGAAGGCGTCTCGTTTCGTGCGCATGTGCGACGCGTTCGGGGTGCCGCTCGTGGTCGTGGTGGACGTTCCCGGCTACCTGCCCGGCGTGGGTCAGGAGTGGGACGGCGTGGTGCGCCGCGGCGCGAAGCTGCTGCACGCGTTCGGCGAGTGCGTCGTGCCGCGCGTGACGATGGTCACTCGCAAGGCATACGGCGGCGCGTACATCGCGATGAACTCCCGCTCGCTGGGGGCGACCCGAGTACTGGCATGGCCCACCGCCGAAGTGGCGGTCATGGGCGCGGTCGCGGCCGTGCGCATCCTGCACCGCCGCCGACTCGCCGAGGTGCCGGACGAGCTCAAGGCGCACGTGGAACTGGAGTTGGCGGCCGAGCACGAGAAGGTCGCGGGCGGTCTCGACCGCGCGATCGAGATCGGTGTCGTGGACGAGGTCATCGACCCCGACGACAGCCGGATCGCGATCGCGAACGCGATTGCCGCGGCCCCGCAACAGCGTGGCGCGCACGGCAACATCCCGCTGTGAGTACTGCCTTGCTCGTGCTGTAGGCGGAGACGCGAGGGGCCCCTTCGGATGATCCGGAGGGGCCCTTCTCGACGGTATTCATGGTTTATGCGTCACCACGGGGCCTGCCGCCCTCGCTCGGACCACCTGCCGCCTCGACCGTCACACCACCTGGTGCAGCCAGCGCACCGGAGTGCCCTCGCCCGCGTAGCGGAAGGGTTCGAGCTCGTCGTCCCACGGCTTGCCGAGCAACTTCTCGACCTCCGAGCGCAGATCGACCTCACCACGCGCCGCGCGGCCCAGAACCGAGCGCAGCCGGTCCTCCGGGATCAGGATGTCGCCGTGCGCCCCCGTGACCGCGTGGAAGATGCCCAGGTCGGGGGTGTTGCTGTAGCGCTCGCCCTCGGCGTTGGCCGAGGGTTCCTCGGTGGCCTCGAACCGCAGCAGGTGCCACCCGCGCAGCGCCGACGCGAGGCGCGACGCAGTACCGGGCACGCCCTGCCAGGACAGTTCGGCCCGCAACATGCCGGGCGCCACCGGCTGGCGGACCCAGTCAAGACTCACGCGCACGCCGAGAACGCCCGCTGCGGCCCACTCGACGTGCGGGCACAGCGCACGCGGCGCGGAGTGCACGTACAGAACTCCACGTGTCGTCACCGGGACCTCCAGGCTTCAAGGACGAGGTTCGCCTTCCCCAGCGGCCTCAACCCTTGTCGCGGACTGCCTGTTCGAGTCCTGGTCTTCCCATTGTGCCCCACGGACCACGGATGTACCACACGCAACAGTTGCTGTCCGTAATCAAATTCAGGCAATTGTCCGATACGAGGGAAAGTTTCGTTACTCACCGTCTCGGAATGGTGAGCCACTGCACTCAACGTGCCCGGGTGTCGACGGCGGCACTCCCGGCAAAGCGGGCCTTCACACTAAGGAGTGACGTGCGGTCGATGGACATCGTGGAACCGATGCTAGGGGGCGGAGGGGGCCGCGTGCGCGGGAAACGACGAGTAGGGGTGGCAACCGTGACGACGGTCGCGGCGTTGTTGGCCCTGTCCTCCTGTAAGGACTCGGGCGACAAGCCGGCGGCGGCGCCGGCGGCGGCCGACAACCAACCGGGGGGCGTGAACGCCGATGGGCACAGCCCCGAACCCGGCAACCGCACCGCGTCCGAACGGCCCAGTGCGCGGGCGGGCGAGCGGGCCGGCGAGCGGAGTCCGACGCCGACACCGGAGGCCGCGACGTCCTCGGCGGCGCCGTCTCGGCCCCGCTCGATGGCGGCGCTCGGCGACTCGATCACGCGCGGCTTCGACACGTGCTCCCCGCTTCAGGACTGCCCGGACAAGTCGTGGGCCACCGGGACCAGCAGCGAGGTCAACAGCCACGCGACGCGTCTGGGGCTGCCCGCGAACGCGGCCTTCAACAACGCCAAGACCGGCGCCCGGATGGTCGACCTGCCCGCCCAGGCCCGCACCGCGGTCGGCGAGCGGGTGGACTACGTCACGATCCTGATGGGCGCCAACGACGCGTGCCGGCCCAGCGAGAGGGAGATGACGTCGCCGGCGACGTTCGAAAGTCAGTTCCGCGAGGCGCTGGGCGTCCTGCGCACCGGTCTGCCGAACGCGCGGGTGCTCGTGGTCAGCCTGCCCGACGTCGGTCGCATGTGGGAGACGGGCGAGGACGAGTTCTTCGCGCGCGCGGTGTGGTCGACGGCCGACATCTGCCAATCGATGCTGGAGGACCCGCAATCCACCAAGCCCGCCGATCTCGACCGCCGCCAACGCGTCCGCGACCGGGTCGTCGCCTACAACGCGAAACTGCGCGAGGTGTGCGCGACGTGGCAGCACTGCCGCTACGACGGCGGCGCGGTCAACGCGCAGCGTTTCGGAAAGAACGACCTGAGCCACTGGGACTGGTTCCACCCCAGCGTCGCAGGTCAGCGCGCTCTCGCGGACGTCACCTCGAAGCAGGGGTTCACCTGGGGATAGTCCGAAAGGGTGAAATCCCTCCCGGAATCGCACGTAAGCCCGCTAAGCTCTGCCTTGACTACGGAAAAGAGTCGCATGACGACACAGAGCGACCAAGGAAAGCGACGGCACATCAGCGCACACGACCTGCACGGGTGGGGCGGGTGGGACTCGAACCCACGGCCAAGGGATTATGAGTCCCCTGCTCTAACCAGCTGAGCTACCGCCCCCGTGCCGCCCGATCCCGGACAGCCTGACGCAGCATAACCGGTCGGCTGCCGCCGCCGCCCAGGGGGATCTCGTGTGTGCCGCTGCCCCACGCCCGAAATCACCCGCTCCTCCGCGTCTGCTCCGACCTCTCCCCCACTCGCGTCCTCGATGCGAAGCGGCGACCGGGCCGGCGGCGACGATCGCGGCCGTCACGCCGTGTTGCCGGTCGATCACCGCCCGGCGATCATGGCACTCCGTGTGATGTGTCGTCACCGCCTGTGCGAGGAGAAAACCATGCGTGCTGTCGCCGTGGACGAGTTCGGGGGCGCCCCCAAGGTCGTCGACCTGCCCAAGCCGACCCCGCGCGGCGGCGAATTGCTCGTGGAAGTCACGGCGGCGGCGGTCAACCCGTTCGACTGGAAGGTCGCCGACGGCATGCTCGCCAAGACGATGGAACACGCGTTCCCGTTCGTCCTGGGCATGGACTTCGCCGGGACCGTGGTCGAGACGGGCCCGGGCGACGCCCGTTTCGGAATCGGCGACAAGGTGTTCGGCTCGGCCCTGCGTACGGCCGCGGGCACCGGCGGCGCGTACGCCGAGTTCGTGGCCGTGCCCTCGGGTGGTCTGGTGGCCTCGGCCGCGAATCTCGATCCCGCCCAGGCCGCGACGCTCCCCACGGCGGCCGGTACCGCCCTCGGCCTGCTGGAGGCGGGCGCAATGACCGCGGGTCAGACCCTCCTGCTGGTCGGCGCCGCCGGCGGCGTCGGTACGTTTCTCACCCAACTCGCGGCGGCGCGCGACGTGCGCGTGCTCGCCGTCACGCGCGGCGTCGGCGAGTCGGCGATGGGGGCCCTGGGGGCGTCCGACACCTACGACGCGAAGGGCGGCATCGTCGTGGACACGGTGCGCGCGGATTATCCCGAGGGCGTGGACGCGCTCGTCGACCTCGTGTCGGACACCGACGACTTCGCGGCCTACGCCCGGCTGGTCCGCGACGGCGGTGTCGCGCTGTCGACGCTGTTCACGGCCGACCCGCAGGAGTTGGGCCGCCGCGGCGTGGAGGGGATCAACCATCAACAGCACTCCACGCCCGAGTTGTACGAGCGCCTGGCCGACGAACTGCGCGCGCACCGGATCACCGTGCCGATCGAGGCCCGGCTGCCGCTGGAGGACACCGCCGCCGCGCTCGCCCGCAGCCGCCTCGGCGGCGCCCGCGGCAAGACGGTGATCCTGCCCTAGCGGCGTGCCGGTGAAAGGGGCGACCCACCGGGGCCGCCCCCTTCCTCGCGCGCGAGGGGCCCCCGCTCGGCCTCACCCGAGCAGTGGCGCGAGCCGCGTGCACAGCGTCGTCACGTGCCGGCGCACCGCGTCCTCGGGCATGCCGCTGAGCGAGGCGAAGAACACCACCGTCTCGATCGGCGTCCCGGCCACGTACGCCTTGATGTCGCGGGCCGCGTCCTCGGGTGTCGCGTGCAGGAAGTGGCCGGGGGCCGAGGACAAACCCCGTGCGCGCCAACGTTCGGCGTCGATCGGGCGCGGCGGCTCGGCGCCCGTACCCTCGGCCGCGTAGCGGTGGTAGCTGTCCCACTGGTGCGACAGGTGTCGCGATACGAGTGGCCAGTCCCGCTCGGGGTCGTCGCTGATCCAGCCGTTGAGCACCCCCGCCATCCGCGCGGTCGCCACGTCGTGGCCGCCCTCGCGCAGCGCGTCCAGGTAGGGCGCGGCCATCTCCGGATTGGCGGTGAGCAGCGACTCGCCGAGCAGCCCGGCCCGCCGCGCGCCCTGCGGCCCCTGGTAGCCCAGCCAGATCCGCGGCCGTTCCTGCACCGGGGGCGGGTTGATCGCCGCGGTGTCCCACAGCCGGCGGATCTCGCGCGCGCTCGCGTCGGTGGCCGAGAAGCGGGTCTTGAACGCGTCCGCGCGGTCGAACAACTCGTACTCGGGCAGCCGGTAGCCGGTCCCGATGCCCAGTTCGAGGCGGCCGCCACTGACGAGGTCGACGATCGCGGCCTCCTCGGCCAGGTGTACGGGGTGGCGCAGCGGCGCGACGGTGACTCCGGTGCCGATCCGGGCCTGCTTGGTACGCGCGGCGATCGCGGCGGCCATGGTGAGCGGCTGGCTGAGGTATCCGTCGTCGAAGCCGTGGTGTTCGGTGGTCCAGATCGAGTGCACGCCGAGTCGGTCGGCCTCCTCGCACAGTTCCAGGGTGAAGCCGTACAGCCGGGCCCAGTCCTGACGCCACTCGACGGGGTTGCGCAGGTCCAGGTAGATGCCGACGTTGACCATGCGCACCGCTCCTCACACGTGCGTGCCTCGACGGGCCTTGGCGGCGAATCGTCCGGCACGCGGTATCTGACACAGTGTCAGTTGACTAAGTGTCAGCTTACGGAGGCACCATGAGCGACCCGATCACCGCCCGGCTCGACCGCCTGGAGGCGCACGAGCAGATCCGCCAACTCGCGGCCCGCTACGCGCTCGCGTTGGACAGTCGGGACGTTCCCGCGCTCGCCTCGCTGTTCGTGGCCGACGTGCGGACGGGCGATGGTGGCGTCGGCCGGGCGGCGTTGGCGAAGTGGTTCGACCCGGTTTTGCGCCCGTACGGGATCACTTTTCACTTGATCGGCAATCACGTGATCGACCTCGTGGACGAGGATCACGCCACCGGCGTCGTCTACTGCCGTCCCGAGCACGAGGTCGGCGACCTGTGGGTGGTCATGCCGATGCAGTACTGGGACCGCTACGAACGCCACGACGGTCGCTGGTACTTCCGCAGCCGAACGCCGAAGGCGTTCTACGCCGCCGACGTGCTGGAGCATCCACTCGCGGTGCGCGATCGCTTCCATTTCCCGGACAACCCCATGATCACGGATGCCCAACTGCCCGAGAAATGGGCGTCGTGGCGGGAGTTCTGGGCCCGCTCCGGGAGCGAGTGACGCGCCGTGCGCCGGTCCCGCGCGCGGCGCGGGATCGGCGCGCGGGTCGGGGCGTACGCGAAAGCGCCCCTCGGAGGGACTCCGAGGGGCGCTTTCGGTGGCTCCCGCAATTGGACTCGAACCAATAACCTGCCGGTTAACAGCCGGCTGCTCTGCCAATTGAGCTATGCGGGATTGCGGTGGACCGTTTGGCGGTCGCTGCGTGGAATACATTAGCGCATCCCCGGGGGTGGCCCGCACCAGGGTTTTTCCGGTAGGACCTCACAGGTTGCCTGTGCGCCGCACCCGGGTAGGCGCTGTCGTGCACAGGCGGGACAGACGACCGCGGAGGACATCATGATCAGCAAGCTCACCTTCGTCACCGGCCTAGCCGTCGGCTACGTCCTGGGGGCGAAGGCCGGCCGGGACCGCTACGAGCAGATCCAGAAGCTGATGGGCAGTTCGCCCGTCCAGCACGCCGGGGCCACGGCGGCGGGGCTCGGTCGCGAGGCCGGCGCCAAGGCCGTGCACGCGCTCGGCGACCACATCCCCGAGCGGGTGGGTCGGCACCTGCCGGACCGCTTCGGGCGATTCGGTGCCAACGGGTCCCCGGTGACCCCGCCGCGCTACGGACAGGGCCTGTAGCGGCCCTGCGGCGATTGCCCGGGCGGTCCTCGAAGGCCCGCTCACGGGCCTGGGCGGACCTACGGGGGCCCGCACGGGCCCCCGGGGTCCCGCTCCGGCCCCGTTCAGCCCCGACGGTGTCGCCCGGCCGTCTCCGCGCTTTCGCGCGGGGGCGGGACGGCGCCCGGGTGCAGGCGATCGCGCACGCCGCGATACTGCGCCCGGACCGCGTCGCCCACCGCGATGTCCTCACCCGGTTCGACGAACTCGTCGATGCCCGTGGGCCACACCGGCAGGGCGCCGAACAATGCCCACGCCGCCTGCCGCGCCGCGCCCTGGGCCACGAAACGC
>NZ_WWJX01001250.1 GCF_009865215.1 Streptomyces sp. SID3343 | reverse complement strand
CTATACACAATGGGCGGCGAAATGAGCGAGGAAGTGGATGCGAATGCTCGAAACACCGCTGCCAAGCCCCGGAAAACATGTCTCGTTCGAGAACCGATGGAAGAAGCGGATCACCGTCGTCGGCGCCGGTATATCCGGTCTCGTGGCCGCGTACGAACTCGAACGTCTGGGCCACAGCGTCGAGGTGTTGGAAGGGCGATTGGAACTCGGTGGCAGGATCCGCACCCACCGATTCCTGCCCGGCCGGCCGGGCCCGTGCGTCGAACTCGGTGCCATGCGGGTGCCGATCACCCATCACCGGACCATGCGATACATCCGCGAACTCGGCCTCACGAGTCGAGTCCGCGAGTTCAGGACGCTGTTCGAGGACGACAACGCGTATCTGCGAACCGGATCCGGCCATCAGCGCGTCGGGGACGCCGCGCCCGCGCTGGTCTCGGACCTGCGCTCGCGCTTGTCGGGCGGCGACTACGACGACGCGACGGTGCTTTTCGGCGCCTGGCTGGGTGTGCGGGTCAACGCCATCGCGCCCGGCGCGTTTCGGGCCGGCATCGGTGACGGGCTCGATCGGGAGATCCTCGCGCTGGTCGAGGGCATCGACGTCGCGCCGTACGTGTACGGCCCCCGCCGGGACCGGATCGACCTGCACTCCCTGTTCGCCGACCATCCGCAGATCCAGGCCGGCTGCACCGGGCGGCTGTACCGCTTCGTCGAGGACATCGTCAACGAGACCAGTGCCCGCCTGATCTGCCTGCGCGGTGGGATGGACCAGCTCGTGCACCAACTGCGCGACCGGATCCGCGGGCCGATCCGCCGCGGTCAGGAAGTGGTGGGGATCGAGGTGCGCGACCGTGAGGTCGCCCTGCGGATCCGCCGCGGTTTCGGAACGATCACCAAGAGCTGCGACTACGTGCTGTGCACCGTGCCGTTCACCGTGCTGCGGACCATGGACCTGGTGGGCTTCGACGACGAGAAGTCGGCGATCGTGCACGACATGAAGTACTGGTCCGCCACCAAGGTCGCGCTGCACTGCCGCACCGCCTTCTGGGAGAAGGAAGGCATCACCGGCGGAGCCTCCTTCACCGGCGGACTGATCCGGCAGACCTACTACCCCGCGGCCGAAGGCGATCCCCGCCTGGGCGCGGCCCTGCTCGCCAGCTACACGATCGGCGACGACGCCGACGTCCTGGGCCGGCTCGGGCGGTCCGCGCGGCTGGGCGTGGTGCTGAACGAACTGGCGGCGGTACACCCGCAGTTGCGCAAGTCGGGGATGATCATGGGGGTCGCGGACCAGGTGTGGGGCGACGCGCCGTCGAGTCTGGGGGCGGCGGCCGTCCGTTGGGGCAAGGACATCTCGACCTGCGAGAGCGAACGGCGCTCGGCGGCCCGCCCGCAGGGACGGCTGTTCTTCGCCGGCGAACACTGCTCCACGTATCCCGCCTGGATCGAGGGCGCCATCGAGTCGGCCGACAACGCGGTTCGAGCGATCGCTTTCCACGAACCGGGCCCGGACGCGTCGGCCGTCGCCGAGGAGTGCGCCGCCGTGTCGGAGAAACCGGCATGAGCGTCTTCGATCTCCCTCGTCTGCACTTCGCCGGAACCGCCACCACACACCTGCCCACCGGCCCGCGCAGCGGCCTGGTGGACCTCGCCGGCAACATCGCCCTGACCCCCGACGGCCGGCCTTTCCCCACGGACCGACCGGCGAGCGAGTATCACGAGATCCTGCACGCCATGGGGCCGGACGCCGGCGCGGGCACGACCTTCGGCGGCAGCGGCCACTTCGGCGTCGAGGCCTTCGTGGTCGGCGCGGAACGCTTACCGGGGACGGTGATCACCGACGATCCCGTGGTCGGCCGCAGCGTCGACATGTGGGGCCACTACAACGAGTACTTCGCCACCACGGCCAACCGGGCCAGGGTGTTCGACGTCGATCCGTCCTCGAACTGGACCACGACCTTGATGATCGGCCGGTTCGGCTTCGGCCGACACGGGCGATCGCACGACGTCGGCTACGCGTTCACCGGTGATGTCGAGGGGTTCCAGCCGCCGCGGTGGCAGGTCTTCGACGCCGCGCGGCCCGACACCGACACGGTGACGGCCTCGCGCCTGCCGGTGTCGACCGTGCACCAGTTCGTCGTCGCCGGCGACGAGGCCATGCACTGGCTGGAGGAGCGGCCCGGCTCGCCCGCCGTGGCCCACCTGCGCGATGTGGTGGCGAGCGCGGGAACGGACGGCCTCGTCGTCCAGTTCGCGCTGTACCGGGGCTCGACGCCGCCCCCTCCCGAAGCACCCACGCCCTGGCGACTTCGCGGCACCGTCGCGCCGTGGCGCGAGGCGGAACCCCGCTCCTACCCCGCCGGACGGCTGCTCACCGCACCGGGGCCGGCCGACGCCCACCCCCACCCGATCCCGCGCCGACTCACCGTCGACGTGAGCCCCACCCACGTCACCTTCAACCTGATCGCCGGGTCGGTGGGAGCAGCCGACCACGGCGACACCGAAGGCGAAGCGTGGGAACTGCGCACGACCCCCGGCGATCGTCTGATCGCCGAACTCCCCGGCGGCGCGGGCGCCGACGCGACGGCGCCCGACGGCGGCGTGGTGGCGGTGCCCCGCCCACCCGGATCGGACACCGCCGAGCACGAGGCGTTGTGCCTGGTGCGGCGACGCGGCGACGGCACCCGGATCCCGGTGTTGCGCGAGCAGGAGATCAACGTTCAGGCGGACGACGCGTGTGTGATCCTGGAGCACCCCGACGGAGAGCACGACGAGTCCCAAGACGTACGGGTGGTGATCCGCTCCCTGGTCCGCGGGCGTCCCGGCCCCGTCGACGCCGTCCGGGTCCGACAGTTCTACAACCCGCGCGCCCTACCCGGTGACGACGCGGCTTCCTCGCCGCACGCGCGCGGCACCGATGTCGTCGTCGTGCAGGTGCGCCCCGACGGCGCCGGCCCGCGGGGGGCCGCAGTCGCGTGGGGACCCGAGTGCGCCGTGCGTACCGACGGCCGAGGTCGAGGCGCCTTCGTCGTGCGCGGCGCCCGACCCGGCTGCGCCCGCATCCTGCTGTCGCCGCCCGGGATCGATCCGCCCGTCGATCCGTCGCTGCCCGGATCCGCCGGTGCGGGCTACGACAACGAGGACCGGCTCGGCTATTGGGCAGGCACCGGACACGTGTCGGTGCGCGTACTGCCCGACGACCGACACCTCGACGCCGTACCGCACGAGCGGGTGACGTTCGACCTCGTCTACGCGGAGGTCTTCGCCTTCTACGAACTCGCGTTCTCGTTCATGCGGGACGAGGTCTTCAGCATGGCGGACCGATTCCGGGTGGACACCTACGCCCGGCTCATCTGGCAGATGTGCGACCCGAGGAACAAGGCGAAGACGTACTACATGCCGCCCACCCGCGACCTCTCCGGGCCCAAGGCCCGGATGCTGCTGGCCTACCTGCGGGAGCGGAGCACCCCCGACGACGTGCTCACCGTCGGGGCGGCCCCGGCGCGCACCACCCCGGGCATCCGCACGCGCGAGGATCTTGTGTCGACGCTGCGGCACGCCGCCATGATCGAACTCGCCGTCACCCTCCAATACCTGTACGCCGCCTACTCGTTGCCGCTGCACGGCGCCGGCCTCGAATACGTGCGGCGAGGGGCCTGGACGCCCGAGCGGCTCGCGACGGTCTGCGGTGACGGTGGGGAAACCCTCGACGACGGCATCCGCAGCACGCTGTTGCGAGTGGCCCGCGAGGAGATGATCCATTTCCTCGTCGTCAACAACATCCTCATGGCGCTCGGCGAGCCGTTCCACTTCCCCGCGATCGACTTCGCCGACCTCGACCGGGAACTGCGGGTCCCCCTCGACTTCTCCCTCGAAGCCCTCGACGTCGGCAGCGTGCAACGTTTCATCGCCATCGAGCGACCCGGCCGGCTCCTCGACGGCGTCGGCTACGGCGACCTCGGCGGCGCGAGCGCGAGCCGCCCCGGCCACCCGTACGCCTCGCTGAGCGAGATGTACGCCGATGTCCGGGACGCACTCGCCCGAATCCCGAACCTGTTCCTGGTGGACCGGGGGCGAGGCGGCGGCGAACACCACGTATTCCTGCGGGAGTCGGTCGACACCGTGCACCCCGACTACCAACTGGAGGTCGACGACGTCTCCAGCGCCCAGTTCGCGATCGACGTCATCAGCGAACAGGGCGAAGGCCGGGCCCCGTCCCCGACGACGACGCCGCCCGGCGCCGAGGAGTCGCACCACGACGCCTTCGTGCGGATGTCCGACCTGCTGATGACCATGCGCCTGAACCGACCCGCCGGCCACCGGCCCGCCCCCGACCTCGCCTACCCGGTGCTGCGCAACCCGACCCTGGCCCAAGGCAACGGCAACCGACAGGTCGTCGTCGCGCCGACGGCCCGGGAGGTGGCCCGACTGTGCAACGGGTCCTATCGCATGATGGCCAAACTCATGGTCCAGCACTTCGGCGAGAGCCCGGACGCGAGCCTGCGGCGATCGGAACTGATGAACGGCTCGATCGACGTCATGAACGGTGTGCTCCAGCCGCTGGCCGAGCTCTTGGCGGTGCTGCCGTCGGGGGTTCCGGGCAGAACCGCGGGAGCGCCGTTCGACCTCGGCGAGACACCGCAGGCCGTCGCCCGTCCGGACGTCGCCCGGCGCGCGTTCGCCGTGCAGTTCACCGAACTCGCGCAGGCCGCCCGACGGCAACCGCTCGTCCCGGACCGGGTGGGCGAGACGCTCGCGTTCCTGGCCGACCGGTTCCGGAGGTACTGAACCACAAACCACACGCTCCACCGTGACCGAGGCGATCCCTCCGCAACCGACTCGATCCGCAGTGACAGACCCGTGTCGCAGTGACAGACCTGCTGCACAGTGACAGGAAGGTGAGACCGATGAATCCCGTACGGCACACCGACGTACTCGTCGTCGGCGGCGGCCCGGTCGGCATGGCGCTGGCCCTGGACCTTCGATCGCGAGGCGTGGACCACATCGTCATCGAGGCCGGCGACGGATCGGTGTCCCACCCCAAGGTGAGCAACATCGGCCCCAGGTCCATGGAGTTCTTCCGCCGGTGGGGTGTCGCGAACCGGATCCGCCAGGCGGGCTGGCCCCGCGACCATACGCTCGACAGCGTGTGGGTCACCCGGGTCGGGGCGCACGAGGTGTACCGATTGCCCGTCGGCACCAGTGAGACCCGGCGGCCCTTCACCCACACGCCGGAACCCGACGAGATCTGCCCGCAACACTGGCTCGCCCCGCTGCTCGCCGACGCGGTGGGCCGGGCCCCGGACGCCGGCCCGCTGCACCTGGGTCACCGACTCGACGGCTTCCGGCAGGACGCCGACGGGGTCGTCGCCGAGATCACCGACCAGGCGAGCGGGGCCGCGACCACCGTCCGGGCTCGCTATCTCGTGGGGTCCGACGGCGCTTCGTCGTCCATTCGCAAGTCGTGCGACATCACCGCCCCCGCGCGCCACCCCACCCAGGTGTTCCGCAACATCCTGTTCCGGGCGCCCGATCTCGGCCGCCGCCTCGGCACGGGTCTCGCGCTGTTCTACTTCCTCCTGCTGTCCGACTCGCTGCGCTTTCCGATGCGGGCGATGGACGGCCGAGGACTGTTCCGGCTGTCGGTCCGTCTCGACGGCGGCCCGGAGGCGGCGCAACCCGCGCAGACCCTGATCGAACGGGCGCTCGCCGTCGACACACCGATCGAGGTGCTGTCGGATCACCGCTGGCACCTGACGCATCGGGTGGCGGAGGAGTTTCGCGACGGGCGGGTCTTCCTCGTCGGCGACGCCGCGCACACCCTGTCCCCGTCAGGCGGATTCGGCATGAACACCGGCATCGCCGGCGCCGCCGACCTGGGCTGGAAGCTCGCCGCCGAACTCGCCGGCTGGGCGGGCCCGGCGCTCCTCGACACCTACCGCGCTGAACGGCGGCCCGTCGCCGAACAGGCCGTCGAAGAGGCCAACCGCAACCTCGTGCGCACGATGAGCCGGTCCATCCCCGACGACCTGCACGAGGACACACCGGCGGGTGAACGGGCCCGGGTCGCGATGGCCGATCGACTCGAACGCAGCGGAATCCGACGCGAGTTCGACGCGCCGATGATCCACATGGGATACCGATACACCTCACCCGTCATCGTCCCCGAGACCTGCCCGCCGCTCACCGACGAGAGCGAGCAACGGCCCAACAGCAAACCCGGATCCCGTGCCCCGCACGCTTGGCTTCGGCCGGGAGTCTCGACCCTCGACCTGTTCGGCGACGGCTTTCGACTGCTGTGCTTCGCCGAACCGGGGGGAACGCCCGCCGACGCGCGCTGCGACGGGTACGAACGGGCCTTCGCCGAACGGCGAGTGCCCCTGGGCGTCACCGTGTGCCGTGACCCCGAGGTGGCCGCCGTCTACCGACGCCCCTTCGTCCTGGTCCGGCCGGACGGACACGTGGCGTGGCGTGGCGACGAACTGCCGGCCGACCCCGGCGCCCTCGCGGACACGGTGCGCGGGGCGCTGTGAGCCCTTCGGGGCGGCCGCGAAACCATCCGAAAGGCAGGAACCCACCATGAAACCCGACGAACTGCCGCCGTTCGGCCTACGCGGCTGGGCCGCCGAAGACCTCGCCGATCCGTACCCCGTCTACCGGCGCTACCGGGAGCGTTCCTCCGTGCACCGCGTGCCGGGGCCGCCGGGCGAGCCCGACACGCACTACGTCTTCGGCTACGACGACGTCGTCACGGTATTGACCGGATCGGGGTTCGGGCGCAGCGCGGAGGTCGCGTCGAGCATCGCGGCGACCGGCGGGGCGAACACCGCGCCGCCCTCGGCGCCGGTGCCGGCGGGCCCCCATCACGCCCTCCGGACCATGATCCAAAACTGGCTCGTGTTCCTGGACCCGCCCCGGCACACCACGCTGCGGTCGCTGCTGAGCCGGGAGTTCACCCCCAGGGTGGTGCTCGGCCTGCGCGAGCGGATGAAGGAGATCGCCGACGAACTGCTCGCGGACCTGCGGGGCAGGGAAGTCGTCGACCTGGTGGAGGAGTTCGCCGCGCCGTATCCGGTCATGGTGATCTGCGAACTGCTCGGGGTGCCGCGGTGTCACCGCGACTGGTTGCGCGAACGCTCGGTCCGGCTCCAGGAGGCGAGCAGTTCGCGCGCCGCCGGCAGCGGCGGTCCGGGCCGCACGCGCGCCGACACCGCGGCCCGCGAACTCGGGGCGTTCTTCCGCGAACAGGCCGCCTGGT
>NZ_WWJX01001249.1 GCF_009865215.1 Streptomyces sp. SID3343 | reverse complement strand
GGCGGCCGAGCCGAGCGGCGCAAGGCGCAGCGCCGCAACGGCGGTCGCCCGCCCACCCGCGATGCCGTGCCCGAACACGCGGGTCGCGCGGCGCGCCGCAAGGCGGCCAAGCCCTCGATGGGCTCGCGCGTGCTCACCGCCGGTGCCCGCCTGGTCGGCGAACTGGCCATGACGGTGGGCGTCTTGCTGGTCCTGTACGTCGTCTATCTGACGTGGTGGACGAACGTGGTGGCGGCCGAGAAGGGCCGCGACACGGCACAGGACATACAACGCCAGTGGCAGGACACCCCCGGGCAGGTGGTGGATCCGCGCAATCCCGGCCAGTACGTCGCGCCGAACAAGGGCTTCGCGCTGATGTACATCCCCAAGCTGGGGATGGAGCGGCAGGCGATCGCCGAGGGCACCGATCGGGCCAAGGTGCTCAACAACGGCCTGGTGGGCCACTACACCGACCCGCAGACGGCGATGCCGTGGGACGCCCAGGGCAACTTCGCGCTGGCCGCGCACCGCAACGGGCACGGCGAGGTCTTCCGATACATCAACAAGCTCAAGCCCGGCGACAAGATCGTCGTGGAGACCGCGACGGCGTACTTCACCTATGTCGTGGACGCCGACCTGCCGCAGACCGTCCCACAGCACATCGAGGTCATCGATCCGATCCCCGACAAGGGCCCGTACAAGAAGGCCGGCCGCTACATCACGTTGACCACGTGCACGCCGGACGGGTCCTCGACGTATCGGTTGATCGTGTGGGGACATCTGGAGGAGGAGCGCCCCCGCAGCCAGGGCAAACCCGATGCCCTGATCGCCGAAAACAAGTGACGGCGCATCACATTCCGGTCTCCGGGTCCTGACCTAACTGCTTGTCTGTGCCAAGCTGTCGACCCATGGGCGCTGTACGCAAGACGATTCGCGTCGGAGCGGAACTGCTTTTGACCATCGGCCTGGTGGGACTGCTGCTGTGTGTGCATCAGCTCTACTGGACCAATTTCGAGGCCGAGGCGAAGGCGAACGACGCGCTCTCGCGTCTCGACAAGGAGTGGTCGCACCTCCCCCCGGAGGAGCCGACCGTCGCCGCGCCGGTCGTCACGCCGGGCGTCACGCCGGAGCCGAACACCGAGGCCCCGCCGTACGAGGACACCAGCGGACCGGGCGACACGGGGCTGGACGGGCACAAGGACGGAACCAAGGTCAAGGGCGCCGACACGGTCCGCGGGCACGAGTTCGCGGCGATCTACATCCCTCGGCTGGGCTCGGGCTTTCGCAAGCCGATCGTCGAGGGGTCGAGCCGCGACGCGCTCGCGCGGGGGGTCGGGCACTACACGTATCCCCCCTACGTCGGTCCCGGCCAGGTGGGCAACTTCGGCCTCGCGGGGCACCGCAACGGGCACGGTGAACCGTTCCGCTACCTGAACAAACTTCGGGTCGGCGACAAGGTCGTGGTGGAGACCGGGACCCAGTGGTTCACCTACACGATCCTCAAGGGCCCCTACATCACCAAACCGTCCAACGGCGAGGTACTGGGTTCACAACCACCGCAGTTGGACGTACCACAGGGATCGCGCCTGATCACGTTGACGACATGCGACCCGGAGTTCAAGTCGACGAACCGGATGATCTATTGGGGCACGCTCACCACGACCGACCCCAAGCAGCCGGGCTTCAAACCGGCGGCACTCAAGCGCTGAGCCGGGCCGGACGACGAGCGGCGCTCGACCGACGACCGAGCGGCGCTCGCCGACCCCCAAGTCGCCCGTCTCACCACGTCGTTCCCCCACCCGCGAGGCATTGCCGTCGCGCCGCGTCGCACGACGGACCGAGACGGGCGGCCGACCCTTTGGGCCCCGAACGACCCCGGAAACGACCGAGGGCCCTTCCCCGGAAACCGGGAAAGGGCCCTTGACCTGCTAACACTGAAGTGGGCCTAACAGGACTTGAACCTGTGGCCTCTTCCTTATCAGGTAGATCGTGATCGACGTCGGGGGGCAACTTGGCAACGCTGAGCGCGCTTTCGTCTCCGCTGGCGGCTGCTGATGTCCGCCCAGATTCACTGCTGTTGGTGTCAGGAACTGCTGTCAGCTCTGCCGCGTGTGTGCCCGCCGCGATCCGTAGGCCGAGGGTGTCGTTTGGAGTCGCGGCCCCGGCCGCATGGCCGGGGTGTCTGGTGGTGGAGTCCCTCGTTGTCGGCATGCCTCGCAGCAGCGCGCACGGTGCCCGGTGTCAAATCCGTGCCCTTGGGATTTGATTCCGGGTGCCGGGTGTGCTGACCTCCTGGTGCCGTCAACGAGGGGCGGAACCACCAGACGAGAGACGGTGGTCCCACCCGGCCGCCGGGTCCACGCGGACCCCTCCCCTCGGAAGTTGGCCCGCCGGAGGCATGGGGTGAACCGCGGGGCGCGGCGGCTGCGGGGGGAGGGTGCCGGCCACTGGTTCTCCTGCTGGCTCCGAGCTCGGCTGGCGCGCGTTCGGAGTCGGCCGACGCGGGCCGGAGGCAGGAGCGGCGGCCGGGCTCCGGGACGCGCGCCCCGCGCCGTGCGCGGGGCGCCTTGATTCAGTAGAGAAACCATGAACCACTGCCCCCACCCAGACATACAAGTACGCCCGAGCACAGGGGAGACCTGACGCTCGGGCGCACTCGATGCATGAGGCGCTAGTTCTGGTCGGCGGACCACTCGTAGTCGAGCTTCCACAGGTGGGTTGGCATGACGTGGACGCACACCTCCACAGGCTGACCATCTGCCGTCCAACCCGTGTGCGTGATCTCGTAGACCCTCTGGTCTTCCGTCATGTCCAGGAACGAAGCTTCCTCCGGGGTCGGAGTCCTGACGTTGAGGCTCTCCGTGATCCGCGTCTGGGCAAGGCCCAGGTCTGCGAAGCGCGAAACGATGCCCCCGGGGCCGCTCTCGTCAGCCTCTAGGGCCGTACCCTCTGCGATCGCAACCGGGATGTACGAGTCGGCAAGCTGCACAGCAGTGTCATCGGCGTACATACGTCGGGCGCGCTTGACGGTGCTGTTCTCATCTGCGGCAACGTTCAGGATCTCGGCCACGTTCGCTGGCGGGGTTACCCGGCTAACCGTGAGTTCGCTCCTGGGCGTAAAGCCCAACGCGCGAACCTCGGCGTCGAAGGCGCCTCGTCCGTCTGCCCTCTCGCGCGCGGCCTGCGAGTAGCGGAGCGTTGCATTCCGCTGAATCGGCGGTGTGAAAGTCACAAGGGTTCCCTTTCCTCGTCGTGCCCGAACGAGCCCATCAGCCGTCAGGACCCGGAACGCCCGGTTGATCGTGCTCCGGTCCACACCCATCGACTGGGCTAGCTCTTCCTCACGCAGGACGGTCCCGCGCGCGTAGTCGCCTTGCTTGATCGCGGTCCGGATCGTGTCCGCAACCTGCCGGTACTCGCTCCGGCCTCGATTCGTACTCATGACCAGAGTCTATCCCTTTGTGCTACGTGGCGCATGTTGACAACTTCACAGAACTCACGCTCTACTGCTACGTAGCACAAAGTACGTAGCACGTGATCATCGGCCTAAGAAGAGCGGCGCCCCTACCGCCAAGCAGATGCGCCGCTCTTCGTCCCTCTCTCAAGGGAGCTCTCATCATGCCCGCTTCTGTCCTCCTGACACGTCCGGCCATCCTCGACACATTGCCGGCGTCCTGCCCGGACTGCCGGGGTGCGCTCGTAACCGTGGACCTCGACGGTTCGATCAATGGCCTCCCCGGTGCCGAGGTTCCGTGCGGCTGCGTGTTCGTCCTGGACCCGGCGGACTGCCGTTGCGCCGGTACCGGCCGCATTGACACCTACTACCCGGACGGCGAGTACGCCTGGACTGTGGACTGCGGTGAGCACAACGCCGCGTGGCGTCTGGCCGGCCGCCCCTCGTCGGGTCGTCTCGCCGGTGGTGCCGCGTGAGCGCCCGTGTCCTGGCACCCGAAGGCGCCGCGTTCTCGCTGTCGAACGTGGATCGCTCGGTGGTCTGCCCGTGCTGCGGTACGCGCGCGCCCGGCTGGGTCCGGGTCCGGGTGGACTCCCTGAGGGTGTGGACGCACGACGGCAACGTGATCTGCCCGCGCGATCCCTCGTTCGGCCGGCGGTCCCGATGACGGTCCTCGACATGGCCACCGCGCTGGGCGTGGACGACCTGACGGCGTCCGATCTCCTGCGGGTGATGTCGCGTCCCGGCTTCGAGCGGCTGCGCGAACAGATGCGCCGTACCGGCGGCTGCTCGGACCCGGTTCACCTGATGGGCGAGACGACCACGACCGACCGGGCCGGCCGGACCCTGCACACGTGGTCCACGCGTGAGGAACCGGGCGCGACGCTGCGGGTCGCCTGCGGCAACCGCCGTTCCTCCCGCTGCCCCTCGTGCGCGTCGATGTACGCGGCGGACACCTTCCACCTGATCCGGGCCGGCCTGAGCGGCGACGTCCGCAAGCACGTGCCCACCACGGTGCGGGCGCACCCTCGGGTGTTCGCGACCTTGACGGCTCCCTCGTTCGGCCCGGTCCACAACCGCCCGGACTCGGGCCGCTGCCGCTGCGGGGCAACCCATCCGGAAGACGCTCCCGAACTGGGGACCGCGCTCGATCCGGGCCGGTACGACTACGGCGGGGCGGTGTTGTGGAACAACCACGCCGGACACCTGTGGGCCCGGTTCGCGGTCTACCTGCGGCGTGAACTCGGCTCCCGGGCCGGCCTCAACCGTGCGGAGTTCCGGCAGGCGGCGAAGCTGTCGTTCGCGAAGGTCGCGGAGTTCCAAAAGCGCGGTGCGGTCCACTTCCACGCGGTCGTTCGCCTCGACGGTCCCGACGGTCCGGACACCGAACCTCCCGCGTGGGCGACCGTTGCCCTGCTGGACGATGCGATCCGGGCGGCTGCCGCGCGCGTGCGCCTGGAGGTGCCGGCCACCGACCTCGGACACCCGGCCCGAACCCTGGCATGGGGCGCTCAGGTGGACGTGCGACCGATCGCGTCCGGCTTCGAGGACGGCACCGACATCACGGAGGAAGGCGTGGCGGCCTACGTCGCCAAGTACGCCACGAAAGCGGCCGAGATCGCCGGGGGCCTGGATCGCCGGATCGGGGAGCGCGCGGAACTGACGCTCCTTCAGGTCCCGGAGCACACGCGTCGCCTGATCGAGGCGTGTTGGGAGCTGGACGACGCGTACCCGGAACGGATGCTCGCGCACTGGTCGCACATGCTCGGCTTCCGGGGCCACTTCTCCACCAAGTCCCGCGCCTACTCGACCACCCTCGGGGCGCTGCGCAAGGTCCGTGCCGACTTCCGCGCCACGCAGCAACGGCGCTCGCTCGGGCTGCCAGACCCGGCCGCGGCTGATGGTGCCGGCGACTCGGAGGGCTCAACGCTGGTGGTCGCGCACTGGGAGTACGCCGGACACGGCCACACCCCGGGTGAGTCCTGGCTCGCCGCGACCGTCGCCCACGACATCCGCACCAACCGCGAAACCGCCCGCGAAGCACTCGCCGACCTGGCAACCGACCAAGAAGAGGGGGAGGACTGGTCGTGAGTGACGACGACGTTCTGATGGTCGAGGAAGTCATGGCCTGGCTCAAGCTCGGTCGGACCAAGGTCTACGACCTGATGCGGACACAGCAATTGGAGTCCTTCACGGTCGGGCGGTCACGCCGTATCCCCGCCGTAAGCGTGCGCGCCTTCATCGCGGGGCGTCTGGAAGAGGAGGTGGCGTGATGGCCAAGCGGCGGCCGAACGGGGCAGGCACCATCACGAAGCGGGCGGACGGTCGGTACCAGGGCGCGGCCTACGTGACCGACACCAACGGGCATCGCGTCCGCCGGTACGCCTACGGCAAGACGTGGGACGAAGCAGCTGAGGGGCTGGCCCTCCTCCAGGCGAACGAGCGTAAGGGCGTGCCGGTGCCGGACAAGTCGTGGAAGCTCGGGGCCTTCCTCGACTACTGGCTTGAGCAGATGGTCAAGCCGGCCCGGGAGCCTGCGACGTACGCGAAGTACGAGAGCATGGTCCGGCTGTACATCAAGCCCGCGCTCGGCAAGAAGGTCGTCACCAAGGTGACGCCGAAGCAGGTCCGGGCCCTGCTCGATGCCCTGCGTCGATCAGGGGTCGGGCAGTCCACCATCGTGGAAGTCCTGAAGACCCTGCGGAACGCGCTCAACCGAGCCATGCGTGAGGAACTGGTGGGCCGCAACGTCGCGGCGCTGGTGGACATGCCCTCGGTCGAGAGTAGGGAAGTCCTCCCGTGGTCGGTGGCCGAAGCGGTCGACGTTCTGAAGGTCGCGCGTTCGCATCGGTTGTACGCGGCCTTCGTCATGGTCCTGGTGCTGGGCCTGCGGCGGGGTGAACTCCTCGGGCTGCGCTGGTCCGACGTGAACATCCCGGAAGGTCAGTTCGTGCCGCGCAAGCAGGTGCAACGGGTGGACGGCGCGCTCGTGCTCAAGGACCTCAAGAGCAAGGCGTCCAAGGCCGCGCTTCCTCTGCCGTTGCTGTGCGTCGAAGCGCTGACCGAACGCAGGCACCTGCAACAGCTCGAACGTGAAGCCGCGGGCGAGTCGTGGAAGGAATCGGGGCTCATCTTCACGGAGCGACACGGCGGCCCGATCGAACCGCGAAGCTTCTCCCGCACGTTCGACGCACGAGTGGCGCGGTCGGGTGTTCGCCGGATTCCGCTGCACAGCGCGCGGCACACCTGCGGGACGTTGCTCGCCGCGCTGAAGGTGCATCCTCGGGTGGCCATGGCGATTCTGAGGCACAGTCAGATCAGCGTGACGATGAACATCTACACCCACGTTGCCACGGACGATCAGCGCGCGGCGGCGGCCTTGTTGGGCGCTCGGCTGCGGGACGGTATCCACAGCCGTTGATGTCAACCTGTGGATGCAGAAGACCCCGGACCATAATCGGTCCGGGGTCTTTATGCTGGTGGGCCTAACAGGACTTGAACCTGTGGCCTCTTCCTTATCAGGGAAGCGCTCTAACCGTCTGAGCTATAGGCCCGCGTGCGTGCTCAGAGAGCGTACCGCACCGCTTGCCTGCCGCCAAAATCGTTAGTCCTCCTCGGCCAGGGTGACTTCGATGCCCCCGGTGAACGAGGCTGTGAGGTTGTAGAGGAACGCTCCGAGGGTCGCGAGCGCGGTCACCAGAACGACGTCGACGATGGCCACGACGCCGCTGAAGAACAGCGTGTTCTTGAGCGAGAGGAAGTGCTTGAGGTCGAAGCCGCTGTTGTTCTCCGACTGGGTGGCTTCCTTGACCGTGTTGCCGACCGAGGTGAACACACCCAGGCCGTCGAGCACGAGCCACAGCACGGTCACCGCCACCATCAGGACCACGCCCAAGGCGAGGGACAGCATGAAGCCGACCTTCATCACCGACCACGGATCCACCCGCGCCGCGCGCAGCCGCGCCCGGCGCGTGCGCGCCATCGGTCGTATCCCCGACTCGGGGCCCGGGTGCGACGGTTGCTGCGTCACGGGCTGCCCCACCTGGTGTGTGGCCGACGTGGCCTCGCCCCCGTCTGCCCGGTTCGGGCGCGCGGTCGTGATCGTGCCGGCCCCCGCCGTTCGCGTCGGCACGCTCTTGCCGTTCACCGCCTTCGGCGGCCCCTCCGTACCTTCCCGCACCCCTGCCGCAGGAGGGAAGGGGGAGTTGAACGGAGCGGGAGCCGGAGTCGCAGCCGCAGGGCGCGGCGGTCGCTGTGCCGCGCCCTGCGTGGATCCGGTGCCCGCCGCCGGTGGTGGGGCGGCGGGCTTGGGCGGCACCTGCCCCGCCGGGGGCGGTGCCGCCTCGTTGCGACCCGTGCCGTCCGTACTGTCAGCGCGCCCGCCGGCCCGACTCCGATCGGCGCGCTCGCCTCTCCCGCCGGCCGACTTCCGGTCTGTGCTCACGCGTCACCCTTCCTGCCCGTCGGGCGCGACCTCCCCTACGACGGTGGAGGTCGGCTCGTGCGTGCCTTCGGCCGCACCGGCTTCGGCCCCGTCGACCTCAGGGTCGATCTCGGCCTCGGGCTCAGGCTCGGCGTTACGTGCGACGCCGACAACGGCGTCACCCTTACCCAGGTTGATCAGTTGCACGCCCATCGTGTCACGCCCGGTGTGCCGGATACCCGCGACGCGAGTACGGATCACTCCGCCGCCGAGCGTGATCGCCAGGATTTCATCCGTGTCGTCCACAACCAGCGCCCCGACGAGTGAACCGCGATCCTCGACGATCTTGGCGGCCTTGATACCGAGGCCCCCACGTCCCTGGACGCGATATTCGTCCACACTGGTTCGCTTCGCGAAGCCACCATCGGTCGCGGTGAACACGAACGTGCCCTCACGGACCACGTTCATCGACAGCAGTTCGTCCCCTTCGCGGAAGGTCATCCCCTTGACCCCGGACGTGGCCCGGCCCATCGGCCGCAGCGTCTCGTCGGTCGCGGTGAAGCGAATGGACTGCGCCTTCTTGCTCACCAGCAACAAGTCGTCGTCCGCGGAGACCAGCTCGGCGCCGATCACCTCGTCGTCGTCACCGGCCTCGTCCGAGCGCAGGTTGATCGCGATGACGCCGGCCGCGCGGTTGGTGTCGTATTCCTTGAGCGAGGTCTTCTTGACCAGACCCGCCTTGGTCGCGAGCACCAGGTAGGGCGCCACCTCGTAGTCGCGCAGGTCCAGGACCTGGGCGATCTTCTCGTCGGGCTGGAACGCGAGGAGGTTCGCCACGTGCTGTCCACGCGCGTCGCGCCCGGTGTCCGGGAGTTCGTACGCCTTCGCGCGATAGACCCGGCCCTTGTTCGTGAAGAACAGGATCCAATGGTGGGTCGTGGTCACGAAGAAGTGGTCGACGATGTCGTCCTGCTTGAGGTGCGCGCCCCGCACACCCTTGCCGCCGCGCTTTTGCGAGCGGTACAGGTCGGTACGGGTGCGCTTGACGTAGCCGCCCCGCGTGATCGTGATGACGATGTCCTCTTCGGCGATCAGGTCCTCGATGGACATGTCGCCGTCGAAGGGCACCAGCGCGCTGCGTCGGTCGTCGCCGAACTTGTCGACGATCGCCGCGAGTTCCTCGCTGATGATCTGCCGCTGACGGTCCGAGGACGCGAGGATCGCCTGGTAGTCGGTGATCTTCGCCATCAGCTCGTCGTGCTCGGCGGTGATCTTCTGGTGCTCCAGGGCCGCGAGGCGACGCAGCTGCATCTCCAGGATCGCGTTGGCCTGGATCTCGTCGATCTCCAGCAGCCCGATCAGGCCGGTGCGCGCCTCGTCGACCGTGTTGGACGCCCGGATCAGCGCGATGACCTCCTCGATCGCGTCGAGGGCCTTGAGCAGGCCACGCAGGATGTGCGCGCGCTCCTCGGCCTTGCGCAACCGGAAGCGGGTCCGCCGGACGATGACCTCGATCTGGTGCTCCACCCAGTTGCGGATGAAGGCGTCGATCGAGAGCGTGCGCGGCACGCCGTCCACGAGCGCGAGCATGTTCGCGCCGAAGTTGTCCTGCAGTTGGGTGTGCTTGTACAGGTTGTTCAGCACGACCTTGGCGACCGCGTCGCGCTTGAGCACGATCACCAGGCGCTGGCCGGTGCGCGAGGAGGTCTCGTCACGAACGTCGGCGATGCCGCCGATCTTGCCGTCCTTGACCAGGTCGGCGATCTTTTGCGCGAGGTTGTCGGGGTTGACCTGGTAGGGCAGCTCGGTGACGACCAGGCACTGCCGGTTCTGGATCTCCTCGACCTCGACGACCGCGCGCATGGTGATCGAGCCGCGACCGGTGCGATACGCGTCCTCGATGCCGCGGCGGCCGACGACGAGCGCACCGCTGGGGAAGTCCGGGCCCTTGATCCGCTCGATCAGCGCGTCCTGGAGTTCCTCCGCCGAGGCGTCGGGGTTCTGCAGGTACCACTGCGCGCCCGACGCGACCTCGCGCAGGTTGTGCGGCGGGATGTTGGTCGCCATGCCGACCGCGATGCCCGCGGACCCGTTGACGAGCAGGTTCGGGAAGCGCGCCGGCAGGACCGTCGGTTCCTGGTTGCGGCCGTCGTAGTTGTCCTGGAGATCGACGGTGTCCTCGTCGATGTCGCGGAGCATCTCCATCGACAGCCACTTGAGCTTGCACTCGGTGTAGCGCATCGCCGCCGCCGGGTCGTTGCCCGGGGAGCCGAAGTTGCCGTTGCTGTCCACGAGCGGCATGCGCATCGACCACGGCTGGGCCAGGCGCACCAGTGCGTCGTAGATCGAGGTGTCGCCGTGCGGGTGGTAGGTGCCCATGACGTCGCCGACGACGCGGGCGCACTTGTAGAAGCCCTTCTCGGGCCGGTAGCCGCCGTCGTACATCGCGTACAGGACGCGTCGGTGCACCGGCTTGAGGCCGTCGCGCACGTCGGGGAGCGCGCGCGAGACGATCACGCTCATCGCGTAGTCGAGGTAGCTGCGCTGCATCTCGGTCTCGAGCCCGACGGGCTCGATGCGCAGACCGCCGGTGCTGTTGACCGCATCCACCGGGTCGCCTTCGGGCGCCGGGGTGTTCTCTTCGGCCATCGCTGGTCAAAGTCCTTTCGAGCAGTGGCGTGGGGGCCGACTCAGATGTGGAGATCCGCGCTGCGGCGAATGCCCCGGCTGGTCAGATGTCCAGACGGCGTCGGATGTCCGGGCAGCGTCAGATGTCCAGGAACCTGACGTCCTTGGCGTTGCGCTGGATGAAGGAGCGACGTGCCTCGACGTCCTCGCCCATGAGCACCGAGAACAGTTCGTCGGCCTGGGCCGCGTCGTCGAGCGTGACCCGACCGAGCACCCGGTGGTCGATGTCCATCGTGGTCACCCGAAGCTCCTCGGCGTTCATCTCGCCGAGACCCTTGAAGCGCTGGATCGAGTCGTCCTTGGCCCGCTTGCCGGCCTGGCGACCGAGTTCGAGCAGCGCGTCGCGCTCGCGGTCGGAGTACGCGTACTGGAAGTCGTCCCGGCTCCACTTGATCTTGTACAACGGCGGACGCGACAGATACACGTGTCCGGCCTCGACCAGCGGGCGCATGAAGCGGAACAGGAACGTCAGCAGCAGGGTGTTGATGTGCTGGCCGTCGACGTCGGCGTCCGCCATCAAGATGATCTTGTGATAGCGAAGCTTGTCGATGTCGAAGTCCTCGTGCACACCGGTGCCGAAGGCCGAGATCAGCGCCTGGACCTCGGTGTTCTGCAGGATCTTGTCGATCCTGGCCTTCTCGACGTTCAGGATCTTGCCGCGAATGGGCAGGATCGCCTGGTACATCGGGTCGCGGCCGGACTTGGCCGAGCCGCCGGCCGAGTCGCCCTCGACGATGAAGATCTCGCACTTGGACGGGTCGTTGCTCTGGCAGTCGCTGAGCTTGCCCGGCAGCGACGCGGTCTCGAGGAGTCCCTTGCGGCGGGTGAGGTCACGCGCCTTGCGGGCCGCCATCCGGGCGGTGGCCGCCTGGATGGACTTGCGGATGATGTCCGCGGCCTCGCTGGGGTTGCGGTCGAGCCAGTCCGTGAGGTGCTCGTGCACGACCTTTTGCACGAAGGTCTTCGCTTCGGTGTTGCCCAGCTTGTCCTTGGTCTGGCCCTCGAACTGCGGGTCGCCGAGCTTGACCGAGATGATCGCGGTCAGACCCTCGCGGATGTCCTCGCCGGCGAGGTTGTCGTCCTTTTCCTTGAGGAACTTCTTCTCCCGCGCGTAGCGGTTGATCAGGCCCGTGAGCGCCGACCTGAAGCCCTCTTCGTGGGTACCGCCACCGTGCGTGTGGATCGTGTTCGCGAAGCTGTGCACGCCCTCGGTGTACTGCGAGTTCCACTGCATCGCGACCTCGACCGAGATGCTCCTCGTCTTGTCCTCGGCCTCGACGTCGATGACGGACGGGTGGACGAGTTCGCCCTTGCGCGAGTTGAGGTAACGCACGAAGTCGGCGATCCCCCCCTCGTAGTGGTACGTCACGGTGAGCTGCTCACCCTTGTCGTCCACGTGGTCCGGGCGCTCGTCGCTCAGCGAGATGGTCAGACCCTTGTTGAGGAAGGCCATCTCCTGGAAGCGCCGCGACAGCGTCTCGAAGGAGAACACCGTCGTCTCGAAGATGTCCGCGTCGGCCCAGAAGGTGACCTGGGTGCCGGTCTCGGTGGTCTCCTCGTGACGCTCCAGCGGAGCCGTCGGGGTGCCCAGCTTGTAGTCCTGCGTCCACCGGAAGCCGTCTCGGCGGATGTCCACCGCAAGCCGCGAGGACAACGCGTTGACCACGGAGACACCGACGCCGTGCAGACCACCGGAAACCGAGTAGCCGCCGCCGCCGAACTTGCCACCCGCGTGCAGGATCGTCAGCACGACCTCGACCGCGGACTTCTTCTCGACCGGGTGCATGCCGACGGGGATGCCACGACCGTTGTCGACGACCCGGACGCCGCCGTCGGCAAGGAGCGACACCTCGATGTGCGTCGCGTGTCCCGCGAGCGCCTCGTCGACCGAGTTGTCGACGACCTCGTAGACAAGGTGGTGTAGACCACGCTCGCCGGTGGAACCGATGTACATGCCCGGGCGCTTGCGAACCGCGTCGAGCCCTTCGAGCACCTGGATGTCGCTCGCGCCGTACGACGACGAATTGGTCGCGGCGGGGGTTTCCGGCGAACCGGCCACGTGATTCTCCTTGGGGTTGCCGGAATCGGCCACGAAGCGCCCTTTCTGGCACAGCACGGCTCCCTGCCCGGGAGCAGGATCGGCAGGTGGCGTCGGGCGGCCCGAGGGGCCGGCCCGTAGCGCCCCCGGGCACGGAGCCGCGGAAGTCGAAACAGGATCCGCATCAGCGGTATTGCTTGTTCAGTCTACCGGTCGAGCCGACACAAAGATGGGTTCCCAAGGCCCCTGTGTCCGCGTGTGGCGCCCTGATGTGTCCTGTCGCATGTCCCCCTACTTGCCCCGGGGTCCCGAATCGCTCTCATGCCCGTCCACGCGGTGCGGCCGACTCGGAGAGTGACAGCGTGTCAGACCGGTATGACACCGGACACATCGCCTCGGACGACGCCCGCGCGCGGGCCGGACCCGGCCCGTCGCCCCGGGTGCGTGCCCGCTCTCGTGCGGCCCGGTGTGGCCGAAAACAACCTAGGGCTGCGCACGCCACTGTCCCCGGCGCCGCTCCTGCGCGGGGCCGAGCACGCGAATGTAGGTGACCGTGCCGTCGCCGAGTTCCTGGTTGAGTCGGGCGAGCAGTTTCGGCACGAGCCAGCGCACATGCGTCGCGTAATTGTCGGATTCGGCGCGGATGGTCAGTTCGCCGTCCTCGAAGCGCTCCGGCTTGCAATTCGCCGCCAGCGCCGGGCCGACCATTTCCGGCCAGCGCTGCAAAACCCCGTGCACGGCGGCCGGGGTCTGCCAGCCGCGCTCGGTCACCAGTCTGCCCATGAGCTGCCGCAGGGGCTGGGGGTCGCGGTCGTCGGGGCCCGAGCCACTGCGTTTGAGCCCGCGACGGGACTGCGCCTGGTCCTGCCGACTGTCGTGGCGGGTGCGCGCCTGGGCGCGGGCCTGGGTCAGCGCCGCCCGGGCGAGATCGATGCCGCGCGTGGGCTCGGCGCCGGGGTCCGCG